>JBILRU010000133.1:0-4819 GCA_044372485.1 Crocinitomicaceae bacterium
ATAAACAAGTGCGCTTTGCGAAACGATTTATCTACGAAAGTTATTTGTACCGTAAATCGAAGAAAGCATCGGAGGAATAGGGACTAGTGACTAGTGCTCAGTGCTCAGTCCTCAGTCCTCAGTGCCGAGTTTACTTCGGATTTTACTCTCCGCTCTGTTTCTCACTCTCTCCGCCGCGGAGAACTCACTCTTCGCTCTCATCTGAAATAAACCGCAGTCCTTTGGATTCGATAATCATTTTGGTTTGACGTTTCCGTTGGATGTAATTATAGACGGCTATAGTAGATGGAATAATAAATCCTACGCCAAAAAACAATCCTGCAGGAGAGTAAGAGTAAAAAGAAGTAGTTGTGGCATAGGTTAATTGCTCCAAATTATTAACAATCAATACAGTACCCCCAAGGATTCCCGCTAAACTAAGTATAGAACCTGTTGCGACAGATCTTGACAAGCGATTTTTTTCCCTTGGAGTAATCCGATCATATAAACAACGTTTGCTGATGTAGTTCACATCCCGAGAGGGAAAGGTCATCACGACTCCATCCGCCGTACGAATATACAAGACCGAATCCATGATAAATACCGGATGTTTCACGTTTTCATAAAGGGTATCATTTACGACCACGTAAGGTTTGATTAACCAATCGGATTGAGAAAAAGCACATCCACTGATGGATAAGCTTAACATAAATAAAAGTGTTTTCATCTGTTGCATGGTTTTCTAGATAGAGCTGTTTCCGTATCGTGTGTTTACATATAATTTTTTAATGTGCTTCCGTTTGGTGATGTCGGACATGATAAAAATCCCTAGTCCAGTTGGATAAATCGTGACAAGACCCCAAAAGTATCCCTTTACTGGAGTGGATCCAATCCTCTGAAATTCCTCATATGTCATCCAGCGCACATCACTTTTCTTGCTGAATCCTTCAATTTTTGCTATTGGTTGAGTGTATACTTTCCTATCGAAACGATTGATGTAATAACACATGGAATCACAAATAACAACGGGCTTGGAAACCGCATAATGCATCCCGTTTTTGTATATAATATATGGTTGACTGACCGTTTCTTGATCTTGGGCGTTTTGTCCAAATGAGGAAAACTGAATGAAGAAGAGAAAGAGTAGGATTATTTTTTTCATGTGATTCATTTAAGATGAAACAAAGTTAACTACGTTATTTCCCAAACAAAAACTGAATTCCACTTATACTCAATATGCCATTTGCGATTTTCGCAAAACAGAGTACTGAAAACAGTTCAATGAGCACCAAATTCCAACGTTCATCGCTTTATGTGAAGATTAATTGAGTAATATTGTTGCTTCAAATTACCTAACCCGACATTTTGTGCAAGAAATCATTGCGTACATCCACCTGCACCCACTGCGCATAATTGCGGGAATAGTTGCGGTATTTGCTGTACTGATTACCTTGTTTTTCCTTCAGAAAAAGGGACTGAAAAAATGGCTAACACTCGCTGTAATCATTGCTTTTATTCCATTGGCATTTCGTATTGTTAAAATCACACCCGTTCGAAAAATTCGCTTTTTTGAAAACGTATCAACATACGAGAACACCGAAAAATCATCGTTTGAAGAAAATGGTATTCGTACCTTCGGCTTGGACATCTCCCATCACCAAGGATACATCGAATGGGATTCAGTAGCGACTTCAAAACATCCGATTCAATTCATCTTTATTCGAGCGACAAATGGAACGCGTATTTTGGACCGTGAATTTCACCGAAATTGGGAAGAAAGTCGCGGAAAGTCATTCTTGAGAGGCGTTTACCATTATTACCGTCCGAGTCAAAATTCGACCAATCAGTTTAATTTCTTCAAGAGTCACGTGTACTTGCGTAAAGGAGATCTGCCTCCTGTTCTAGACATGGAAGAAAACAGTTGGTTTGGACGAGACAACTTACTTCGAGGGGTAAAAAACTGGTTGGCATTAGCGGAGAAACATTACGGTGTCAAACCAATCATTTATACAAACCGAGATTTTTACCTACGCTATTTCAATACCAAGGATTTCAAACCTTATCACTTTTGGATTGCGGCCTATTCTGGACGACACCGAGTAGCTAATATACCTTGGTCTTTTCACCAATTCACGGAAGAAATATACGTGAAAGGAATCGAAGGAAAAGTCGATGGAGATGATTTCAATGGTGACCGCAAAGCTTTGGAGAAATTGACGATTCGCTGAAGGAATCTCCATAATCCATTATTGCACAGATTTACACCGAAGTTTTTAGCATCGCGAAACTTATCTCGCCAAGTTCCATCAAAGCATCTATTTCTCTACTCGCTATTAAAGCCTACGTAATATTAATTTTCCTAAAAATAGCTTAACAATTAGGGTTAATTGTACAAGGGTTTATTGATTTTGAAATTAGCATTTTCAAAATACCTCATTGAGTTATGGTTGTGATTCCAATTCCTATAAGTTTTAATTAGAAATATCAAAATTATATTTAATTTTACATCGTTATGATTCAAAAAACTTACCTCTTATTCTTACTGTTTTTGCTTCCAATTCAAACCGAAGCTCAATTCAGTGCATTTTCAAGCAGAAAATACTGGTCGATTTATGGTAGTGCAGGTTTAGGTCTAGGGATGCAAGAAATAGCTAGCGATATTCAATTTGGCTTAGGTAGATCGATCAATAAATGGGATGTTTTTGGTGACATTCATTTAGATTCCTACTCTAGTTCCCGTGTGTTTCGTGTAAATGCAAGTATGGGGAAAGATTTATTGCGTTTAAAGCGTTTGAAACGACATCCATACTATCTTTTTGCTTATGCTGGCATAGGTCTTACTCATTTAAGTAATCCAGTCCTCTTCGATTCCTTTTTAATAAGAGGAGATGACATGATTCATATTTCTTTAGGTATTCAACCGCGTTACATGATCACTAGAACTTTTGGATTGATTTCTGACATCAATTTCAATCAAAACCTACTGATTGATTTTCAACTGAAAAGATCCTTAAATATGAATATTGGACTCATATTTAAAATTTACTAAGCATTTTTGCGTTTACCGAATTACCTGGAAGTAATTCTCAAAATATTCCTCCGAAAAAATAGGATAATCCAAATACGCCGCATGCGCTAGAAGTCGCTGCCAAAGTTCATTTTTCTGATTTGGATCCGAACAAAGTTCATGCTGAAACAAGTAAACAAACAACAATAGGAATTCATCGTAGCCGTAACGCAAGTAACTCAGGTCGATTTTATTCAATATGTCGCGTGCCTCCGCTTGTTGTTCCGTGAAAATGGCATGTTGGACCAATGAAAGATGGTAAATGTTTAATTGAGACTGGTTGTACCAAAAATGAACAGTGGAAGCATGTTTCTTGCAACTGTAAAGGAAATTTGAAAATTCAAGACTAGGAAAAACCAAACATTTTGCATTGGAAACAAAAATGTATTCCAAGGTACGCTCGGGATGTAATTCAATGATTTTTGACCAATTAGCGAAGATTTTTTCTTTTTCTTTTGGTTGCTTCGTTAACATCAAATTTAATGATGCAATGCGTCCATACAATATGGGATGTAAGTCTTCATTGAGTTGCGGAACCCGTGCCAAATGTTCCGAGGTAATTTCTAAGCAGTTCAAAAGGTCCTTCCAAATCATTACGCCATTCGTAAAGATGAATGATTCCCCATCGATGTCTGGCAGTTGATTGACATAGGTAATCCATGTTCCATATTTCTTGTTTAATCCAGAATAATCGACAAACATTTTTAAGACTAAGTCCCGAAACAAGGGGATTTTGAGTAATTCCTGTTCAAATTCTAGGTCATCAACAAAGCGAAATTGACGTCCTACCAAAACCCCAATCTTCAAAGCAAGCTCATAGGGTAAGTTAGCAAATGACCATTCATCTTGAGCTAGAATTACTTGTAGGGATTTCAAGTCACGGCGGTAAATTAATTCGCGCAATAACACGGAAAAGGAGTAAGAAAAATCATCTTTCTGATAGAAACGATACTTAAACATTTCCACCAACTTTGTGACATCTTGTTCGTCAACGCCCATGAACAAATTCTCCCATTTCGGCCATTCATCTGCGGTATGAAAACGATTCATGAAATCACGGTAAGATGAAAATCCAATGTATTTCGACAAGGCATCCAAGGTGGAAATACGTGGCTCACGGTATTCAATGATTTCAAATAAACGACGAAAAGTGTTGTACGAAATAAAAACGCCTGTTTTGGCATATAAGTCTTCAGCGAGCTCTTCACACTGCTTCCTTTTTTGGATTTTTAGTCCAAATACTTTTTCCACTTCTTGTTTTAATTCTTCAATCATAGCATAAATGTATCAATTGTGTACCAATATTCCATTGTAACTTAAGTATTTTCACAAAAAAATTGCTTCTTATTACTTATGCTAACTTCTCTCAAAACCAGTGCTTGCTTTTTAGCCTTAGGTATCCTTATACTAAGTTGTTCTCGAAAAGCAAATGATTATTCATACCTAGTTTCCTCTTACAAAAAAATACATTGCACCACCATGAATTCCCCCAAAACAACTTTGGTGGAACGTCAAAAAGGCATGGAGAAGATCAGCCGCTTGAAAAATGAATTTAACCAAGCGTTAAAATTCCTGAAGCAAGAAGAAAAAGAAAAGTTAAATGACATGATGTCTAAAGCCATTTCAGACATCCAACGAGGGGAATGCGATTGAGAATCGGATGAATTAATTTATTCCTTAACCATTGCCGTTTCCATCGTTTTCAGAAAGGTTTCTGGTTCTTGCGCACCACTCACCGCATATTTTCGATCAATAACAAAAAAGGGAACTCCT
>JBILRU010000140.1:0-4414 GCA_044372485.1 Crocinitomicaceae bacterium
CGCTTCTAATTCATTTGTGTATTGACCACTCAGTATTTTCACATCAAGTGCAATGGTGTTCAATCCAACTTCGGATGCCAGATCAACGAGGATATTCACATCATCAATATTTTTCCCTTCGACAAAATGCGCTTCAAATAAGCGTTCTTCCATTTCGTGCTGGAATCCTTGGATACGTGCTTCGTGCAACAATTGATGCGCCTTCATGGTATTCGCCAAAACGACTTGATCAAAATGGTAATCGAGTCCGATGGCGCTACCAGATGCCGTAATTTGGGACATCATTTCACGCGCTTGTTCCTCTGGAAATCCTTTAATTTCTGCTAGGTACTGAAAGATAGAAACCGATGGATCCGTTTTTATATTCGGATTCAAGAGAAAGGACTTCCACTCAATTTCCACATCCGCTCTTCCTTCAAATTGCGCCAAGGCAATGTCGAATTTACGTTTACCCATATAGCAAAATGGACAAGCAATATCACTCCAGATTTCTATTTTCATACGTTCTTTTTTACCTGGGAAAAGAATCTCCCCATTTTTATTCTTTGATTACTTTGCGAATTTACTCAAAAGAAGTCCGCAGGTGTCAACAATATAGGGCAATTCTTGTTTTACTTAAAATAGTTAATATGGGACTTGTGCGCATTGACCGACCGCAAATTGAACAGATGGATAAGATCGAACGATTAAATCTGATCAATAGTTGTACCGGATATAAATCCGCGAATTTAATTGGTACCATTTCAAATTCTGGTAAAACCAATGTTGCTATTTTCTCAAGTGTTACCCATCTTGGAAGCGTTCCGGCGCTGATTGGATTCATCATTCGTCCAAGTTTTACGCCGAGAAATACGTACGCGAACATCAAAGAATACGGATATTTCTCCATCAATCATATTTACACCGACATCATTGAGGAAGCACATCAGTCCTCCGCAAACTACACTTCGGACGAAAGTGAATTTGAGCACACCAACTTGGAAGCTGTTTACCACGGAGGCTGTCCTGTTCCTTTCGTAAAAGGAAGTCCTGTTAAACTGCTGTGTAAATTCGTCAACGAATACCTGATCAAAGAAAATGACTGCATGCACATGATCGCTTCGATTGAAGCGATTTTCTACGAAGAGGACCTCTTGGATCAAGAACATCATTTGCAACTTGAAAAGGGAAATGTGGTCACTATTTCCGGATTAAAAGCCTACTCTTTACCTCATTTTCTGAAGGAAATTCCGAGAGCTGTCGTTCCGAAAAAGAAATAAACTTACTTTACCTCCACCCCGAATTCCCTGAATCGGGCTAGTAACATATCTAATTCATAGGTGCGATAAATGTATAATTCCGCAACCATGTAATTGGGATGATCAACAACGATGCGCTGACTTCTGTGCAATAAGCGCTCACGGACATAGGACATCGCCCAATCCGTAAATTTGATTCGAATGTATTCCGGTTCACTGTCCTTGAAACGCGCAACTCCCAAACAATGCTTGAAATAATCTTTTAATCCAACTTTGTGCGCTAAATCCGCATGGTGAAAATGAATCGTTCGCACACTTAAATTTCCTTCCTCGCTTTCTAACTGAGCAGGTGCAATGACATAATCTTCAATCATATCAAAGGCGAAAATTTTTATGGTTCGTTTGAATTGATCTTCAGAATTATCTTTGTAATCCACCGCGACTAAGTAAAATCGTCCATCGTAAAATTTCACCTGAAGCGGAGCAACAATCTGCAATTTAGAACGATAGGTCGCATGTATCGGCTTGTACCAAAACTGAATGGCTTCTTGCTCAAAAATACTTTGAACGATGTCCTTCGCCAAGGTCATCGCCTTTCCTCCATCATCCAAAGCGGAAAATGAAAAGGACAATACGGATTCCAATGTTGAAGACGCCGCAGATTGATCCGGATAATGTTCGAGTCCAAGGTTTTTCGCCAACTGATGCAACATCAGGGACTCCACATCTTGTTTTAATTCCGCTTGAATTCCGTCGATTTCCATTAACTGATAGGAATGCCTTCTGGAAATATTGACATGCTTTAAATTCAAACCCAAGTCCTCACGGATAAACTGCAAATCTCCTTCCAAGGTGCGACGACTGATTTTCTTTTGTTCCAACAAGGGTAATTGCTCATTCAAATGATTCAAAATTTCCACGAACGTCGCGCGTTTATTCGCTTGTCCTCGCAAGAATTGCAGAAGCACCTGAACGCGTCGACTTTGTACCGTAAGTTGAAACATGCTTCGAATGTACGTTTTTATTCCGTAACTTAATTGCGGAGTACTTTTTTTTTATGCTTTTGAATCACGAAAGAAAAAAAACAATATTTTTAAAAACCTAAATGTGAAACTATGGAACAAAACGCTCAACTACAAACTGAAATCGATCAATTGAAAACTCAATTAACAGGTGATTTATTTTCGGATATGGATTTGAAAGATCAAATTCACAACCTAGAAATGAAGTTGAATGGTGTGCGTCCGATGGACAGTCACATTGACTGTGTTGGTTGCGGTTCCTAGTTAACCTTATTTAAACAACTCTGTTAATACGCGTCCTTTTGATTTGAGTGAATGCAACTGCAGCAATTCACCAATCGTTGCATTGACATCAATTAATTCAGCCTGTTGATTCAGGTAAACGCCTTGTTTAAAATCTGGACCAAAACTCCATAAGTGAATGCGCCGACATCCTTCGCAAGAACATCCGTGTGAAATAAATCCATTCGATTCACCATCCGAATGCCTGCCGTGGTCATTTGTCACAAACATGGTCGTTTTCCCTTGGTAAGTTGGATCACTCTCCAAGAATTTCCAGATTTCGTGAACCATGGAATCGGTCTGTTGAATCCCCCGAATGTAGGCATTCCAATCTCCTTTATGACCAGAAAAGTCCGGCTCTCGAAAATTGACAAATAACACTTTTGGTTTATGAACCTCCAACGCATACATGACCCGTTTAAAGGTGATGGAATCATGACGGTATCCAGTACCAAGTCCGTTGATTCCGCAATCTGTAGAAGCGATGAATTTTTTCTTCCATTTCGGATCTTTACAGTCGGATAATACTTGTAATTTATCCTTACTGGTTATGAGCCACACAAGACTCGCCTCATCCGGATGTTTTTTCAAGTAATGTTGGAATATCCCTGGATTCTGCGGATATTCTCCGCCCGCATTATTAATGGATTGATACATTCCTGTTGTGAGTGCAGTATGTCCATTTGTCGTCCATGTTTCTCCTAAATTGTAAAAATAGGAATGTGTACAACCGTTTGGTGCTAATACGGAATCCATGTAACGAACGTTTGGCCTTCCTGTTTGACCCCAAGACTCCGTATACCTTGGTCCATCAATAACCACAACCACGACGTTTTTTGTCTGATATACGCGGTCAATGACTTTCTCACTGGTACAAGAATGCATCCAAGTGAGTCCGACAAGCACGAAAATGACGCTGATGATTCGCATCCTCTAAGGTACACTTTTTAGTGCAATCCTCTCTTAATCTTTGATTCGTGAAAAACGCAAGAACTTTAACATGAAGTCCGGAAGTGGTTTCATCGGATCTCTTTTTTCTACATTCAAAAATAAGCCCCATTTCTCGACAATCGGAACTTTGAATACTTCGATCATTTCAATCAATGTTCCATCTGGATCATCAATGTATACACAGTGAACTTTGGTATTCCCCATACTCAATGCCGACTGACTGTCACACGTAAACGGGAATCCTTTTGCGGACATGTCTTTTTCTAATTCACGCATACCTTTCACATCAAGTCCTAAGTGAACGAAACCATAATCTCCCCAAATGCGTCCCTTGAAGATTTTTTGAGGAACTCGGTCCACTGCTTGAACCAATTCGATGTAATTTTTACCGGTTACTTTTCCGAATCCACCACCAGTAGGCTTTGATTTTGTCAGTAATACTCTGCGAAAACGTTCAGTTCCATTTGGTAATTCACTCCAATCGGAAAAAATAGCCGTTTGATCAAAAACCACCTCGTCGTAACCTAAAATATCACGGTATAATTTCATGGATTCGTCGGCATTCGTCACACCAATACTGAGTCCTAACACACCACCCGAATGATGTCCTGTATTCGAATAAAATTCATTATTCTCCACAAATTGAAACAAATTCCCGTCAGGATCATTCATGAAGAATCCTTTGCGTTGATCTGGTCCGGTTTGAATGGATTTAGTAGGAACTAAATTCTTTACGAAATCATGACTTTCTTGAATATTGCGCGATTTCATTTGAACCGCATTGATTCCTAAATCTCCCCAAGCAAAAGTGTTTAGGTTTCCTTTCCCTTTGAAGGATGTTGCTTCAATCACTTCCATCGCACAGCCTCCTTGGAGATTCATGATCATACTAGCACGCTTGGTCATGGTAACGCCATGCGT
>JBILRU010000077.1:0-10422 GCA_044372485.1 Crocinitomicaceae bacterium
CATGTGTACGTGACATCATTGAACAAACATTGCGTGTTCAAGGGAAATGGTTGAGTGACCTTGCATACCAGTGGTAATTTAACCCAGTAAACAAAGTTCCTCGAGCATTTGAAACTGATTTCTTGCTCGTCGTAGGTTGTGATTTTCGTCTTCTACCCAGTAATATTGATCGCCAATCAGGTAATCACTGAGAAAACGTAGTCCCTGAATATAGATAACCGCTTTTGCACCGAGAAGAATGTTTTCCCTCTCCAAATCGCTCAAATAATCGTTCATCGGTCCTTCAAAATAGCCATTTAACAATTCCTGTAACAACTGAGGATTAAATGCTTTTTTCTGTTCACTATCTTCTGTTCCTACTTGACAAAACGACCGAATCATGTCTCCAAAGTCGTACAAAATACTACCGACCATAATGGTATCCCAATCGATGATGGCGCAAACATCCTCACCGCTCTCGTTAAATAAAAAATTACTCAATTTAGGATCCGCGTGGATGATTCGCTTCGGTAATTTTGGCAAAAGCTGTAAATACCGTTTCAATATTCCATCGTGGTCTTCCAGTTTATGAATCAGATAATTCGCTTGTGTGAGGCGATATGGTATGGCCACTTTTAACGAATGTTGGTAATCTTTCCGTCGTTTTTTAAAATCTAAAAATCCAGGAATGCTTTCTTGTAGCTGGTCTTTTGGAAAGTCCATCAAATAAGAATGAAATTCACTCAATGCTTTCGCTGCTGCAAATGCTTGTGACGATTTACTTAATACTTCCAAACTTTTACTTGGAAAAATAGCCTTAAACATGCGCCACGTTTGTCCCTTATGGTCTTGTAGTAAATAGCTTTCATCTGCATTAGCTAACATCGTTAGCAGTATTTTAGGATATCCTTTCTGCTCCAAGTAATTCGCAATACGTTGTTGATTCATCACAACAAGATTGGGATTTCGGAAAACTTGGGTATTCACACCTTGTAGCACAAAATACGCATCATTCATTGCCTCCACGAGAAAAGTCTTGTGTATGAGGCCACCCTTTAATAGACTGATTCGCTGAACTTTTGTGTCCAAGGACCTCAAAAAATCATTTGCTACCGATCGTTCTAATTGCCTATTCATGGGTGAAGGATTTTGGATAGGACTTTTTATTGGTCAGCGAGTTAAGGTACTGCTCCACTAATTTCTTATCCTCTGGAAAGGTAAGACCAGCCCACTGTTCATTACTAGATAATACCTTTACCGTAAATTCGTTTGATTCAATTCCTGATTGCACCATGGATGGTAGATAACATTCGCTGCTCAGCTCTTGTTGATTGGATTCAAAAAACGAATCGAAATACCTGGCCACATGCTCTAGTATCTCTGATTGAAAAAACCAAAGATTCATGGAAACCGAAGTCCTATCTGTCAGCTTATATACTTCTTGACATTGGAGCCCGTTTGAATCGCGGTAAATGCCGTGACATTCCACAACACTTTTCAAAAATCCTTCATCATCAAGGGTACACAATCCCCTAGAAACGCCTCCGTGTTCACTTAAGGTATCCGACAAAGAGTAGGACAATAATCCGTGAGATTTCCGTGCGTTTCGAAAAAAAGAACTAGCACTTTTCATCACGGTTTGACCATAGTAATCATCTGCATTCATCACCACAAATGGACCGTTTAAAAAGGGTTTCGCACACAAAAGTGCTTGAGCTGTTCCCCAAGGTTTGCTTCGATTTGGATGAACCTGTAGCTGTTGTTCCGGAGTCAACGACTGCAAGACAAACTGCATCTCTACGCGGGACTCCCAATGTGACAATTTGGATTTCATTTGCGCTTGTACTTTTTCATTGATAATCAACACAACTTGTACGAATCCCGCTTCCACAGCGTCGAATATCGCGAATTCCAGGAGAAACGCCTGTTGTTCTCCGATGACATCGATTTGCTTGGATCCTTTGTATCGAGAACCTAATCCACCCGCTAATATGACCAAACTTGGACTAGAATTCATCCGTCAGACCAAAAACAGGTTTACGTGTTTTCCATGCTCCTTTGGTGAAATCTGGAATATCTTGTGGTTGACCATTTTCTTTGATGGACTTTTCGCTCAATGGCGTAATCGAGTACCATGCAGCCAAATCATAGACATCTAAAGGAAATTCTTTGTTTTGCTTGATGCATTCAATGAACGCATTGTCAACGAAGAAGTCCATTCCACCGTGTCCGGAGTTTTCTGCCTCTTTCGCAAAGCGTTTCCAAAGCGGATGGTCGTGTTGTTCCAACCACGTTTTTGTATTATCCCATTTGTGGGTGTGACTCATTTGTTTTTCAAAATAGATCAATCCTTGTTCCGCATCTCCCCAACCGAAATCTTGCCAGATTCCTTCTGTACCTTGTACACGGAATCCTAAATTATAAGGGCGCTGTAAACTCGTATCGTGGGTCAGGAGAATCGTTTCACCATTGGCACATTGAATTTGAGTGGTGACGACATCCCCTTGTTTAAAGTCAATTTTAGCATTTGGGTGATCCTTCCCTCCTTTCGGATGTTCTTCGATGTATTTCTTTAATCCGCGTGCTTTACTCGCCATGGACGTCAAACGCAGCATGCGATTTCCACGATTTAAATCGAACATGGTGGCAATTGGACCTAGTCCATGAGTTGGATACAACTCGCCATTTCGATTCACGTAATGATTCGTTCGCCATTTGGCCTCACTGAATCCTTTTTCGCCAAATTCAACACCTGAATTGTACGCAGATTGACCATCATTGAACAGCACTCCGCGCAAATCGTGCTCGTATCCACCTTGTCCGTGAACCAGTTCACCAAAAAGACCTTCCTTGACCATGTTCAAAACGGCCATCACATCTCGACGGTAGCAGACATTTTCGAGCATCATGATTGGTGTTTTTGTTTCTTCGTAGGTTTTCACAAACTCCCAACAATCACTTAACTTCATGGCGCCACACACTTCCATTCCAACAATTTTCCCTGCTTTCATGGCATCAAGGTGAAGAAACGAAAACAGCGTCAATGTCATCTCGTTGAAGGAGGTTTTTGTAATCTTCGTCCCCATTGCCATACACTACGGGTTCTTTTCTTCCAGCTCGGAGCACTAAACTCAGAGCATCCCTCATCATTCTTGGTTCTGGATCAGCGAGTGCGATAATTTCCACATCGTCTCTTTTCATCATTTCCTCCAAATGGGATTGTCCACGGTAACCAACAGCAATGAAGCCTAATCGAACCTTGCGATCAGTTGGTAATTGTCCCGCGAATAAGGAATTTGGCAGTACCAATGCGCCAATTCCTGCTAAAGTCGAAGCCTTTACAAAATCTCTTCTTTCCATATATAGAATAAAAAAGGAAAGATACTAAAAAAGTTCAGCCGATACGTTGACGATACCAGCTGATTCTTTGCTTGCAGACTAGTGCTTATTTTTTGGTGAAATCCAAATTGTACGTAGTGGAAATCCAAAAAGTATGATTGCGTTCCATTTTTAATCCGTCCGTTTTTACAACGAATTGATTCAGGTATCCCAATTGAACATTGAAATTTTTATCGAAACGCCAACCTAGGGCCGCAATGAAACGATTTTGGTCCATGATGTTTTTTCCGATACCAGAACCGAAGCCTAAGAAAACCTCATCATTTACATTCATGAACAAGGTGTTGTCGCTGAGTTCTTTTCGTGACAAAGGAATCACCGCCATGGCTCTGTAGCGCAAGCGTTGCCGAAAAACGGGATCCACTTGAACGATGTTATTCGCTGCATCGTTCGCATATTGTTCCATGAATCGTTGTTCCAAACGGTAGCGGTGTTGAACTTCCACGTTTCCGATTTTACTTTTCAAGTTTACTTGTTCGAAGATTCGGTTTTCATCAAACTCGTGAAGAATCGGTTGTTCACCGTATGGAAAGGTTTTCACCCATGCAAATCCCGCCATCACCGAAACATTTGGATTCACGTTGTATTCCAACCCGAAACGCAATAAGGATTGCTGCCAAGACTTAAATCCATCAGCTCGACGCCATTGGTATTCGGTCATCAAACTAAATTTTTCCGTTAGTTTATGTGTCCCCACAAACATTGCCCAACCGTGTGTTTGTGGACTAATGATTTTCTGTGCAATAAGTTGTTTGTTTATCAAGACTAAACCAATGATGAGTGGAAGGATTTTTATGAACTTCATAAATATTTCTATATGCGAATAAAACTTTTCAATTTGAAATGAGCAATAAAGTGAAGCGTTATCAGCAGTATCTAGTTGTCCATTTAATACCTCAATTGAATACTCGAAGGTAGACAAATAAAAAGATTTGAATGATTCCCAGCAATAGATTTCACATTTCTAATTCCTATCTTTGCCTACAAATCATCAACGTTTATTCGCAATTATGAGTCAAGCAAACCAACACATCGCATTAGAAGACCAATACGGAGCACATAACTACCATCCACTACCTGTTGTATTAGCAAAAGGAGAAGGTGTTTTTGTTTGGGATGTGGACGGAAAAAAATATTTTGATTTCCTATCTGCTTACTCTGCTGTGAACCAAGGACATTGTCATCCGAAAATTACGAAAGCATTGATTGACCAAGCGCAAACCTTGGCCTTGACTTCGCGTGCTTTTTACAACGACACACTCGGACATTACGAGAAATTTGTGACAGAAACCTTTGGATTCGACAAGGTATTACCGATGAACACAGGTGCTGAAGCAGTCGAAACAGCGATTAAATTATGCCGCAAATGGGCATACGAGAAAAAAGGAATTGAAGAAAATCAAGCGGTAATTGTTGTGTGTGATGGGAATTTCCACGGACGTACAACAACCATCGTTTCCTTCTCCAGCGATCCAGATTCGTTTCAGAATTTTGGTCCCTTCCCTGCTGGATTCGCATCCATTCCTTATGATGATATTCCCGCGCTTGAAGCAGCGTTAAAAGGAAAAAATGTCGCTGGATTCCTTGTAGAACCGATTCAAGGAGAAGCGGGAGTATATACACCAGCAGAAAATTATTTATCCGAAGCAAAAAGACTTTGCCTTGAAAATGGCGTGTTATTTATCGCGGATGAAGTTCAAACGGGCATCGCTCGAACTGGAAGCTTATTAGCGACGTGTGGAAACTGTACGTGCGAACAAAAATGTGAGCGTCAAACAGCAACATACAATCGTCCAGACATCCTCATTTTAGGAAAAGCACTTTCTGGCGGTGTTTATCCAGTTTCTGCTGTACTTGCGGATGACGAAATCATGATGGTCATCAAACCTGGACAACACGGTTCAACCTTTGGAGGAAATCCAATAGCAGCGAAAGTAGCTGTCGCAGCGTTAGAAGTTGTTTACGAAGAAAACCTCATCCAAAATGCACGAAGACTTGGTTCCTTGTTCAGAAAAGAAATGAACCGCATCATCGAAAGCAATGAATTGATATTAAAAGTACGCGGAAAAGGATTGTTGAATGCTATCGTGGTGAACGATTCTCCAGATAGTCAAACCGCATGGAATCTATGTGTGGCCTTGAAAAAAAATGGACTACTCGCTAAACCAACCCACGGAAACATCATTCGTTTTGCACCACCTTTGGTAATTACAGAAAATCAACTGATGGAATGTGTTGGAATCATCGAAAAAACAATTCAAAACTTCCAAAAATAGGAGAACACTCAATTATCCTTTTCATTATCACTTCTGTTTAGCACCAAATCCACTATATTTGGCCAAAAATAGTAGACTTTGGTACAGAAAATAAAATTTGGAACAGACGGATGGAGAGCAATCATTGCTGATGACTTTACCGTTGAGAATGTGGCTCGCGTAACGGAAGCAACCGGAATTTGGTTGAAGAAAATGTATGCAAATCCAAGTGTCATTGTTGGACACGACTGTCGTTTCGCAGGTGAATTATTCATGGAAACAGCCGTGAAAGTGCTAGTAGCTCAAGGAATTCCGGTGCGCATGTCACGTGGATTCGTTTCCACTCCCATGATTTCGTTGGCAGCATTTCAATTTGAATGCGAAGTCGGAATCATCTTGACAGCAAGTCATAATCCACCGTCATACAACGGATTCAAGTTGAAAGCATTCTTTGGTGGCCCATTAGAACCAGAAAAAGTTCAAGAAGTGGAGGACATCATTCCGGATGTGTGTACCATCGATTATAAAGCCGTAAACATTGATGCAGCGATTCAAGCTGGAAAAATAGAAATCGTAGACATCGAAACGCGCTACGTGGATCACGTAAAAAAGAACTTTGACCTCGATGCGATTTCCAATTCCGGACTGAACCTAGTGTACGATGCCATGTATGGCGCTGGTCAACGAGTGATGCCCTTGATTTTACCAAAAACACAGTTGTTGCATTGTGACCACAATCCATCTTTCCGTGGACAAGCACCAGAACCGATTGCAAAAAACCTTCAAGAATT
This sequence comes from Crocinitomicaceae bacterium, assembly GCA_044372485.1. Classification (GTDB taxonomy): domain Bacteria; phylum Bacteroidota; class Bacteroidia; order Flavobacteriales_D; family Crocinitomicaceae; genus UBA952. Next base: position 6,425 of record JBILRU010000077.1, read on the forward strand.
AGAATCGTTCATCAAAGCAGATGGAAACGTTTCTTGTGCCTTGGCAACGGACGGTGATGCCGATCGCATTGGACTGTACAATGGAAAAGGAGAATTCATCGATTCTCACCACATCATCCTATTGTTGATTCACTACATGGTGAAATACAAACAAATGACTGGAAAAGTAGTCATCGCTTTCAGTGTGACTCCTCGCGTGGAGAAACTGTGTGCGCATTATGGACTGGAAATTCAAACCACAAAAATTGGATTTAAAGAAATCGCTTCCATCATGATCAAGGACGATGTCCTACTGGGTGGCGAAGAATCCGGAGGAATTGCCGTGAAAGGACACATTCCAGAGCGCGATGGAATTTGGATGGGATTAATCATCTGGGAATTCATGGCGAAATCTGGTAAGTCACTGGATGAGTTGATTGATGAAGTCTATGAAATCGTTGGTCCATTTAAATTTGAACGCAACGACCTTCACATCACCGAGGACTTAAAACAAAAAATCATTGCAAATTGCAAAGCAAATAATTACACATCCTTCGGAAAATACCAAGTCGCTGATTTGAAAACCATCGATGGATTTAAGTATTTCTTTGACGACAAACGTTGGGTCATGATTCGTCCTTCTGGAACGGAGCCTGTTCTTCGTACATATGCAGAAGCTCCAACATTGGAGGAAGTACGCGAAATCTTGAAAGCAACGGAAGAGACGATTTGTCAATAGAGACGATTTGTCAATAAAAGAACAATCGTTCACATGATTAAAAGCCTTGACAGAATCGTCAGGGCTTTTTTGTTTTCTGAAAATAATTTACTATATTTAAATTATATAAATATAATATGACAACATTCACCAGCTCACTTCCAGAAAGTCTCTTGCAACAATTACATGAGAAATCGAAGGAATTCGGAATTCCCAAAAATAAACTCATCGAAAAGGCACTCACCCTTTACTTGGAAGAATTGAATAAAGCGGCCTATGTTCGTTCATATAAGGAAATGAGCGAGGATTCCAATCTTTTTCAAATCGCCGAGGAAGGAATGGCCGAATACCACAAGCAACTGAAAGATCCTGAATCACTATGAAACAGGGAGAACTTTGGTTTGCCAATTTGAATCCGGTCAAAGGAAGCGAACAGGCTGGAATGCGTCCAGTCGTGATTGTGAGTGGAAACTTACTCAACACCTATTTGAACACGGTAATTTGTTGTCCACTGACGACAAAAATAAAGGATTACAAAGGTGATGTAGTACTGCATCCAACGGAGCAAAACGGACTCAATGCCGAATCGGAAATTCTGACGCATCACATTCGCTCCATTTCGAAAGACCGATTAACTAAACGCATTGGCACCATCGAAGAAAAGGAAGTTCAGTTGATCAAAAAGTACTTGAATGAAATCATGACCTATTAAGATTTAGCCCAGGGCCACATCTAAAATCATCATCACGAGGAATCCACCGATGAAACCAAGAACAGCAACATCTGTGTATTTGTCCCGCTGGGTTTCCGGAATCACTTCCTCCACCACTACGAAAATCATCGCTCCAGCCGCAAACGACAGCGCGAAAGGCAAAATGGGTTCCATGTAGATTACGGCAACAGCTCCAATAACGCCCGCTATTGGCTCAACAATCGCAGACAGTTGTCCATACATGAAACTTTTAAAACGACTCGCCCCTGCCCTTCTTAATGGCATCGCAACGGCAAATCCTTCTGGAAAATTCTGAATACCGATTCCGATGGCTAGTGCAATTGCACCAGCGATGGTTGCTCCTTCCATTCCATGTGCGGCAGCGCCAAAAAGTACTCCAACAGCCAGTCCCTCGGGGATGTTGTGCAAGGTAATCGCTAATACTAGCAAGGTAGTTTTATGCAATTGCGTTTTCACGCCTTCACTTTCTTCTTCCTTAAAATTGATGTGTAAATGCGGAAGTTTTTTGTCTAAAAAGAACAAAAACAACGCTCCGACTAGGAATCCAACGGCTGCGGGCATCCACGACATTGTTGGATATAAACGTTCAGAAAGTTCGATAGAGGGCAATAACAAGGACCAAAAACTAGCAGCCACCATGACACCACCGGTAAATCCTAACATGCCATCGAGGAGTCCACGGTGCATGTTTTTAAAGAAGAAAACCAAGGAAGCGCCGGCTGCAGTGACAAGCCAGGTAAAGGTTGTTGCGAGAAATGCCGCAAAAACTGGATCAATGTGTCGGAAGTAATGTTCGAGTTCTTTCATAGCTGATTCTTACACAAATGTAAGCATCAAATGCATCGAAAAATTAATTAAATCCGTTCAAAACAGCTTTTTCCTTTAAACTTTTTGAAACAGCCGTCCCGAAATCATCCTTTGCATTTGTTGTTTGTCCGGATTGTTTCTTCTTCTCCTCTTGGATAAACGCCTCGCGTTGTTTTCCTAATTGACCAATTTCCGTTTGGATTTTAGCACGTTCTTCGCTTTTCTGTTTGATGTACGCTTCTTTTTCCTCCGTGGATTTTCCTTTGAGTTCATCTGGCAATTCCTCGTCCTTCAATTTTCCAACAATACTTGAATCCATTTTCACTGCGTCTACCATGTCCCAACTTCCATTAGAGTAAACTGATTTCGATTTCACCAAGGCGCGTTCGGAAGAAACAGCGACCCCTTGCAACAATGCATTGTCATCTTCGCGTTTTTGCTTCATGCGGTTTTCCTTGCCTAAACTACCATAGGAAATATACGTTTGATTTAATTGGATGTTCAACTGATTGATTTGTTCATCGTATGGCGTTTGAATCGTCACCACTCGGTCGTTTGAATTGATGTTGAAGTAATCACCTTTCGAACATATTGCGCCATCCTTCCAATTCTCGCGCACACCTTGCTCATATGATCCACAATAAATGGTGTTGACGAACACATGTTTCGATTCTGCCAAACGGCAAGCGTTCTTGTAGGAAATAGGACCTTGAGTAAAGGGTTCATTTCCTGCGACGTAAATCATTTTTAAATCCGCTGGATCTGCTGACCAATTCAATTGATTCAAGGAAGTCGAAATCACAGCACCACAATATTCCGATCCACCATTCGTTCGAAGTGCAAATAATTTTTCGGAAACCAAATCTAAATCACTTGTAAAAGGCAACTGTTGACGGATAAAATTGCTTTCAACGCTTAATCCGGCATTTCCGTAATCGTACATGGCAATTTCTAGGTTTGGCGTTTGTCCTTGGTACGTTAATCCACTTGCCTCATTGACAATTGACCATATACGTGATTTCGCTTGATCGATGAGTCCGTCCATGCTATTCGAGGTATCAAACAGAATCACCAATTGGATTCTTCGAGGACTAATTTGTGCGTAACTCACTTGACTTACCGCGAGTACTAGAAAGGAAAAAAGGAACTGTTTCATCGTTGTTGGACTTTTGTTTTTTGTCCGGTACAACGAAGAAGAAAAAAGGTTCAGGGGGAAAGTTATTTTATTTTAGAGACTCAAAATACCTCAACGCCAACTCGTATCCCTTCATGCCAAAGCCGAAAATGCAGCCAGCGCACACTGGACTCAACATCGATTCATGGCGGAAGGATTCACGCGCGGTGATGTTGGAGATGTGTACTTCGACAACGGGGTTGGAAATCGCGGCAATGCAATCGCGCAAAGCGACACTCGTGTGGGTATACCCACCGGCATTGAGGATGATTCCATCGGCGTTGGTGTCCTGCAGGACATTTATTAGTTCTCCCTCCACATTGGACTGAAAATAGGAGATTTCAGCACTCGTTTTCGATTTCAATTCCGTTAAAAAGTCTGCAAACGAAACATTCCCATATATTTGTGTTTCACGGGAACCGAGTAAATTTAAATTTGGACCGTTTACAATCAGAATTTTCATAGATGTCGAATTGGGAACGCTATATTAAGGATTTTGTTTCATACTTGAAAATCGAGAAGGGATTGGCAGAGAATTCGATTCTTGCCTATCAGAACGATGTCGACAAACTGAAGGAGTTTGCTTC
>JBILRU010000008.1:0-31216 GCA_044372485.1 Crocinitomicaceae bacterium
GGAGACGATGTAGATGAGGCAATCATTGTTTGGTTATCAGAAGAGTTTAAAAAAGACGAAGGATTAGACCTACGCAAAGATCCAATGGCACTTCAACGTTTGAAAGAAGCAGCGGAGAAAGCGAAAATCGAATTGTCTTCGACAAACTCATCGGAAATCAATCTTCCGTACATCATGCCAGTAGATGGTGTTCCAAAACACTTAGTAAGAACGTTGCAACGTGCAAAATTCGAGCAATTGATTTCTGAAATCGTTGAGCGTACGATTGCTCCTTGTCGTTCTGCGTTGAAAAATGCAGGATTGACACCAAGTGATATCAACGAAGTGATTTTAGTTGGTGGATCTACACGTATTCCGATCATCCAAGATGCGGTTGAACGTTTCTTCGGAAAAGCTCCATCAAAAGGAGTGAATCCAGATGAGGTAGTGGCAGTAGGTGCAGCAATCCAAGGTGGAGTATTAACAGGTGAAGTGAAAGACGTTCTTTTATTAGACGTGATTCCTTTGTCTTTAGGTATCGAAACAATGGGTGGAGTTTTGACAAAATTAATCGAAGCAAATACAACGATTCCTACGAAAAAATCAGAAGTATTCTCTACAGCATCTGATAATCAGCCATCTGTTGACATTCACGTACTTCAAGGTGAGCGTCCAATGGCAACAGACAACAAAACATTAGGTCGTTTCCAATTGACAGACATTCCGCCAGCACAAAGAGGTGTTCCTCAAATTGAGGTGACATTCGACATCGATGCGAACGGAATCATGAATATTTCAGCGAAAGACAAAGGAACAGGAAAACAACAATCGATTAAAATCGAAGCGTCTTCAGGTTTGTCTGACGAAGAAATCCAACGAATGAAAGCAGAAGCAGAAGCAAATGCTGAATCCGATAACAAAAAACGTGAAGAAGTTGAAACAATCAACAAAGCTGATTCCTTAATTTTCCAAACGGAGCGTCAAATGAAAGAATATGGCGATAAAATCCCTGCAGATAAAAAACAAGGAATCGAAGAAGCGTTAACAGAGTTGAAAGCGGAATTCGAAGCACGTAATATTCAAAACCTTGAGCCAGCAATGGAAAAATTAAACAATGTTTTCCAAGCAGCTTCTCAGGATATGTACAATGCAGCAAATGCGGACGGTGGCAACGCTGGTGATGCAGGAGCGGATCAATCAACAGCTAATCCGAACGACGAAGTCACGGATGTTGATTTCGAAGAAGTGAAAGATAAATAATTCATATTATTTCAAACAATCTCAAAACACTCGTCGATTATTCGGCGAGTGTTTTTATTTTTACACATGTTATATTCCAAAAAACTAGAGAATGCTAATAGTAAAGAGTGGGTGGTCTTCATCCACGGCGCAGGAGGTAGCTCTAGTATTTGGCATAAGCAAATCAAAACTTTTTCTGAAAAGTACAATCTTTTACTTATAGACCTTCGTGGACATGGGAAAAGTCAGATTGAATCCAAAAAGAAGCGATATTCTTTTAAGTTAATTGCACAAGATGTCATCGAGGTTTTGCATGCACATCAAATAAATCACGCCCATTTTGTAGGCGTTTCTCTTGGGTCAATCGTTATTAAGCAAATTGAATTATTAGAACCTACTTTGGTAAAATCCATGATTTTCGCCGGAGCTATCACGCGTTTGAATTTTAAATCGCGTTTTCTTTTAAAAATAGGACGAATCCTCAATCGATTCATTCCTCAAATGGGACTCTATCAATTGTTTGCACGGATCATGATGCCTAAGAAAAATCACGCTTCCTCTCGAGAATTATTCATCACAGAAGCTCGTAAAATCGTTCATAAAGAATTTAACCGTTGGTTCAAATTAACCTCGCGCTTGGCATTGTATTTAGTCGAGCTGGAAAAACAAACCGACAAAACACCCACATTGTTTATCATGGGTGAAGAAGACCACCTGTTTTTAGCACCTGTAAAGGAATTAGTTGCTCAAAATCCACGTTTAAAGTTGAGCATTATTCCAAATTGTGGTCACGTGGTCAACTTTGAACAAGCTGACACTTTCAATCACCTTAGTTTGAATTTTATCGACCAAGTATCTGCTTGAAATCGACCTATTAACAATTTGAATTCATTTTGTTAAAAAACACTTGCTCAAAAATCAATCATCTTCATAGATTTGGATTAAATTTGTCCTCAATTTGCAGCGAACATCCGCTTCGAAGAAAAGTAAATTGAAATCCCTATGCCAAAAGATTTATCCATCAAATCGGTTCTGATTATCGGAAGCGGACCAATTGTTATCGGACAAGCCTGTGAGTTTGACTACGCCGGATCACAAGCAGCACGATCATTGAGAGAAGAAGGAATCGAAGTGACATTGATCAATTCAAATCCAGCTACCATCATGACTGATAAAGTGGTTGCCGACAACATCTATCTGCAGCCTTTGGAACCAGAAAGCATTGTGGAGATTTTGAAAAATCACAAAATCGATGCAGTTCTTCCAACAATGGGTGGACAAACAGCATTGAACCTGTGTATCAAGTGTGATGAATTAGGTATTTGGGAACAATTTGGTGTTCGTCTAATTGGTGTCGACATCGAGGCGATTGAAATTACGGAGAATCGCGAGGCTTTTCGTGAATTGATGTTGAAAATTGACGTGCCAATGGCTCCTCAAAAAACAGCTAAATCTTTCTTGGAAGGTAAAGAAATCGCACAGGAATTTGGATTCCCACTTTGTATTCGTCCATCTTATACCCTTGGCGGATCAGGCGCATCGATTTTACATGAACCAAAAGAATTCGACAACTTACTTGAACGCGGATTACAATTATCTCCGATTCATGAAGTCATGATCGACAAAGCGCTATTAGGTTGGAAAGAATATGAGTTGGAATTGCTTCGTGACGCCAACGATAATGTGGTGATTATCTGTTCGATTGAAAATTTCGATCCGATGGGAATTCACACAGGAGATTCAATTACCGTAGCTCCTGCAATGACATTATCCGATACAACCTTTCAAAAAATGCGTGATATGTCCATCAAAATGATGCGTTCTATCGGGAATTTTGCTGGTGGTTGTAACGTTCAGTTTGCTGTTTCTCCAGACGATGCAGAGGACATCATTGCCATTGAAATCAATCCACGTGTTTCGCGTTCGTCAGCGCTGGCATCGAAGGCAACAGGATATCCAATTGCGAAGATTGCTTCGAAATTAGCAATTGGCTACCATTTAGATGAATTGCAAAACCAAATTACGAAAACAACTTCTGCTTTATTTGAACCAACGTTGGACTACGTGATTGTAAAAATACCACGTTGGAACTTTAATAAATTCCCCGGGACAAATCGCCAACTTGGACTTCAAATGAAGTCGGTAGGAGAGGTGATGGGAATCGGCCGCTCCTTTCAAGAAGCCTTGCAAAAAGCATGTCAGTCCTTAGAGATTAATCGAAATGGACTTGGTGCGGACGGTAAAGAGTTGACCAATCAAGATGAAATTTTACATTCCTTAGAATTTGCGAGTTGGAACCGCTTGTTCCATATCTACGACGCGATTAAATTGGGCATTCCATTTAAAAAAATCGTTGAAAAAACGAAAATCGATATATGGTTCTTGAAACAAATCGAAGATTTAATCAAGTTAGAACGAAAAATTGAAAAGTTCCATTTGGGAAGCATTCCGAAAGACTTGCTTTTTGAAGCGAAGCAAAAAGGATATGCAGATCGTCAAGTTGCCCATTTATTGCGTTGTTTGGAATCAGAAGTATACACGAAACGCACAGATATGGGCATCAAACGTGTATATAAATTAGTTGACACTTGTGCGGCAGAATTTGAAGCAAAAACGCCCTATTACTACTCAACCTTTGAATACGAAAACGAAAGCATCGTTTCGGATCGTAAAAAAGTAGTGGTACTCGGATCAGGTCCAAACCGAATCGGACAAGGAATCGAATTCGATTATTCATGTGTTCATGGTGTATTGGCAGCGAAAGAGTGTGGATACGAAACCATCATGATTAACTGTAATCCAGAGACTGTTTCTACCGATTTCGATACCGCAGATAAATTATACTTTGAACCTGTTTTCTGGGAGCATATTTATGACATCATTATGCACGAGAATCCAGTTGGGGTAATCGTTCAACTTGGTGGACAGACAGCCCTGAAATTAGCGGAGAAACTACAGCGCTATGGTATTCGTATTCTTGGAACAAGCTATGAAGCACTCGATTTAGCAGAAGATCGTGGACGTTTCTCTAAATTGTTGGAAGCAAACAATGTTCCTTTCCCTGAGTATGGAGTTGTGGAAAGTGCAGAACAAGCACTCGAGTTATCCGATAAATTAGGATTCCCTTTGTTGGTGCGTCCTTCGTATGTTTTGGGTGGACAAAAAATGAAAATTGTCATCAATAAAGAAGAGTTGGAGCACCACGTAGTTGATATTATCAATGAAATGGGGAATAATCAAATTTTGTTAGATCATTTCTTAGGTGGAGCAATCGAAGCAGAAGCAGATGCGATTTGCGATGGAGAGAATGTCTACATCATTGGAATCATGCAGCATATTGAACCAGCTGGAATCCACTCCGGAGATTCATATGCGGTATTGCCTCCATATAACTTAGGTGATTTTGTGATGACCCAAATCGAGGACATCACCAAGAAAATTGCCATCGAATTGAAAACAGTAGGATTATTGAATATCCAATTTGCCATCAAGGACGATAAAGTATATGTGATTGAAGCGAATCCACGTGCATCTCGTACGGTTCCATTCATTGCGAAAGCATACGATGAGCCTTATGTCAATTACGCAACGAAAGTCATGTTGGGCGAGAAAAAAGTCACAGATTTCAATTTCCAACCTAGAAAAGAAGGGTATGCGATTAAAATCCCTGTTTTCTCTTATGAGAAATTCCCAGACGTTAAAAAAGAACTTGGTCCAGAAATGAAATCAACAGGTGAAGCGATACGTTTCATTAAAGATTTGAAAGATCCATTCTTTACTAAAATCTATTCGGAAAGAAATATGCACCTTTCTAGGTAAATTCATCTGCTCAGGCGCTCGTTACCTTAACGGATTCTGTATATTTGTCTCATGCATAATGTTGAGAACATCATGGCGCCAATTCAGTCAGAATTGACAGCATTTGAAGCTTATTTTAAAGAGTCAATGAGATCTGATGTGGCCTTGCTTGACAAAGTCACTCAGTACGTGGTGAAGCGAAAAGGAAAGCAAATGCGTCCGATGTTCGTTTTTCTAACAGCAAAAATGTTGGGTGAAATCAATCAAGTGACCTACGACGCCACGACCTTGGTGGAACTTTTGCACACAGCGACACTCGTACATGATGATGTTGTGGATGATGCCAACGAACGCCGAGGATTCTTCTCCGTCAATGCACTTTGGAAAAATAAAATCGCCGTCCTTGTTGGTGATTACATGCTTTCACGCATTCTATTGCTTTCCATAGAGAAAGAAAACATAGCCTTGTTAGAAGTCGTTGCCCGTGCCGTTCGTGAAATGAGTGAAGGTGAACTTCTTCAAATAGAAAAGGCACGCGATCTAAACATTGACGAAGAAACGTATTTCGAAGTGATACGCAAAAAGACCGCTTCGCTCATTGCTACCTGCTGTGAGGCCGGAGCAATCAGTGTTCAAGCGAATGCAGACCAACAGGAGAAAATGAAGAAATTCGGTGAACTCATTGGCCTTGCCTTTCAAATCAAAGACGACATTTTTGACTATGGTACAGGGGAGCACATCGGAAAGCCAACCGGAATTGATATCCGTGAACAAAAAATGACCTTGCCGCTTATTTATGTCATGAATCATTCTCCAAGTGAAATTCGCAAAGAATTAATGTACATCATGAAGAATGAATTCGACGTTTCTGCACGAATTAAACGCGCCATTCAATTGGTTATTCAGTACGGTGGAATTCAATTTGCTACACATAAAATGGAGGAAATAGCCAAGGAAGCACTAGAATTATTAGAATCTTTCCCCGACAATGATGCAAAAAAATCGTTAATAGGATTGGTACATTACACAATGAATAGAGAGAAATGATGAAAAATACACTCTTAATCGCCTTAATGGCATTGTTTTTATTGAATGCTTGTTCCGATGTTGCTTCCAATAAGGACAAGCAATCGGAGAAAAAAGAAGTCCTTTTTGAAGTAAAAGACGGACACTTTACAGAGTGGTATGCAGGGAAAAAACAAGTAAAATTTGAAGGAGACTTAGATCGGAAAGGCGACAGAGATGGTAAATGGACCTTCTATTCCGAAAAAGGAAACATGCTATCCTTCACCTTCTATGATCATGGCAAAAGAGAAGGTTATTCCGTTGTTAAACATCCAAACGGACGAATACACTACCACGGTGAATACCAAAATGATGAAATGGTCGGTGTATGGACTACCTACGACGAAAAAGGCAAAAACAAACAAGTAAAAGATTACGGTCAACCGGAAAGTGAGTAAAATCCCTCCACATATCATTGATGAAATCATGCAAGTTTCTCGTATTGAGGAAGTTATTGCTGATTACGTGCAATTAAAACGTGCTGGATCTAATTTGAAGGGCCTAAGTCCGTTTACGGATGAAAAAACACCTTCATTCGTCGTTTCACCAGCAAAACAAATTTTCAAATGCTTTTCAACTGGAAAAGGCGGAACGGTTGTTTCCTTCCTGATGGAGAAAGAACATTTCTCCTATCCAGAAGCATTACGCTGGTTAGCGGATCGCTATGGTGTGCAAATCCCCGAAACAGCACAACCAACAGCAGAAGAGTTAGCGCAGTTAAATGAACGTGAGAGTTTTTACATTATCAATGAATTTGCGAAAAACACGTTTTCGGAGAATATGCACGGAACCGATGAAGGAAAAGCAATTGGACTTTCCTATTTCGAAGAGCGTGGATTTCGAAAAGACATTATCGAACGTTTTCAACTCGGATATTGCCTCAATAAAGGCGATGATTTCACGAAAAAAGCACTCGAAAAGGGATATAAGTTAGATTACCTCGAAAAAGTTGGACTAGTTAAAACCAAAGATGAACGTTCCTTCGATTTTTTCCGTGGACGTGTGATCTTTCCAATTCATAGTATTTCTGGTCGTGTTTTAGGCTTCGGAGGACGCACCTTACTCGCAGATAAAAAAATCGCGAAGTATTTTAATTCACCAGAAAGCATTATCTACAATAAAAGTGAAATCCTTTATGGTTTATACTTTGCTAAAGGTGATATTGTCAAATACGATGAGTGTTTGTTATGCGAAGGATATACGGATGTCATCAGTATGCATCAAGCAGGAATGCAACACGTGGTTTCTTCTTCGGGTACATCCCTCACGAAAGAACAAGTAAAATTAGTCAAACGCTACACCAAGAACCTAACGATTTTATATGATGGTGATGCAGCGGGAATCAAAGCGAGTTTCCGTGGAATTGATTTGATTTTAGAAGAAGGAATGAACGTGAAAGTTGTTCTTTTTCCAGATGGAGAGGATCCAGATTCATTTTCGAAAACACGCAGTTCAACGGAACTTGAAGATTACATCAAATCTCACAAACAGGATTTCATCACGTTTAAAGCATCTATTCTGCTAGCAGATGGTGTCAATGATCCGATTCGTAAGTCCGAATTAATTAAAGAAATTGTTCACTCCGTTTCTTTAATTCCCGATCAAATTACTCGAAGTGTCTACATTCAAGAAATTTCTCGTCAATTTGAAATTTCTGAGTCCATAGTCAATAACGAACTCATGCGTTTGCGGAAGTCTACCATGGCGAAACAATTGCAAGAGCCTATGTTGAACGAGATTCCACTTCCGAAGGAAAACACGAATCTTCTTCAAGGTGAATTGACAATACAGGGTCAAGAAGCTGCGGGGGAGTCCACGCAAGATGTAAAACACGAAGAAGAAATCCTTCGTTTGATGATTAAATACGGCACACGTGAAGTGCTCATTAAGGAAGTAGGAAACGAAGATAAATCAACCAGTGTTATTGAGCTCATCATTCAAGAAATTGAAAGCGACGATTTACGCATTGAGTACCCGCTATATCGAGAAATTTATGGTTTGTTTATGGACGGAGTTAAGGACAACACGCTCTTATCTGCTTCCTACCTGAAACGTATCGAAAATCAAGAAATCGTGGCGTTTGTTAGCGACCTTGAAAGTGACGACCATGAATTAAGTTATAATTGGGTGGGGAAGTACAACATACACACGAAATCAGAGACAGACAATTTATATGAATCTGTAATGAATGCTGTTTATCACTTTAAGCTCATTAAAGTCGAACATCATATTCAAGGATTACAACAAGAGTTGAAGGATAAAAATCCACAAGGTGAAGATTTAATTATGTTGTTGTCGGAACAAATGGTGTATGCAAAGGTGAGAAAAGAGTTTTCAGAAAAATTAGGAAGGATAATCACAAGGTAATATGTTGAGCACCACACTTTTTCATATTGGTCCATACAAAATTTGCTTTTGGAATCTGGTGTTTTTGTCTCTCATTTTCCTCGCTGCAGCTATTTTGCGACGGATTGTTCATCGTTTACTGAAGCGCTACGTTAAAACGACACACATTAACCTAGAAGGTAGACAGTTAGCATGGTTGAAGTTATTGAGTCAAAGTGTTTACTTGTTAGCGATATACATCGCTGTCTTGAGTTTTAAGTTTAATAACTACAACGTCACATTCAAGAAATTCCTCACCTATAAATTCATCGATCTAGGAACCATTAAAATTGATTTTTCGGATGTGTTAATCATCGTTTCCGTCTTTTTTGGTGCGCGAATTCTAGTGAACTTCAGTAAATTGTATATTGGACGTAAGTTTAAACGAAATACAAATTACGATGCAGCCTCCGAATATGTGTATATAAAGATTGCTAAATATGTTATCTATGTTTTTTCTATCCTTTTTTGTTTTCAGTTATTAAACATTGATTTAGTGATTATTCTCACAAGTTCTGTGGGATTATTAGTTGGAATTGGACTAGGTTTACAGGATGTTTTCAAGGACATGATTGCCGGTTTGGTTTTATTGTTTGAAGGAAATTTACGGGTAGGGGATATCGTGGAGATTTACGGAACAACACGATCTAATCAGAAATCATCGAATGCTATCGTTGCGAAAATCTTGAAAATCAATGTGAGAACAACCCAGATTCAATCACGTGAAGGCAATGTTTTAATCATTCCTAATACCCGCCTGACCCAAGATCAAATCGAAAACTGGAGTCATGGATCTGAATTAACACGCTTTACGATATCAATCGCTGTCGATTTTGGGTCCGATACCGAGTTAATTAAACGCTTATTGATTCAAGCGGCAATGGCTCATCCAAAAGTGAAGAAAAATCAGCCTGTATTCGTGAGCTTAGCGAATTTTGGAGAAAATGGACTCGAATTGGAATTGATTTTTTGGGCGGATCATAGCTGGGATATTGATATTTATAAGTCTGAAATTCGTTTTGAAATAGATCGACTCTTTAGAGAATATCAAATCAAAATTCCATACCCACACCGAACAATTAATCAGATTTAATTAATCGCGCAACAAGTGTAAATAACGCTGAATAGTATTCTCAATTCCAAGGTATAACGCGTCGGAAATGAGCGCGTGACCGATGGAAACTTCGTCCAATTGACAAACAGCTGTCTTAAAATACCTTAGATTTTCTTGGCTTAAATCATGTCCAGCATTAATCTCTAATCCGATTGAAACGGCAAACTCAATTGCGTCGATGTAGTCCCTAATCGCTGAAACAGGATTCTTTCCAAATTTCTCAGCATATGGTCCTGTATACAATTCGATACGATCAGCTCCTGCTTTTTTCGCAAGTTCAATCCAATGTTTGTTAGGCTCTACAAATAACGAAGTTCGAACACCATGAGATGAAATTTCTTGTAAGGTTTCACTCAAAAAAGATTGATTCTTCTCTGTATCCCAGCCTGCATTGGATGTCAGGACATCTGGTCCATCTGGAACCAAGGTCGCTTGTGATGGACGAATATCAGAGATAAGCGTCAAATAACGGCTATCTGGATATCCTTCTATGTTGTATTCCGTCTGAACAACTTTCGCGATGTCATAGGCGTCTTGTGTCGTAATGTGACGTTCGTCTGGACGCGGGTGTACTGTAATTCCTTGTGCTCCAAATCGTTCGCAGTCAATAGCGAATTGAACGACGTCCGGCATTTGTCCACCTCGAGCGTTTCGAAGCGTTGCAATTTTATTGATGTTCACACTTAGTCTTGTCATGGCACAAATTTTGACAAGCAAAAGTAAGAACTCTGAAAGGATTTTACTACTTTGGCGACGCGTATGAGAGCAATTGATTTAATAACGGACGAAATACCACCCTTAATCCATACGGATTCAGGTGAAAAGGCATTGAGTTGGATGGAGGAATTTAAAGTTTCTCACCTCCCTGTGCTCAAAAATGGCAATTTCGTTGGGGTAGTTTCGGAATCGGATATTCTCGATCACCTCAATTTAGATCAGAATTTAGATCACTTGTTTCAGCATTTACCACGTCCATTCATTTTTGGTCAATCGCATATGTATGATGTCATAGCCAAAATGGCAGAGTTTAAATTAAGTGTCATTCCTATTCTAGATCAACAAGAAAATTACCTCGGATGTTGTAGTGTCTATCATGTGATGACGCTTTTAGCGAATACAGGTAGCATCAAGGAAAATGGAGGTATACTTGTTTTAGAGATGAATGCCAGCGATTACATTTTATCCCAAATCGCTCAAATTGTAGAAAGTAACAACGCTCGAATTTTAAGTGTTTTCATGACTTCACACTTAGATTCAACCAAAATAGATGTAACCTTAAAAGTAAATAGTTACGATTTAAGCAGTATTATTCGAACATTTGAACGTTACGATTATTTGGTCAAAGCATCATTTAAAGATGGAGACGGCGATGAAGACATGCAATGGAGGTTTGATACGTTAATGCAATACTTAAAATTGTAAGCATGAGAGTAGCCATCTACGGTAGAAAGATAAATAAGCAATCAAGTGCATTCTTCCTAGAAGTATTGAAGCACATTGATGATTTTGGTTGGAAAGCAATTTTGGAAGAGGAACTGAAAGAACAATTGGTGGCGAAAGCTGGAATTTCCACAACCTATGAAACATTTAATAATCACAAAGATTTTCATGCCGGAATCGATTTATTGATTAGTCTTGGAGGAGATGGAACTTTTTTAAGAGCAGTTTCCTTTATTCGCGACTCAGGAGTGCCAATCATGGGTATTAATACGGGCCGACTTGGATTTTTATCCAATATTTCAAAGGATCATATTTACGACAAATTAGCGACTGTTAGGGACAAGCAATTCGAATTTCAAAAGCGTTCTTTGTTACGCGTTTCAACAGTAGATGATGTTTTTGGAGAAGATAATTTTGCCTTAAACGAGTTGACGTTGCAGAAAAAAGATACTTCATCAATGGTTACTGTTCATGCTTATTTGGATAAGAAATTCTTGAATTCTTACTGGGCGGATGGACTCATTGTTGCGACACCAACAGGCTCAACTGCTTATAGTCTTAGTTGCGGTGGCCCAATCATTACTCCTGGTTGTCAAGTACATATATTAACTCCAATTGCTCCTCACAATTTAAATGTCCGTCCGGTTGTCGTACCAGACCATATGCCAATCACGCTGAGTGTTGAAGGAAGAGATCGTAGTTACTTGCTAAGCTTAGATGGTGTTTCAAAGCACATCAAGCAAGGAGAAGATGTCATCGTGACGAAGGCAGAATTTATGATAAATGTTATTAAATTTGAGGACAATAATTTCCTTGATACTATTCGAAATAAAATGCTTTGGGGAATAGATACCCGTAATTAAAAATAAATAAAATGATGAAAAAAACACTAGCAATCACCGCTCTAATGTTTAGCGTGAATGTAAACGCACAGTTAACAAAAATAGATTCTGTAAGCTATTTGGTAGGAATGAATATCGGTTCAAGTATTATGAAGGATTTCAGTGAAGCAAATGTAAATATGCTGATGAAAGGTATTCAAGATGCCTGGACAAAGCAAGCCCCCATGTGTTCGGATCCAGGAAACGCAATGCTGAATAATTTCTTTCAACAGAAGCAACAAGCGATGCAGGCGCAAGAAGAAATGAACAATATGGCGTACAAGCAAGTTGGTGAAGAGTTTTTAGCGAAAAACGCGAAAAAGAAAGGAGTTACCGTTACTGCTTCTGGATTACAATATGAAGTATTAACAGAAGGAAAAGGGGAGCGTCCTACAGCAACATCAAAAGTAAAAGTGCATTACCATGGAACAACGCCAGAAGGGGTTGTGTTTGATAGTTCTGTTGATCGTGGAGAACCGATTTCGTTTGGATTAGATCAGGTAATCAAAGGATGGACAGAAGGTGTTCAATTAATGAAAGTTGGGGCTAAATACCGCTTTTATATTCCTCAGGAATTAGCGTATGGACCAAGTTCACCGTCTCCAACGATTAAGGCCTACATGCCTTTGGTATTTGAAGTAGAATTAATTGAAATTGAAAAGTAAGATGAGAAAAGTAATTTTAAGCTTAGGGTTAGTAGCCTCTACCATGTTGACTGCATTTGGTCAAGGAGCAAGTGAAGTTGCAGACGGAATATATGCTATTTTTAATACGACAAAAGGCGTGATTGTTTGTCAATTAGAGTATAAATTAACACCAATGACTGTTGCGAACTTCGTCGGATTAGCGGAGGGAAAAAATTTCAAGGTAGACAATGTGACCGTTTCTAAACCTTACTTCGATGGTTTGACCTTTCACCGTGTCATTAAGGACTTCATGATACAAGGTGGTTGTCCACTTGGTAATGGAACAGGTGATCCTGGATATAAATTCGACGATGAAATCAACGAAAATTTGAAGCATACAGGTCCTGGAATTCTTTCCATGGCCAACTCAGGTCCTGGTACAAATGGCAGTCAGTTCTTTATTACCCACAAAGAAACTCCATGGTTAGATGGAAAACATACAGTCTTTGGTCATGTAACGAGTGGTCAGAATGTGGTAGATGAAATCGCCCAAGGAGATATGATGACCACGGTTGAAATTAGACGCATTGGTAAAGATGCGATTGAATGGAATGCACAAGAGAATTTTGATAAGTTTTACTTGGCAAAACAGATTGCACTGAATCAACAAAAAGAGGCATTTGCGAAAATTGACGCAATGTCTGAGGATCAATACAAGCAATTCATGTTCGATGAAATCAAAAAAGTCAACAAGAAAGCGAAAATGACGGAAAGTGGATTGGTTTACATTATTGCGGAAAACGGTTCAAAAGACCGCGTGGTAAAAGGATCCAAGGTTTCATTACATTACATCGGAACATTCCGTGCGGATGGAAAGAAATTTGATTCCTCACGAGATCGTAATCAAACGTTAGATTTTAATTACATCGACCAGAAGATGATTCCAGGATTCGAAGAAGGTATCGCTATGATTGGTAAAGGAGGTAAAATCACCATCTACATTCCTTACTTCAAGGCATATGGTAAAAGTGGACGTCCTGGGGCAATTCCACCCTATTCAGATTTAGTGTTTGAAATAGAAATGGTCGATATTCAAGCGCCAGGTACAGAAGATCATCAGCATGACGGACATGATCACGATGGCCATCAACATTAATCAATGATTAAATGCTTCACTCGACTCATTCGAAGATCTGACGATTGAAGTTGAAGAAAATAGTTTCCTTTTGAAAGTCCTGAGTAATTCAGGACTTTTTTATTTCCCAAAAGTTCAGATTGAACAATACTGCCATTTAAATCATGTAGAATCGCTCTTTCCACATCGGATGAGCTGTTTATCTCAATCCAACCATTGGATGGGTTAGGAGCGACGGAAAAGTCAAATAGCGCTATTTCCTCTAATCCGGAACCTAGGTCTGCGTACGAAAAAGCAATATCCGAAATCATCCAGCCTTCTTTTGTGTTATCGGTAGTGTCGCTAATAAATCGAAAACGGTAATACATGGTATCTGTAGGGAAATCCTTGATTGGGAACAACCAAACCCATTCTATTTCGGTGAAGCGATCAACAAAGGTCCCTGAGAATCCTTTTTCACCGGTAAACAAGGTGTCTGATGTTGTGTAAAGTTCGTTACTCAAAAAGAGCATGTTCGTTTGATCCTCAATCACATTTGTCCAGGTTGTCCCATAGTCTCTAGAAACCTCAATCATACCGCCATCTAATAAACTATCGGAATCCATGGAGTGGTGAAAGCTCATAATCAAACTAAATGGGTACTGATTCCAAGCTGGCCAATGAACTTCAAATGAAGCATTCGTTTCATTTGGATACGTGTTTACACTATCTGTAATCATAACGCCCCCAGTGCTCGTTAATATGGATTTTTGCGATTCGCCACGCACCCAAATATTAGCAGTTGGATTAGGAACTACTACGTATTCACAGGTGTCAGAAAAATCACATTCGTCCAGAGGAAAAATGCCTAAAAAAGGTGAAAGTTGGGCGTAGTTGTTCAGTGAAAGAAAAAGGACTGCAAGAAAAAGTGTGATTTTCACCTGAATTAATTTAAAAAGACATAAGTAACAATGTTTGCGCCCATTTGTAAAGCTTGCTTTCTTTTTTCAGGTGTATCATTGTGAACCTGAGGATCTTCCCATCCATCACTTAAATCTGTTTCATAAGTGTATAGACATAAAAGTCTGCCATCGATAACGATGCCAAAAGCTTGTGGACGCTTTCCATCGTGTTCATGGATTTTCGGAAGTCCATTTAGCTTATATTTCTGATTATAAATTGGGTGATTACTAGGTAGTTCAATGAGTTCACTTGAAGGAAAGATTTTCTTAAGTTCGACACGAATGAATTCGTCCATTCCATAGTTGTCATCGATGTGTAGGAATCCACCTGCAAGTAAATAATTGCGCAAGTTCTCCACTTCCGATTTCGAAAAAACTACGTTTCCGTGTCCGGTCATGTGAATAAATGGATAGCGAAAAAGATCCTTGCTTCCAACGTCCACATATGGGACATCCTTGGAAATGCTCGTGCCTAAATTTTGATTGCAAAATTGAATCAAGTTTGGCAGAGCTGTGGGATTCGCATAATAATCTCCACCACCATTATATTTTAAAACGGCGAGTTGAAAATTCGATTGAGTCCAACTTGAAAAGCTGAAAAACATGGTGAAAATCAAAATGGATAGTGCTTTAGTAATCATGCTGCAAGATATAAAAACAAGATGGAAATCAGCGCGGAAATGAAACCGATTATTTTGATTTTATTCCATTTTTCCTGAAAGAAGATCAATCCAACAATAGAAGCAATTGCCACAATGCTCACATTGATAACGGCTAGAATACTACTGTCGCTCCATTTTAGAACATCGTATGCGATCATTAAAAAGTATATGGAAAAATAATTAGGTATGCCTAATAAAATTCCAGCAAAGAGATTGCGCAAGGAAGGTTTTAGTTTTCCTTGAGTCCACAAGACAAAACCAATACACAGACCAATTAATCCTGCCATTCCGAATGCAAAAGCAGTGAAAAAGGCTGTTTCGTTTTCAAAAAGAACATGCTGTTGAATGTAATTCAATAGAAAATCAAGTAATCCACTTCCGACAAATAAAATCAATAGCATCCATGTGGAAGAAACTTCATTTTTTTGGGCGGATGGTTGGATCGTCATACTAATTACTCCAAAGATGGCTAAGATGATTCCTGATACCTTTAACCACTGAACGTCTTCCGAGTAAGTGATCATCATCCCAAGAACGGATAAAGCCATACTCATCTTCACTGCAACTGAGGTACTCGAAAGTCCGTTTCGCTGCGAACTGATGCCCATGATTAAAAACAATCCGATGAAAAGTACGCTAGCAGTAAGTGTATTCATAAACCAAAATAGATCAACGGAAACGAGTTTGCTTAATTCAAAGGGAAAGAAGAGGAATCCACACAGGAACGCAACAAAATAATTCACGACAATGGCCTGAAAAGTGTCGATCTGAAAACGTGGGAATAATTTGAAAAGAACAAAAATGAAACTGGAGAAAAGGACGGTAAAAAGTAGTTCCATTATCGGCGTTTATAGTAATAAATGGTATCTGTACCGAAGGAATGTGACCTAGTTGGCACACGGTTTAAAATAGGTGCCTTCACACCTTCGTTAAAATGTACATCACCTACAATGACATATGCTTCGTCCCAAACGTTATCGATGATAAAGTATTGCAACGTTCGACTGCCGCCTTCCACCATAATAGAGGTGATGTTCCGCTTAAATAATTCTTCTAGTATTGTTTTCGTTGAAGTCTCTTTGATTTTCACCCATTCGATGTTATCCTTCTTCTCGTCTTTTAATCTGTTGAAAATAATCGTTGGGGCATCGTCAGAATAAAGATTGATATTTTCTTTTACTTGTAATTGACTATCAATAAGAATTCGGATGGGATTTCTACCCGTAAAGTCGCGCACAGTTAATGTTGGATTATCATTCATGGCTGTATGTTTACCAACAAGAATTCCATGTTCTTGACTGCGCCATTTGTGAACGAGTGCTTTGGTTTCTTCGCAGGAAATCCAATTAATTCCTTTTTCCTCATTGGATCGAATTCGATCGAGGTATCCATCTTTTGTTTGTGCCCATTTTAAAATAACGTATGGACGTCCTTTTTCATGAAAATTAAAGAATCGTTTATTCAATAGACGGCTCTCGCTTTCAAGAATTCCTTCCTGAACCTTGATTCCAGCGCGTACTAATTTTTCAATTCCTCTTCCAGAAACAAGTTTGTTGCTATCTCGACATCCGATGATTACTTCTGCGACCTGAGAAGAAACGAGTAAATCGGAACACGGCGGTGTTTTGCCATGATGAGAACACGGTTCTAAATTAACATAAACAGTTGCGCCTTCGAGTTCACTTTTGTCTTTGACTGATGCAATAGCGTTTACTTCTGCATGCGCTTCACCATAACGCTGATGATAACCTTCTCCGATGATTTTTCCATCTTTAACAATTACACAGCCAACCATGGGATTTGGGGCAACCCAACTGGATCCCAGTTGTGCGAGGTCTAGGCAACGTTGCATGTAATCTTCGTGCTTCATATAGCGAAGTTAAGCATTCCTTCTCGTGATTGAATCCATTTTAACCTGGATTTATCTCCTGTTTTGATTCGGAATCTTTCGAAAGTGATGTTATTGGAGATGAATCAGGTCAAATGTGCGAAGTATTTTTATTTTTGTTGAAATTTCAGACTTGTTCTTATGATAGATGTGATTGAAAACCTTTTTGGGATGGAGCCTCATCACTTAAATACCGTGATTTTTTCCTTGATAACGAATATTGTCATTGCGCTCATCATTACGATTGCCGGATTCTGGCTCACTGGACTGTTGACGCGATTCATTACCCGCATGCTGAAGAAAAGCGACACGGACCCTGGATTGGTTTCTTTCCTAGGTTCTTTCCTGTCCATGGCTTTGAAAATCATGGTTGTCGTCAGTGCGATTACCCAATTAGGTATTCCTATGACCTCGTTTCTTACCTTAATAGGTGCTGCTGGTATCGCCGTTGGTATGGCCATTTCTGGAACCTTATCCAATTTTGCTGGTGGAATTATGATTTTAGTGTTAAAACCGTTTAAACTTGGTGATGAAATCAAGGCTTTAGGTGAACAAGGGACGGTTAGTGAAATTCAAATTTTCAACACTTATTTAACGATGCCGGATAATAAAATTGTTATTTTCCCGAATGGACCACTTGCGAATGGAAACATTGTCAATTACACGAAGGAGAAAACACGACGAGTGGAGTGGGTATTTCTCCTGACTCATGATGCGCAGTTTCAAGAAGTAAAAGAAACAATCTTAGGATTTTTATCCGAAGACAAACGTATTCTAACGAAGACCCCTGTTATCGTTGGATTGGATCAAATCACAGAACAAGGTATACATGTCAAAGTGAGAGCATGGGTGAAAACGGCAGATTTCTCACAAGTCTATTTTGATGTCAATGCACAAGCGGCGGATTCTTTTGCTAAAGCAAGCATACACTTCTCCAAATCTTAAAAGATGGATATCATTCAAGCATATATTGATAAAAATCGTTTTGGAGAATGGTTGGGAATGTCCTTCGAAATTTTAGAACCTGGAATCGTTGCTTACCGACTCGATATTCAAGAAAAACATTTAGCAACTCCGATGCATGCACATGGTGGATGTATTGCGAGTTTATTGGATGCAACCCTTGGAGTGGGTGCCTTGTCATTGGTTGCGAATGAACAAAAAGTAGTATCAACTGTCGATTTATCTATTCAATTTTTGGCAGGAGTTAAATGTACTGACCAATTAATTTCTTACTCAAAGTGCTTGAAAAAAGGAAAAAAACTTATTTTTATGCAGGCGGATGTACTCAACCAAGACAAACAACTCGTCGCTCATGCGAACGGTACTTTTGTTTCTGTTGCGGCAAACGTTGCCGGATATTAACCTAAATAATAAATTATTGACCCATGCTTATTACTATTCTACTTTTGATTTTTACTGTAATTATTGTTCCCTACGTATGTATTGCTTACGGATTAAACCCTAATGATGTGCAAGACGCCATCTTGTATCAAATGACTTTTTCTGTTGGTATTGTTGTTGCGTATTGCTTTTTCGTTGGAGAACTAGCAAAAAATAATTCGCAAGTAGATAAAATTTGGAGCATTATCCCCATTTATTACGTTTGGCACATGACCATCATGGGTGGTTGGGATCCGCGCATGATCCTCATGTCAATTTTGGTGACAATTTGGGGAGTTCGTTTGACCTATAACTTCGCTCGAAGAGGAGCTTATCAGTGGAAATTCTGGGCTGGAGAAGAAGATTACCGTTGGGAAGTTTTACGCAGTCGTCCCGGATTTAACAACAAGTTCGTATGGATGATCTTCAATTTATTTTTCATTAGTGGTTATCAAAGTGTTTTGATTTTCTTGTTTACACTTCCTATTTTGACGTCTCTGGGTGACGGGGTTAATCACTCCTTGAATTGGATCGATTATCTTTTAGCGCTTGCGTACGTTTCTTGTGTGGTGATTGAATACATTGCAGATCAACAGCAGTATGATTTCCAAACGGAAAAACACCGTCGATTAAAAGCAGGTGAGGAGTTAGGTGAATACAGTAAAGGATTTGTATCAACAGGACTTTGGTCGATTGTTCGTCATCCGAATTATGCAATGGAACAAACGATTTGGGTAGTATTTTACCTCTTTAGTGTTCACGCAACAGGAGAATGGATCAATTGGTCAATCGGTGGATGTGCATTATTGATTATTCTTTTCAAAGGAAGTTCAGACTTCTCTGAAGAATTGTCCGCAGGAAAATACCCAGATTACAAGGAGTACCAAGCGAGCGTGCCTCGTTTCATTCCCTTCACAAAGAAAAAGTCAAACTAAGTATTTGAGGATAAGAAAGGCGAGTGCAAAAAAAGCCATGACACTGAGGTACCATTGAGATAAACCTTTGTGTCCATTCTGACGATTGTACAAGTACGTAATGGTTCCAATAGTTACACCAATCAGCAATGAATAAAGCAGTACTTTAGTCAATTAATCCAAATTGTTTAAAGTGATGTGCGAAGTGTTTGGCATGTAA
Organism: Crocinitomicaceae bacterium; assembly: GCA_044372485.1. Classification (GTDB taxonomy): domain Bacteria; phylum Bacteroidota; class Bacteroidia; order Flavobacteriales_D; family Crocinitomicaceae; genus UBA952. The sequence continues at coordinate 19,671 of JBILRU010000008.1, forward strand.
TTGATTCCATTTTTCAAAGTCTAATTTCCCGTAAAACGGATGTAAAGCTGTGAAAGATGGTTCTTCCTCGTATTTTTCGATGAAGTCTACGAATGCTGTAGCGAACTCATCCAAAGCAAATTCCATGTCATCGTTTCGAAGAGGTGTATCTGCTTGAGCAAAGGAAACGCGTATATTTTGTGCCATTGGTTTATCTGAAGCAAGAAAAAGCTGCATTTTATCTATGCGATCTTCCGGTACTTCTAGTTCAAACTGACCTATGCCGCAGGACATATACAAAGCATCACAAAGGTGTTCAACCATTCGTTGTGCGGACATTTCTCCCCATGTGGGCTTAGTTGTTGTTTCTAGCGACTCCAATTTTGTTAGGAGGTACTCTAATTCAAATTCAAACGTTTGCATCTTATTTTTTTCCTACAAGAATGTGCAGGCTTTTTGGAACGACTTGCACATTTAATTCTTTACGCACAGCAACGGGCTCTCCGTCATAATGTGCAATTCCTTTAGATAAAGAAATTTTGGCTTTTTCAAAGGATATCACTTCGGTGTAAATCGATTGATCCGAACGCTTCGTGAAAAACTGGAAGATGATTCGGGGTATTCCCCAAGCCGAAAAAGGTTTTAGTATAATTAATTCTATTTTTCCATCAGTTGCATCAGATTTTGGAGAAACCACAAATCCATTACCGAATTCAGAAGTATTTGCAATCGTACACAGTACAACAGGCATTTTTTTCACTTGACCGTTCATATCAATAGAGATATTCATCGGATTGTATTTGAAAAATTCTTTAAATACATGTTTGACATACGTAAGAAATCCACGTTTTTTATCTTCGTCAAATTTCTTTGCAATCACCGCATCTAGTCCATAGCCACCTACACCTAAAAAAGGCTTGTCATTAACAAGAACGGTGTCCATTTGAATATCATTCAACTCATTAATACATTGAATGGCTTTTCGAACATCTCTTGGAATAAGCATGTGACGTGCGAGTCCGTTTCCGGATCCAATTGGTAATACTGCTAAACGAGTTTGAGATCCAATTAATGCTGTTCCCACTTCATGAACGGATCCATCTCCACCTACCGCACAAACGACATCAATGTGTTGTTTGACTGCTTCTAACGCGAGATCAATAGCGTGACCTTTATGGGTTGTTTTTAGAATTTCGTGGTTAAACAGTTCATGGTCCAAATGGTCCTGAATCAACCTAGGAATATCGTCTTTTCGACGTACTCCAGAAATGGGATTCACAATAAACCAAATGGTTTTTTTCATGTTTTTTTGTCAATGATTGAGCGCACACGGACTACGCTTATGTTCAAATATCGTTATTTTTTTGGAATTTACCCAAAATTACTTGATCGCAACCTTCAAAAATAATGCCATTAAGCGTAAATTTGAGAAAAATACCGAGAAAATGGCAAAAGACCCAATTGAAAAAAATCGAGCACAACTAGTTGATTTACTCATGCACAAATCAGCGTTGAAGCAGGATATCGCGGACGACAGTGAAAAGGTATTTGAGCGACTCAAAACAATCATTATTGCAGAAATTACGGAGTTGAAAAAGTCAATAACCGATCCACGTGTTCGTTTAAGTTATCAAGATAAAGGCAAGTTTGAGATACATGCCTATGTAGGTAGTGATGTCCTTGTGTTTAATCTACATCAAAATGTTTTTCGTTTGCCGGATCATAATCCACTTTGGGGAACCGCGTATTTCAAACAAAATCAGAATAATGGATATTTTTCCACCATTCATATTTTCAATTTCTTGGCGGAGTCCTTGTTGCAAAATCGCATGCACGATGCCGGGTACTTAATCGGAAGACTTTTCCTAAATCATGAAAACCATTTTTTGATTGAAGGGAAAGGCACACTTGGATTTATGTTTAGAGACCCGCAAAACATGATTCTGAGCGATGAAGCGCTGCAATTGATTGTTCAGCTTTCTTTCGCACATGCACTGGAGTTTGATTTGTATATACCCCCATTTGAATATTTAAGCGAAATATCCGTTGCGCAGATTCAAATGATGGGAGAAAGTTTAAAATTACAAACAGCGAAAAGACTTGGATTTAAAATGAAACATGAGGAGGACACAGAAAATTATTAAAAAAAATAATACAGCCCTTGCGCTTCAAGATTTTCTGACTATATTTGCAATCCAAAAAATTAGGAAAACCTAGTTTACGGCCCATTCGTCTAGTGGTTAGGACGCCAGGTTTTCATCCTGGTAACAGGAGTTCGATTCTCCTATGGGCTACCAAGTTTTTGGCCTATTCGTCTAGTGGTTAGGACGCCAGGTTTTCATCCTGGTAACAGGAGTTCGATTCTCCTATAGGCTACGAAGGATTTTAAAAGAATTTAGAACGTTTTTAATTAACAAATAAGTTATGGCAAACCATAAATCAGCAATCAAACGTATTCGTTCAAACGATACGAAACGTGTATTGAACAAGTATCAACACAAAACAACGCGTAACGCATTGCGTAAACTTCGCGAAACGAAAGACCGTAACGAAGCAATTGAAATGTTGCCGAAAGTTGTTACGATGTTAGATAAATTAGCAAAAAGAAACATTATTCACAAGAACAAAGCTGCAAACTTGAAATCAGGATTGCAAGTTCGTGTGAACGCAATGTAATTGCAGAAATATCCAATTGTTAAGGGGCCTCGAGCCCCTTTTTTTGTTATGTTTGCTTTTATGAAAAAAGGTTCGCTGTGCGGTTTGTTGCTGTTTGTTTCCGTGAGTTGCTATGGACAAACAGCGTTTAATCAACATGTTGATACAGTAAAAAGTATTCATCGGACAGGTGGGTCACTCGATACACTTTCGATCACAACCCAAGCGTTTCAATCGGCCTTTTTTATATCTCCCAATTCCACGATTCTTTCGCCATTTCAACTTTATGCAGCAAATGGAAGTACGCTTCATACCTTAAAGGTCAAAGAACTTCCATTGTTGTTTTCAGCACTTCCTCATCTTGGATTCTCCTATGCTTTTGGTGCACAAGGTTCTCAACGCTTGAAAGTAGATTTTCAAGAATCATTCAAACACGGGATTTTAGTCAATCTGAACTTTGATAAATCCAAAGGGAATGGGTTTTTACGAAATGATGATTTTTCCTTTCAGCAATTTAATGCACACATTCTTCGAACAGGTGAACGTTATTCTGCGGATCTTCAGACTGGAAAAGAGTTGATTGCTCGTTCATGGTCGAATGGATTAACAAGTCCAAATCCCATTCCAAATATTGACTTGAGTTTACAGTCTGTTCAAAAAGAAAATGCACACTCTGACCAAACACTTTCCTTTGTTCGTTTGCAGCATCGTTTTGATTTCGATAAAGATTCTACCAAGGGCTTTGGATTACTTGCACGTCATGAATTCCATGAGTCCAAGAGGGAATACCAGGAATTCGACAGCTTAACCACATGGTATCAAAATGTCTTTTGGGATCTTGATTCGACACAAGATCGATTCCGGGAACGTACCTTAACGAATGATGTAGGTATTTTTCTTGATCGCAGTCAGCTGAATCTGCAGAGTGCTTTGAGTTACCGGATTCGAAATTGGCACGACAAGCTTCTGTACCATGACACGACTGAGCTTTGGTGGCGGAACGATTTTTCGTATCGCACGTCCAAATTTCAGTTGGAACACCGCGATGCTTTTAATATACTAGGTGCTGGTAACGGCTTTACTTCCTCAAGTAAAATGACGCTACCTTTTTCCTTCCTACATGTTTTTGTTGAACATAAACTAAGTTCAACTTTACCCGAATTGATGCAGCGAAATTACTTTAGTAATAATGTTCAATATCAACTGAATTCGTTGGAAAACCAATGGAATCAATCCGTTCGCTTATCCGCGATAAAAAAAATTAGTTCCATCCAACTAGAGGCAGGGTATCAAGCATTGCAATTTAGAAATGTATATGTATTTGATCAGATGGCAGGAACATGGAGAAACGATCAGTCGGCTAGTGAGGGAAATGGACAAAGTGTCCAATTTTCAGCATCTTGGACTTACAAAGGCTTGCAGATTAAACCTGAGTACCGTTGGATACATTTTTCTAGCGGTTTGAATTTTCAGCCACAGCATCAAAGCTCCCTTCATGTTCAATGGAAGGGTGGTGTTTTTAAGGCGAAAAAGTTACGGATGTTATTTGCGACAGATGCCCAATACTTGAGTTCCTTTCAACAAATTCTTTTCAATCCTCAGATGGGTGTTTTTGATCTGATACAAAGCAACCCAACTACGATTCAAGGGTATATGAATCTTTCCTTTACGACAGCTTTAGAGGTGGAGACGTTCCGATTCTTTGTCCGAGTAGATAACATTGGTAGTTTCTGGGTTCCATCGACAACAGCGTTCGTTTCGCACTATGCTTTTCCAAGCATGCAAATCAAAATTGGCTTGACGTGGGACTTTTGGAATTAATTCAAATCATCAAATTTAGCGTATAAAAAAAGCGCCATCAGGCGCTTTTCATATTTAGTGGCTAACGATTACCTGTTTGCCATTACTTCTGCCATTTTCGCTCCAATTTGAGCTGGTGAATCCACAACGTGAATACCACATTCGCGCATGATGCGTTTTTTCGCTTCCGCAGTATCCTCGGTTCCACCAACAATTGCACCTGCATGACCCATTGTTCTTCCTTTTGGAGCAGTTTCACCTGCGATGAATCCAACAACTGGCTTCGTACCATTTTCTTTGATCCATTTCGCAGCAATTGCTTCTAGGTTTCCACCAATTTCACCAATCATAACGATTCCTTCTGTTTCTGGGTCATTCATCAAAAGTTCAACTGCTTCACGCGTAGTTGTTCCAATGATTGGATCTCCACCGATTCCAATCGCTGTAGTGATTCCCATTCCAGCTTTCGCAACTTGATCCGCTGCTTCGTATGTCAATGTGCCAGACTTAGAGACGATTCCAATTTTGCCTTGTTTGAAAACAAATCCTGGCATGATGCCAACTTTTGCTTCGCCAGCAGTAATAACACCTGGGCAGTTAGGCCCAATTAAACGTGTGTCGAATCCTTGAATGTATTCTTTTGCTTTAATCATGTCGTTTACAGGAATTCCTTCCGTAATACAAACAATCACTTTGATTCCAGCTTCTGCAGCTTCCATAATTGCGTCCGCTGCAAATGCAGGTGGAACGAAGATAATGGAAGTATCCGCTTGTGTGTTAGAAACGGCATCAGCTACTGTGTTAAATACTGGACGATCCAAATGTGTGTTTCCACCTTTTCCTGGTGTAACTCCACCAACTACATTTGTTCCGTACTCGATCATTTGACTTGCATGAAACGTACCTTCACTACCGGTAAATCCTTGAACAATGACTCTGGAATTTTTATTTACTAAAACACTCATAAGGCTACTTCTATTTTTGCGTGGTCAAAATTAATCAATGTGGCGATAATGACAAGTAAAACAGCATTTATTTCACGTCATCAACATGCAATTCGAAATACAATGTAGCATTTGGCGGGACTTTATCCATACCACCTGCACCGTATCCCAATTGTGGTGGGACAATCATTCTTAATTTCACCCCTTGTTTTTGTCCGATCAAGGCTTCTTTCCAAGCAACAATAACTCCGCGCATAGGCAGATAAATGGTTTTTTTTTGCTCGTCAAACTTTTTACCGGAAAGTAATGTTCCCACATAAGTGACGCCAATACTATCTGTCAAATGAATTTCACGTCCCGTTCCTTCTTTCAAGATTTCTGTATAAAGTCCACTTTCCGATTTTACCAAGTGAAAGGATTTACTAGCGATAAACGTTTCAATCCGTTTATCGAATTCGTTTAGTTGTTCTTCAGAATAACTGCACGCACCCAAAATACAGAATAGGATTAGGAAGAACGTATAAATCGCTTTCATTTCGTTTTAAAATCCACCTTAGATTTTTGTTAATTGAGCGAGGAAATGAGCATCTAGGTCAAAAACGCGTTGACATTTGAATCCGGCTTGACTCGCGATATCATGCAAGGTGTCATAGTCTACATATAACCATGGGAATTCTGGACCACTAATTTTTTTGTAATGCATTTGAAATTTGAAATTACCATAGTATTCAGAATTCAAGTCCATCCAATAAGATCCATCTTCATCCTCGTATAAATATTTTACATCCGAGGAATCACAGATGATTTGTCCACCTTTGTTTAATTTCTCCCCAGCATTTTTCAAGAAACTCAATAAGTTAGATTTCTTTTTAGCGATTCCGATACCGTTCATTAACAATAAAATGGTGTCGAATTTGGCAGGTGGATTATAGGATTCAAAGTCGATTTGCTTTGCTGAAATCCCTTGTCCTTTCATGTACTCAACGGCCCCTTCAGACGAATCAATTGCAAATACGGTATGTCCACGTTTGATGAGTTCATTAGCATGTACTCCAGCTCCGGCACCAGCATCGAGTACTTGACCTTTACAAAGCTTAATTGCCAATTTCTCTAATTCCGGCATATCGTTGTAGGTGCGAAACAGCACCTCAATCGGAATAATATCATCGTCACATAAATCGGAAGACACGACGATATCAAATGGTTTTTTTGTTTTGTGATAGTCCAAAATGGCTTGACCAATTGGATCTTGTTCTGCTTCTTTCATACTAATATTCGTACTCGTTGTAGTCACTTAAATCGTCATCAGAGTAGTCGTCATCAAACTCATCAAAGCCTAAATCGTCTTCCTCATCATCAGTGGATAAAGATTCACTTTCGTGCAATAGTTCTTCATCAAGGGCTTCTCGAGATTCTTCGCTTGGAGAATTACCTATTGCCAAAAGCATTTCTGGACTTTCAGGTTCGTTTCGGTCGTATCCGATTAATTCAATGAGAAAAATCCACATCTTCATAAAGTCGTACACTAAAATGAACCGTTGATCGGGTTCATCTAAGAAATCTTTGATAACCGCATTTTTCATGACGGTCGCTGGTGAGTCTATGGAATCATCGTCGTAGGACATGTCTAGTAGACTTATTTCATGACCTTTGTCCCAGTCTTCATTGGAAACATAAAAACTAGCCATTTGATCTCCTTTAAAATCAAAAGATTTCATAATCGCATGGTAAAAAGATTCAAAGTCGCTGGCATCGCTAATCAAGACGTCTCTAAAAACCTCTTCATTTTTCTCTGAATCCAATAAAACTCTGAATTTTAATCCTGGCATTTTAACTAATTTTACGTTAAGTAAAGTTAGTATTATTTATCCAAATGGGGAGTTCTTGCTACTGTTAATCCTAATTCTTTTCCAAGTTTCAACATTTCTGAGACTGCTTCTTTATAGGAATTCTCTATTGCGCCTTCAAGTATAGCCTCTTTGATGTGTGCTTTAATGATGCCAATTTCGGCGCAAGGACCTAACTCAAACGTTTGCATGATTAACTCACCACTCACTGGAGGTTGAAAATTTCGAATACGATCCTTTTCTTCAACTAATTTTAATTTCTCTGAAACAAGTTCGAAGTTCTTTTTGTACCGTTTTACTTTAAATTCATTTTTCGATGTAATGTCGGCGTTGCAGAGCAACATTAAGTCTTCCACATCATCACCTGCTTCGCTTAGTAAGCGTCGAACAGCAGAATCTGTCACTGAACCTTTTACTAAGGAAATCGGTCGTAAATGTAGTCGAACCAATTTTTGAACGTACTTCATTTTGAAGTCCAATGGTAAACGCAAACGGGTAAAAATTCTTGACACCATTTTTGCACCTAGTTCTTCGTGGCCATGAAATGTCCAGCCAGCAACGGAATCAAACCTCTTTGTTGGTGGTTTAGCAATGTCGTGAAGTATTGCCGCCCAACGCAACCATAATGAATCGCTGTTTTGAGCAAGATTATCTAATACCTCCAAGGTGTGATAGAAGTTGTCTTTATGTGATTTCCCATCGCGTGTTTCAATGCCATGTAAGGCAATCATTTCAGGAAAAAATTGTTTTAATAAATCCGTTGAATTCAATAATTTGAATCCACGTGAAGGAGTTTCGGTAAGAATGATTTTATTCAGTTCTTCTGTAATTCGTTCTTGAGAAATGATTTCAAGTCGATCTGCTTGTTTTTTCATTGCCTCCAAACATGTACGCTCAATTTGAAAATCAAATCTCGTGGCAAATCTAATCGCTCTTAACATACGTAATGGATCATCACTGAAAGTGATTTCAGGCTCCAAAGGAGTACGGATAATTCCTTTTTCGATGTCCAACACTCCGCCAAATGGATCAACGAGTTCTCCGTATGATTCTGTGTTGAGTTTTAGGGCGAGTGTATTTATGGTGAAATCTCGGCGATTTTGATCGTCCTGAAGCGTTCCTTTTTCGGTGATTGGTTTTCTGGAATCTCGTGTGTAGGATTCTTTACGCGCACCTACAAATTCCACATCCAAATCTTTATAGCGGAAATGTGCCGTTCCAAAATTCTTAAAAACACTCACTTTTTTTACACGAAGTATTTTGGCAATGGCTTCAGCGAATTTGGGACCATCTCCAAGAACAAGGATGTCAATGTCCTTAGATGGACGTTCCATGATGAGGTCGCGAACGAAACCACCGATGACATAAGCCTCCATAGCATGTTCCGTCGCATACTGCGATACAACTTTAAAAACGGGGTGTTTTAATTTTTCTGCGTAATTCGATGACATGGGGCGCAAAGGTACAACGAAAGAACTGAATAGCGTTATTTGCTATGCTAAATCCTATTCGTTTTCCTCGTCGGAATCATCTTCCTCGTCACTTTTATTGAATGAAAATAAGTCGCCATCGAAATCATCATCGTCATCATCGTCAAAAAATCTGTTTGCCTTACCACTTTTTTTGTAGGCATCCATTTTAGGTTTCTTGGAACGATTATCTGAATCTGACTCTCCCGGTTTTTTATCCTTGTTGACTTTCTTTCTAGGCTCAATTTTGAACGATTCTAGCGGAGGAGTAATAATAGGCGAATCTGAACCTATGGAAGAACCTGGTTTACGATCGTCGCTTCTTGGAGTAGAAGTTCGTTGGAAATCATTACCTGAGCGAGGATTGTTGTTTGGACGAGTGTCTCCGCGTTGCTCTGCTTCTTTTACGGCAATGTCACGACCATTAATCATGTGACCATTTAAGGAGTTGATCGCGTTCATGGCTTCCTCTCGATCGGCCATCTCAACGAAGGCAAAGCCCCTCGATTTACCTGTTTCTCTGTCGGTAGCGACATTCACTTTGATTACGCTACCATGTTGTTCGAACAATTGTCTTAATTGCTCATTGGTCACTCCAAAATCTAATTTGGCAACAAAAATACTGGTCATAAATGTTTAAAAAGCAAAGGTTTTACTTGTGTTTACTGGGTTTTAACTCTTCGAAATTAGGATAAATATTTAAAAGCACCTCATTGTTTGAGAAAAAAGATGTTTTTCTTTCTCCAAACGTAGAAAATAATCGATATTCTACAGCGATATTTTGAATGAAATTTAGGTATGCAGCGAATTATTTTTGATATTTTATGTTTCCAATTAATAATAAAATAGGTATTAACTATCACTTAAACAGGTAGATAGTGTTAAAAGTTGAACTTCTTCAGAAAAATAAATTCAATTCAACGATGAAAAATTTTAAGAATTATCATCGATTCCCTAATTTTGACACTCTTTACAAGATATGGATCATTTAGTTATCGCTCAAACAGCACAAACACCGCTCGTCTCATTTCTATCAAATGGATTGATGGAGATTAGTGGTAAATCGACAGATGAAGGTTCTCAAGAATTTTGGAATCCGGTAATCTCTTGGGTGAAAACATATAGTATCAAGCCCTCCACGAAAACCTGTTTAAATTTGTTCATCGAATCATTGGACACAACATCATCAACTGCTTTAGTAGAAATGCTTTATTTGTTGAAAGAAATGATTAAAGAAGGAAACGAAGTACATGTTCATTGGAATTATGAGGAAAATGACATGGATATGTTGGAACTGGGTAAAGACATGGAGCAACTCACGCAAATTGGCTTTGAATTCGATGTCCTTAAGCCATTTCCGCTCGGATAATTCGTGCGTCCGTGCGAAATTGCTATTTTTGTACATGCGTTTAATTAAACAAATTCCCCACGAACGATTTCTTATTCAGCTTCATTCGTACAATGGAAAATTCATTTTAACAATTTCATTGGACCAATATGAGCAATCATTCAAAGTTTCGGAAACAGATTTCCCTCAGGTTGAACAACTTGAGTTACTTATTCAAGGTACGTTTTTAGCAAAATGCATTCAGCGCTTTATCGAGATGAGAGGCGATTGGATGGAAATTATACACATAAAACCATAATATGAAATTATTGATTATTTCAGCTTCCATTTTTGGAATCTTACTTTTCACATCATGCGGTGAGAAACCAGCACCTAAAAAAGACACAACACCGAAAGTAGCGGTTCGTTCTTTGGGTGGATTAAAAATTGCCTACTACTCTAATGATAGCATTAAAGCAAACTTTGCTTACTTCGTGAAAGAGGAAGGAATCATTAAGAAAAAACAAAAAGCCTTTGAATCCGAAGTTGAACGTAGAACAAAAGCTTACGAGGCTTTTATCACGAAAAAGGATGCTGAGGCTCGAGGTGGACTATTATCGCAAAATGAGATAGCTCAAGTTCAACAACGTGCGCAGGAAATGCAAAACCAAATTATGCAGTTCCAACAAACGGAAGGAGCTAAAATTGAAGAACTTGCTATGAAATCCTTGGAAACGGTCAATAAAAAAATAGAAGCCTTGGGTAAAAAGTACTGTGAAAAGCATCAGATTGATATTTTATTAATGCACGGAGACGGCGGACAAATAAATTACATCAATGGGCGAATGGATGTTACAACTGAATTTGTCAATTTCTTAAACGAGAATCAGGCACAAATTGAAAAGGAACTAAACTGATATGCGTCCAACAGAGTCAAAAAAAGTAGAAAACGTTGCTGAATACATTTTGTATTTATTTCAAATTGAAGATTTAGTTCGTTCCCTGAATTTGGACATTGAATTAATAAAATCTCAAGTATTAGAGCCTGCAATTCGCGATGAGTTCCAGTTGAATGAGCAAATTTCATGGTATCAAAACGTGGTGCGTGAAATGAAAGTGAAGGGACTCGAAAAAGAAGGCCACATAGATGAGGTACAGGAGATTTTGGTTGAGTTGACTTATCTTCACAATAGTTTGCTGACGATCATGAATGACGCGAAATATAAATCATTGTGTGAAACTGCTCACGAAGCTTTAGGTGAATTCAAGCAAAAGTCCAACATGGCTCAACGTCAAGATGTAGAAATTTTGATGCATGCGATGTTTATGAAGCTGCAATTAAAAATGCGTCAAAAGGAAATAAGTGCAGAGACAGAAGCGGCATTCGACTTGATGCGTATACAACTAGCTTACCTTGCCCGTGAATACCAACGCATGAAATCTGGTGATTGGGATTATTTAAATAATTGAGGAACTGTCAATCGGTAGTTTTTCTATTGCAGACAAACATTTATTTTCCGTATTA
>JBILRU010000137.1:0-4551 GCA_044372485.1 Crocinitomicaceae bacterium
GTTTAATCCATTACTAAGTGCGATAAACTTTCCCTGCATTTCTTTCTGATAGGTTAGCGCTTGATACAAGGTGTCTACTGAAATCGGAACATGGGGAGCCTTACATTCCACAAGCACGAACGGCAGAAAATCTTGGTCATAGACAACAATGTCCCAACGTTTCGTTAATCCTGCATATTGAATCGATTTTTCTACAGCAATTCGTGAAAGCGGGAAGCGATGTTCATGATGGAGGTAGGCAATGAAGTGTTGACGTACCCATTCCTCTGGAGTCAATTTTATTTTTTTTCTACGAATAAGGCATTGGACATAGACATCCTCCTTTTTGCGACTTAATTGAAGCGATGTTTGTGGAAGATTTAATGGAATAATGGGACTCATTACATGCCCGGAAGAAGGAGGTGAATGTCCTTGTATTTCAAATCAAATACTTTTCCAAGTACTTCATTCGTTAAAATACCTTTGTACATATAAACGCCATTGCGGAAACCGCTGTGTGTTCGAATCAAATCGACAACACCGCCTTTTTCACCCATTTCAAGAATCATCGGGGAGAAAGTGTTGGACAATGCGAAGGAAGCTGTTCTAGAAACACGTGAGGCAATGTTTGGTACACAATAATGAACGACACCATGCTTTATGAAGGTTGGATCATTGTGGTTCGTTACACGTGAAGTTTCAAAACAACCACCTTGATCAATACTCACGTCGACTAAAACGGAGCCTGATTTCATTTCTTGAATCATTTCTTCACTCACCACGCATGGTGTTCTGCCAATTGGTGAACGCAATGCTCCAATTACTACGTCCGCACGACGAATGGCTTTCGCTAAAACTTTGGGCTGAATGATGGAGGTGTAAACACGTAGACTCAAATCGTTCTGTAAACGACGTAAACGTGTCAATGAATTATCAAAAACTTTAACGGAAGCACCGAGTCCGAGTGCTGCTCGAGTGGCAAATTCACCAACGGTTCCTGCACCAATGACCACTACTTCGGCAGGTTGTACACCGGCAATTCCACCCAGCATTAATCCTTTTCCTTGAGAGAAAGAGGAAAGTAATTCACCAGCGACTAAAATGGATGTTGTTCCAGCAATTTCGCCCATCGTACGAACAATAGAGAATACACCTTCTTCATCTTGAATATAGTCCCAAGCGATCGCGGTGATTTTTTTCGCTGTTAATTTTTGAAGTATTTCTTTCGGTTGGGTAGATATCTGAAGGGCAGAAATAAATGTTTGATTGCCAATCATCAACTCCACTTCTTCTTCGGAGGGAGGAGCGACTTTCAGGATGATGTCACAACTATAAATGGATTTTCGGTCGTAAACAATTTGTGCACCAGCCTCGCTGTATTCGTTATCTGTGAAATTTGATCCTTCTCCAGCATTCGTTTCCATTAATACTTGGTGTCCGTTTGAAACGAGCAAGGTTACTGCTTCAGGAACCAAAGCAACTCTTCTCTCTTGAAAGGAGGTTTCCTTCGGAATGCCGATAAACAAGCTTCCTTTTTTCTTGCGCACTTCCAGCATTTCTTCTTTTGGCAGAAGACTGCCTTTTTGAATGAGTGTTTTTAATAATTCAGGATCAGTTATCATAATTCAGTACGATTTCTCTTAGTTCACCTTCTGGTTCACAACGAATATACAGCCAATTCGCGTGTTCTGGAAGAATTTGTTCAATTTTATCTGGCCACTCGACAAAGAAATAAGCATTTTCTTCAAATAATTCATCTAATCCAAGTTGGGCAAGATCACGTTCATTTTCAATGCGATAGCAATCTAAGTGAAAGGCCTTGGTTCCCTCAATTGAGACATATTCGTGAACAATCGCATACGTTGGAGATCCATCTGGATCTTTGATGCCTATTTCCCGCAGCAATGCCTGAACAAACGTTGTTTTACCAGCGCCCATATCTCCTTGAATGGCCACAAAGCTTGGTTTGGAAAGGAGTTTCATTAGTTCAGCTGCGACACTACTAAGTGATTCCAATGGAACATTTTCCCAACATTTAGTTTGGTCTTTTTGCATCGTAGGATTCTATTATTCCATTTTTCCATGAACACATTTCCAATTTTTCTCCATCGAATCGAGCAAAAGTTTGTGCATACAACCATTCTCCGGTATTGAGATAAAGGGCCTGATCAATGGTCAATTCTAATGGTAAATGACGGTGGCCAAAAATATAGAAGTCCTGTGGATTCGTTTTTTGTTGTTCGACGGAGAAATGATAAAGCCATTCCTTATCCTTTCCGGAATAAATCATGTCTTTTGCCATTCCACTTTTGCGACTGCTACGGGAGAAGTAATTGGCTAATGAAATTCCGAAATTCGGATGAATTCGGGCAAAAGCCCATTGACACAATGGATTTCTAAAAACACGTTTAATAAACTTGTATTTATAATCACCCGGACCTAATCCGTCACCATGTGCGACATAAAATCGTTTACCATTTTTCTCAAAGCAGTATTCATCGGCATGCAACTGGACGCCCAATTCTTCTTGGAAGTAGTGAAACATCCACATGTCGTGATTTCCTTTGAAGAAATGAACGGGAATACCTTTGTCAACGAGTCCAGCTATTTTTGCTTGCAATCGAACAAATCCTTTAGGAATAACGGTTTTGTATTCAAACCAAAAGTCAAAGATGTCTCCAATTAAAAAAATTTCTTCCGCATCTTTTTCAATACAATCGAGCCAAGCAACGATAGCTGACTCGCGTTCTCTACTACTAGCTAAATCAGGAGTGCCCAGATGGAAATCTGAAGCAAAATATGTGTATTTAGCCGTGAAGTCCATTAATGACCAAAAATGCGCTTTAATTCTTCCTCCAAAGCTGGACCTCTCAAATTCGTTTTAATCACACGTCCTTCGCGATCGATGAGCACCGTGAAAGGAACACTAGAAACTTTATATATTTGAGCGACCCGACTGTTCCATCCTCCTAAATCACTTACGTGATTGGGCCATGATAATTGATCTTGTTCAATGGCGTTTTTCCATTTTTGTGCGTCGGTATCCAAAGAAACACTCACAATGGTAAATCCATCTTTTTTATATTTTTCATAAGTCTGTACTACATTTGGGTTTTCTCGACGGCAAGGACCACACCAGGACGCCCAGAAATCAATCAGTACAATTTGACCACGCAAGGAAGAAAGTGTCAAGGTTTTTTTGCCATCCGTTTTCAACTCTGTAAAATCCGGTGCGATTTTCCCGGGTGCCAAAAAGTTGGCATCCTCTATGCGTTTTTTAATTTGAGAAAAATTGGTGTAGAAGGATTGTACGGTTGAACTTTCATTGAAGACGGAATATAATTGATTCAATACGTTCTCATAGGTTGTCATGTCCTGTTCAGCATTCATGTTAGCCAAAGCAAGGATTAAAACCGGTGAATTTGGATTAGCTCCAATAAATCCTTGAAGTTCACTATTGAATTTATAAAATTCTTGAGTCATGTAGTCATTCACAGCTTTTTCACGGGAAGGATTAGTTTTGATGGCTGTTAAGGCTGAGTCACTTTTAGCTGTCCATTTTTCTGCAATATGTGAAAAGTCATTCATTGCTTTCGATTCGTCTGAACCAACGAAATTGCAAAAGTCCTTCAGTTTTTTCCCGTCACCGTAAACTTTGATATCGCTGTTGTTTTTCAAAATGAGGTGAATGTTTTCGGTTCCAACGCGCAGGTAATAGTAATCCGGATTGGGTAATTCGAGGGATAACTTAAAATTCCCTTTTTTATCCATGGGAGCAGATCCGTAGTCTTTATAGACATTTCCAAAGTTTTGAGAAATCCGGACCGAGTCTACGTTGGCATTAAAGATCATGCCTGAAACAGTCACTTTAATGATATTTTGACCAAATATTCCAAAGGGAAAAAAGGCTAAAAGTATAAATCCTAGGTTTTTCATTTTAAAAGTTCATTTAAGGTTTCTTCTAATTTTTCACCGCGAAGGTTTTTTCCAATGATCTTTCCTTCTTTGTTTAAGAGAACGGTATATGGAATTCCTTCTATACCAAAGTTGGACACCACTGAGGATTTCCATCCCTTCAAATCACTCACATGGTTTGTCCATGTAAGTTTGTCTTTCACAATTGCCTCTTTCCATTTCGAAGCATCTTCATCCAAGGAAACAGAATAAATGGTAAATCCTTTATTCTTAAATTTCTCGTACATTTTTACTACGTTCGGATTTTCTGCACGACAAGGTCCACACCACGATGCCCAGAAGTCCACAAGCACAACATCGCCTTTCAGATCTGATAATTTCAAGATTTTCCCTGAAGGATTCGGTAAGGCAATTTCTGGAGCCGTAACGGTACCATTGACGGTCGAAGCAAATTCAAAATAAGCATTTTCAATCTGTGCATATTGGTTTCGGAATGTTTCAGCTGCAGGTTGACCGGCATATTTATCCTCAAAAGCCTCCGTAACCTTTCGTAGCGCATCCAAATTACTTGCGTCCCAGTCATCAAAACTAACACTTGGCAATAAGTCCATGGAGAGTATGATGTTGTATGCGTTGCTTGGGTCCTTCAGCATTTGC
>JBILRU010000172.1:0-2644 GCA_044372485.1 Crocinitomicaceae bacterium
TAGGTAACCTAGTACCCCAAAAACAAGTGCTAACAACACTAGAAATGCAAGGACGAAATAATGAATGCGTTTATTGTTCGTAAAGCCATTTTCCCATTGATGGATCACAAAACGTGCGCCAAAATACGTGATGGGGAAATAACAAAAACTGGAATAATGGACAATTTTCGTTTTAACAATGGAAAACAGAATCAAAGTAAACCACAACATTCCATGCATGATGAGATCCAAGCGAGTACGTTTAATTTCTTTGTTTCTCAAGTATCCAATTAGAAAAAAGGATGCGGGGAAAACACCGAAGAGTAAAATGATCCAATGATAATAAAGTGGTCCTCCGTGTCCAGCATCTTGCGTTTGAAATAAACGAACCTGATAGGTAATGAATTCCTGAATGATTTCTTGATGACCACTTGTAAACAAAAGTATAAACCAAAGGGAGCCAATAAAGACGGTTGTCAAAAGGAAAAGTAAAATTTGTGGAATGGAAGGGAAATTCTGGAAACGATTGGCAAGGAAATAAACAGTAAAAGCTCCGCCAATTAACAAAAGTGCAACTGGTCCTTTTGTTAATATTGCTAGTCCGATGAACAATCCGGAAAGCGCAAAGTTACCTGCAGTTTGTTGAATGCTTCCCTTGTAAAATTGAATGATTCCACTGAAAATAAAAAAGTTAAACCACGGATCAATGATTCCAGAGTTAAAATACATAAAGGGAAGAATCGAACAGGCGTAAAGTGAGCTCCATGCGATACCGAATTTCTCTCCAAAAAACGCCTTTCCAAAACGATACAAGGCCAATAAAGTAAAAACTGCGGCGATAACATTGGGAAAACGGGCAGCGAATTCATTAATTCCAAAAACGAGCATGGACAATACTTGCATCCAAATAAATAATGGTGGTTTCTCCCAAAATGCTTGAAAATTAATGGTGACATTGAAGTAGTCCTTCGATACAATCATTTCTCGTGCACACTCGGCGAAATTCACTTCGTCCCAATCAAATAATGCGGATAAGCCAATTGTTGGAATACACGCTAAAAAAACAAATAGTACAATAATCCAATGGAAGTATTTTGTCATGTTCTATTTGTTGAGGGGCCGATCTAAGTCTTGCCATTTGGATTGAAGGAATACTTGGGTGTATTTCATACAAAGAAAGCCAATCATCGCACCAGCAAATAGATCTTCGAAATAGTGCTGTGATAAATACACACGTGTAAAAGCAAAGAATAATGCGCCAATAAAGCATAGAATTTGGGTTTGCCATCTTTTTGCAAAATTCATGGCGATAAACGTGAACAAAACAAAGGAGCTAGTGGAATGTCCCGAAGGAAAACTTTGAAACAAATGGTAGTGAAAGTCTTTGATTTGATGGAATCCTTTTACGTGTTGAAAGACATACATTGGTCTCATGTGGTTCTCAAATACAAAATGCTTGAGAAATTGAACAAGTCCAGAAGAAATCAGAAAGGCAATAAACAAAAGGATGGCCAAGCGCTTGCTGCGAAAAAGGAAGATTAAAAGACAGTTCACTAATAAGAATAATCCATCGCCAACATTCGTTAAATGAGGCATGGTAAAATCACCGATTTGCGAATGAAAGGAATTCAAAAACAAGTGTAGTGAAAGTTTGTCCGTTTGAACAATGATCAACAGCGCAAAGCACCAAAACAGGTAATTGCACCAATCAAATAGACTAGATTTCATTTTCATGTGTCAAATTTACGCAATCCTGTTAATGATCTTATGAAAAATGGACAGAAGAAGTTTTCTTTTCCTTTATCATGATCACAAACAAAACGGCATCATAAGCAAAGTGAGCGGCGATTGAAAACCAAAGTCCAAAGTGAATAAATCCAAAGGATATGGTCACAATAAATGGCAGCACAATCAAACCATACATCGAGAATTTCCAATTCCATGGATTCAAGTAGCCATGAAGCGCAACGAAAACAATGGAAGTAATCCATGGACCCAATAGTGGTTGGATTCCAGCTCTGAACAAGAGTTCTTCGCCAATTCCAGCGCATGCGGACAAAAAGATTCCATCGGTATACGTCAGATTTAAGTTTGTTAGTATGCGATCGACTCTATCCGGTAAAGCATCAAAAAATGGAGCTTTCATAAAAAGATAGGCGATTAATGCATAGGCAAATCCGAACTCCAAACCCAAGCCGACTGAAATGAGTTTTATGTTATTGGTTTCCAAAAAGTCTATCCAACTTGTACCTTGAAAAAAATGAAGTAAATAGAAACCTGGTATAGGGAAGAGTAGTAGCGTAACCAAACCAAGTAAACGTATTTTATAAATATTTGTCAATTTTTTTAGGTGTCCTGTTTGGTGGATAAAAAAAATACTTCTATATTCGTCCAACTAAACCTAAAAGAACGCCTATAGATCAAATTTACTTTTAATTGTTGACTCATCAACAGAAATTGTAAGTTATGGTTTTATCTTCGTTAAGCGATTCTGAATTAATCCGTTTATACATTAATAACAATGAAAGAGCCTTTGAGGTCCTTTTAAAACGTTACAAAAATCAAGTGTATAAATTCATTTACTTAAAAGTGAAAGATGCTGATTTGGCCAATGACATTTTTCAGGATTCTTTTATTAAGGTTGTTCAAAACATTAAAGCTGGTA
>JBILRU010000098.1:0-7945 GCA_044372485.1 Crocinitomicaceae bacterium
GATTTGCATCTACTAAACGAAAAAGATTGTGCACAACATGTACTACTCCTTCAAAATGTCCCGGTCGAAAAGCTCCCTCCAAAACACGTCCAAGGGACCCAAGCTCCATGGGAATAAATCCATCGTTTTTTGGGTACAATTCTGCTTCATCTGGCGCGAAAACGACACAATTATTTAGGCCTTTTAACAGTGTCAAATCGGCTGAAAGGGTTCTAGGATATTGCTTTAAATCCTCGCTGCTGTTGAATTGTTTAGGGTTGACAAAAATACTGATGAGTGTATAATCGTTTTCCTCAGTCGACCTTTTAATAAGACTTACATGTCCATTGTGTAGCGCACCCATTGTTGGAACAAATCCAAGAGAAAGCGCATTTTCGTTTAGCTTTTGACGAAATTGTTGCAGCGCTTCTGCTGAATGAATGACCTTAACTTTAGACATAGTATTGAAAGAATCGTCGACAAAGCTATTGCTTTTTATGAAAGTTCATTTAAATTTCTTAATTTTGTACTCCTATCACTACTGAATGGAAAAGAAAAAAATCCTTTTTATTTCGCAAGAAATCTTCCCTTTTTTACCGAAATCCGATATTTCATCGACAGCGCGCAGATTACCGCCACTTGTTCAAGATCTTGGAAAAGAAATTCGTGTGTTTACGCCTCGTTTTGGTGCAATCAACGAAAGAAGACACCAATTACATGAAGTTATTCGTCTATCCGGACTGAATATTTGTATTGACGACCATGATCACCCACTGATTATCAAAGTGGCTTCTGTTGCGGCGGCAAGAATGCAGGTATATTTCATTGACAACGATGACTATTTCAAACGCAAAACAACCTTGCAAGACGAGAAAGGCAACTGTTTTCCTGATAACGATGAACGATCCATGTTCTTCTCTCGAGGAGTTTTGGAAACGGTAAAGAAATTAGGATGGCAGCCAGACGTCATTCATTGTCACGGTTGGATGACTGGAATCATGGCGTTGTACATCAAACATGTATACAACAAAGACCCACATTTCAAGGACACGAAGGTGATCATCAGTTTGTACAACGATGATTTTGCTACTCCTTGGGACAAGCGTTTTCATGAAAAATTAGCTTTCGAAGGATTCCCACAAGAAATCAGCGATAAATTGTTAGACCCAACACATGAAAACATCATGAGGGTTTTTGCTGAATATGCTGATGGAATTAACATCGCAAGTGAAAATTTGGCGCCAAATTTGAAAGCGATATATGATGAATCTACTACCATGAAGTTGGAATATGTAGCAGAGGAAAACCAAGGAAAAGAACTTTCTGCTTTCTTCGACAAAGTGATGGAAGAATCTGTTTTAGCTTAACCTCAAACTACGTTCAATCAACATGAGAAGACTTTCATCCATTCTACTAGGACTGCTCATTTTCCTCGTTTCTTGTCAGAAAAACAAGCACGAAATTGGAAAACCAGCGATTGACCAAGATCAATTATTAAACGGTATAACCACCGACACATTCGATTTAATCACCTACACTATCGATGAGGATTCTGCCATAACAGATAATATGGGGAATGTCCTGTTGGGAAGTTACGTGGATCCAAAATTTGGAAAAGTTTCTGCCGAGTTTTACACGGAATTTCGACTCAAATCGTTGAATCCAGTTTTTGGAGATATCGGAACAATTGTATACGATTCGTGTGTGTTGTCTTTGCAATACGTTGGTTATTACGGAGATCTAAGTGCTCAAAACTTTGAAGTCTACGAGTTAAATGATAGCCTTTCAATGGATTCCGTTTATTATGATTTTTCAACGAAACCGGTAAAACCTGGAAATCTTGTCGTGAATGGAATGGGAACGATTACTCCAAAACCTTTATCAAATACGGTCGTTGGTGGTGATACGCTTGCGCCTCAATTGAGAATACCGTTAGACACCAATTTTGCGAAAAGCATCATCGAAGAATCAACGAGTGGAAATGGAACATTCGCTTCGAATGTGAATTTTCAAACCTTCTTCAAAGGATTCAAAGTGAAAGTAAATAATCCTTCGCAATTGATTGGAAAAGGAGGGATATACTATTTTAACATCAACAATAATGCGGCATCGAAGCTAACCATTTATTACACGCAAAGTGGGGTAGAGAAAAGCTACGATATCGTCATGAATAGTCAAGCAGCTGATTTTGTACACATCGATACAGATCAATCTGGCACTCCTTTGGAGTTGGTACTTCAAGATAGTACGAAAGGACAATCAACTTTTTATGCGCAGGCTTTCCGTCAACGAGCGGTGATTAAGATTCCGGGTTTAGATAATCTTCCAAAGAATATTGTTGTTCACCGTGCGGATTTGACACTACCGGTGCAATTTCAAAATGGCTACCGCTACAAACCTGGGGCAGCTGTTTCTGTTGCAGCACGCTTAAAAGCTAGTGACACAAGACTTTCTAACTTAAATGTTGTTGGAGCTTTTGTCGATAGTAAAAAACATTTTTCTATCGATTTAAGAACGTATACACAAGCGTTGATCGCTGATAACATCGATAATACAGGTGTAGTTGTTTCCCCCGTTTTCTTTAGAAATTCGGCAGAACGCATCGTTTTTAATGGTCCAAACACGATCAATAAAATGAAACCTAAACTCATTTTGACTTATACAACGTATTGATTTATGTGTGGAATTGTAGCATATATCGGCAAAAAAGAAGCCTTCCCAATTGTCGTTAAAGGATTAAAAAGATTAGAATACCGCGGATACGATAGCGCAGGTGTAGCATTGTTACACGATGGTGACTTAAATGTGTACAAGAAAGCCGGAAAAGTAAGCGTGATGGAAGAGTTTGCCATTGCACAAGATGTTTCTGGACACGCAGGTATCGGACATACACGTTGGGCAACCCACGGAGAACCTTCTGATGTGAATGCCCATCCACATACCTCCATGGACGGCAAAATAGCATTAATTCACAATGGAATCATCGAAAATTACGATGTATTAAAACGTGAACTTCAAAACCAAGGATATATTTTTAAAAGTGAAACGGATACCGAAGTCATTGTTCACTTAGTAGATTATATCAGTAAAAAAGAACATGTTTGGTACGGTGAAGCCCTGCGCTTAGCCTTGTCTCAAGTTCACGGTGCATATGCTATTGTTGCTATCTCAAAAGATTATCCGAATCGCTTAGTAGCAGCTAGAAAAAGTAGTCCACTGGTAGTTGGAATCGGTGCAGAAGGCGATTTTTACTTAGCTTCTGATGCAACGCCAATTGTCGAATACACGAAAAAAGTGGTCTACCTAGACGATGAAGAAATCGCTGTCATCGACCTAGAAGATGGATTAAAATTATATAACATTGCCGACCAAGAGCGCACACCGTTTTTCCAGCAATTGGAAATGGAATTAGAAGCGCTTGAGAAGGGTGGATATGAGCATTTTATGCTGAAAGAAATCCATGAGCAACCTCGTTCTATTCACGATTGTTTCCGTGGTAGATTGAATGCAGAAGAAGCATGGGTAAAACTTGGTGGACTGAGTGATTACGAGCAAAAGATGATCAGCGCAAACCGTTTAATCATCGTTGCGTGTGGTACTTCATGGCACGCTGGACTTGTAGGTGAATACCTCATCGAAGACTTAGCACGCATCAATGTCGAAGTTGAATATGCGAGTGAATTCAGATATCGAAATCCAATTTTAAACGAGAACGACGTAGTCATCGCTATTTCACAATCAGGAGAAACTGCCGATACCTTAGCAGCTTTAGAATTAGCAAAATCAAAAGGAGCAACGATTCTAGGAATTTGTAACGTTGTTGGATCATCTATTTCACGCTTGACAGATGGTGGGTCTTACACCCACGCTGGACCAGAAATCGGTGTGGCATCTACAAAAGCATTTACCGCACAAGTTACCGTGTTAACCTTAATGGCACTTTCCTTAGCGCACAAAAAAGGAACGATTAGCGAAACGCATTTCAGAACCTTGTTAGCGGAACTAGAAGCGATTCCAGAGAAAGTAAAACAAGTCCTTGAAACGGATTCCCTGATTGAACAAATCGCTGCCGAATACAAAGACGCATCCAATGCATTGTACTTAGGTAGAGGAAGTTCTTTCCCTGTTGCCTTAGAAGGAGCATTGAAATTAAAAGAGATCTCCTACATTCACGCAGAAGGATATCCCGCTGCCGAAATGAAACATGGTCCGATTGCCTTAATTGACGAAAACATGCCGATTTTTGTGATTGCGACACAAGGAAATTCTTACGAAAAAGTTGTTTCTAACATTCAAGAAGTAAAAGCACGAAAAGGAAAAGTCATCGCGGTTGTCACCGAAGGAGACACCCAAGTTCGTGAAATGGCTGACCATGTAATCGAAATTCCAGAAACGAATGAGTTCTTAGTTCCACTGTTAGCAACGATTCCCTTCCAATTGCTTTCCTACCACATCGCAGTTATGCGTGGCTGTAATGTCGATCAACCAAGAAACTTGGCGAAGTCGGTGACGGTGGAGTAGTCTAAACGGGTATTTCTTTCACGTAGACAACATCTAAGGGGCAATGTCCTGCGACATCTCCAAAAAATCTCTAAATTCGATGTGTGAAGTTACTATTCGTTATTTTATCTCTATTCATTTTAGTTACTGCTTGTCAAGAAAATAAGCCAGAACCTAAAAATGCACCCCAAAAAATGTTGCACTTTGACATCCGTCAAACAAACAATATGTTTGAACAGATGGAACAGTCAAATCGCTTCAATTTTTTGGCCAACGTCATTGAACAGCCATATGACAATCAAAGAGTCGTTGATTCCTTTTTGCGCTTAGCGCAACAAAAACTTCAGTTGAATCATTCAGAGTTGAGCATGAGAGATTTAACAAACCTACAAACCAAATTTTTCGAATCGAATTATGAAGATGCAGGCTATTTATTTGCCTTAAAAGTTCTTTCAACGCATAAAAAAAGAGGCGATGATTATTTTAAAGAAGCGTTACCAATTTCATATGCTCAATTAGAATATCATGCTTCGGTGCTCAATCAGTTGGACAGCATGTCCTATTACAATCGACAATTAGGCCAACTTTTAAATCAAAAGTTACCCAGTTGGATTAAAGTAGCATACTACACCAATAAAGCGTTTCTTACAAGAACCAATGGGAGTTATTATACCGCATTGCTTCTTTACAATCAAGCACTTAAACATTGTTCCCCTCATGAAAAAGAGCAGGAGAGTTATGTCTACCATAGCATCGCAAATCTTTATTTAACGATGAAGAATTATGATAAAGCCTACGAATATGCGCAGTTGTCTGTGAAGCAAGTGGGATTTAAGAACTATCCAGCGCAGCAACTCAATATGGTTGGAACTATTCAAGCTAAAGTGGGCAAGTTTAACGAAGCAGAGAGATCCTTTAAAAAAGTTTTGGCTTATTCACAACGAGAACAATTAATTGGTTTAGAAGCACAAACGCTTTCCAATTTCGGTAATTTAAAGCGCAAACAAAAGAAATTTGATGCTGCTTTAGAATTGATGAGGAATTCAGATACTATTTGTTCTTCGTTAGGCATAGAAGTTGGCTTATTAATCAATGGGATAAACAGATCAGAATTATATTTGGATCAAGGACAATTTGAGAAAGCAGAAAAAGAAATGCTCGGATTTTTACCCTTGGTCACACGTGTGGACGAACCGAAACAGAGTTATGCTTACTTTGATTTATTTTCCAGAATTCAAGATTCCCTCGGCAATAAAATTCAGGCCAATGCCTATTATCGATCGGCCGTTGAAAACAAAGAAAAGTCTTTTGGAGACAATGCTATCACCGTGCTAAGCCAGTGGGAATTAGAACAAGAAAAAACACGTGCACAACAGGAGAAATTAGCGTTAGAGTTACGCGTTCAAAAACAAAAAAACACCAAATATTTGGTTCTTTTTTCGTCTATTTCCATCTTACTTTTGGGTCTTGTACTCGCGTTACTCATTATTCGAAAGCAACAAAAGGCAAGAGAAGCAATGCGCTTAGAAAAACAACGGGTAATTTATGAGTTGGAACTGAAATCAAAGGAATTATTAGCTGAATCCCTAAAGAATAATACGGTTCAATATGTGAAGAATGAGATTAAGCAGCAATTAAAAGAAATTCAGCGTAACACTTCTTTTAAAGAGAGCGATGAAATGAAGAAGTTGATTCAAGATTTGGGAAAATCAGAGAACACTGCATTTTTTGACGAATTTGAAACACGCTTCACCGGAGTACATGAGGACTTCTACACTGCGTTAAATAAACGGTGTTCAAACCTCACATCCCATGAATTAAAAATTTGTGCGCTCATTCGCTTAAATATCTCCAGCAAAGAAATGGCGCGGTTAACAAACCGTACCGTTGGTACAATCGACAACTCGAGAAGTCAGATAAGGAAGAAGTTGCACTTATCAGAAACACAAAACCTCCAGGAATTTATCTTAAACCTTTGACCACCTCTTTTTGTTGCCATGAGTCAAAAATGAGATTAGTATGAGGTCTTTTCTCATGTGGTATTTTTCAACCATGGTATCTTTGTAGCCTAATTTTTTAGGATTATGTTACATCGTTTATTTTACCTTTTGCTTGTTTTCTCATCTTCATCTGGGATTTTCGCACAAAACTTAACCATATATTCAGGCGGTCAAACAGGAACTTCGGGAACGAATTGGAGCATTAGTGGAAACGAATTATCTATAGGTAGCAGTGGATCTGCGTCCATTCATACAAGTGTAATTACGGACCACCTTCAGAATATAGGTAACTTGACAATTAATTTACCTTGGCAAAGTGGAGTTGCACGTCATATCTACATTAACAACACCATTGCCTATTTAGGTTCTAATGCGAGAACATTAACAATTGAAAGCGCAAATGATATCATTTTTGCGAATGCAACGGGAATCACCTCTTCAACGGCAAGTTTAAATGTAGTGCTTCGATCAGCATTGGGTTTGAGTTTAGGTGCGCCAGATAACGGCCTCGTTAAAATGGATGGGATAAATGTAGACACTAAAGGTGGACATTTGTGGGTCGGCGGAGGAACCACAAATGTGACTTGGAATGGGTTAACAGTTGGTAATTCTTACGCTGTTACTTGGTTGGACGATATTGCAGGAATTTCACTCATTGGCTCATCGGTTGCCACTAATGGCGGGAACATATACATGTATGGTCAATCGTGGAACTCGGATGACACTGATGGTAATAATTACGGAATAAACATTCAAAATTCAGTTGTTTCATCGGCTGCAGGTTCAATTAATTTGGCAGGAGGCCTTTATGGTAAATATTTCACCGGATCGGGTATAAATATTTATAATACCTCCACTACTTCAATAACTTCTACCTCAGGTGCCATTTCTGTCTATGGTTACGGCACCGATGCCTCGACTAACGGAAATGGACCAAGAACGGCAACAACGATTAACGGAGCGGTGTCCATCAAATCGGTTTCGGGAAATATAAGCATTATCGGCGAAGCTGAATTTGCCGCTACGGTTAATGACAAAGAAGGGGTTAATATTGCTTTTGGAGCAGCGATTTGCTCACAATCTGGAAACATCAGCTTACGCGGAACTAATACGTTAGAAACCTCAGGTCAGTATACCAATTCTGTTCGTTTTAACGCACAAGATATAGCCAATTCTATTCGCATCGGATATGACGGAACTAATGCCTATTCAGGAAATATCACTATTGAAGGAAACTCTGTATATCAACGAAATACCAACACAGGTGCGGGCTCTATTGCCATACAAACCACAGGTACACTTACAATTCAGCCTACTGGAAATGCATTTACCTACATGCGTGCTGGCGACGCCGGTACTTTAACCTTTGATGACGACTGGAATTTTGGGACAACACTTTCTGGTTTCACGTTAGGAAATAGTACCAATACCACCAATCTGACCTTTGCGAATGTCTTATCAATTGC
>JBILRU010000015.1:0-25928 GCA_044372485.1 Crocinitomicaceae bacterium
ACGATTTCATCGGCAAATACAACTACAAATGCCATTAGCATTACAGGTAAAGCTATTGGTGCAAGTGGTGAAGCATGGGGCATCGAAACAGAAGGTGTCTTCTCCGTTTTGGCCACTGGAAATGGGGGTGGAATCACAATTAATACTTCGAAGCAACTTGCAAATGATTATGACGCCGTTTTCCGCG
This sequence comes from Crocinitomicaceae bacterium, assembly GCA_044372485.1. Taxonomy (GTDB): domain Bacteria; phylum Bacteroidota; class Bacteroidia; order Flavobacteriales_D; family Crocinitomicaceae; genus UBA952. The sequence continues at coordinate 188 of JBILRU010000015.1, forward strand.
CTGAAACGAATATTCTAGCCGTGAGTGGTCCGATTAATATGAAAACAGGACAATTGAGTGGAATTACCAATGGCTTTCTATACTTGAATGGGCATATGCACTTAGGATCTAAAGCTGGATCTGCTGTAACAAGTAGTTCAAGCAGTATTAATCTTCAAATTGATAGAGTAGCTTACGATAATTTTGCAATTCCTAAGTTTGGGACTTCTGGAAGTGTAACTATTCAGCCAATTGCTGCAAGCTTTGGAATGGATATGTATACCAGCTATTTCAATTTAAATCAGAACAGTCAAACCATGTCTGGTTTTACATTCGGTAAGTCTGGGAATACAGGAAATTTGTACCCAAATACCGCAGTGACCTCCACAGGACCGGTAAACATATATGGAGCTACCATCGGAATTACTGGAGCATTAACGGCAAGCGGAAGTGATGTTAGTCTTTACGCTTCCACTGCTGTAACGCAAAGTCAACCAATTGTTTCATCGGGGCTTTCGCTCAACGGGACAGGTACATTTACCCTTACAAATACATCAAATAGCTTTTCTACATTAGCAGGTGGTGCAGTCGGAAGTTTACTAGGTGCAACCCAAGTAACGGATATTTCAGGGGGCTTAACCATTGGAACGATTGGAAGCAATACGGGTCTCAGAGGGTCAAGTACCATTCTTGTTGAAACATTAGCTGGTAACCTCACCTTAGCTGGAAGTATCAGCACCAACAGTACATCCACCGATGCTGTTATTTTAACTGCAGCAAAGACTACAGCAATTGGAGTTGGAACTGGTGGTGATATCATTGTTTCTGGGTCGCCAACAATTACAATGGGATCAGGTGGAATTGCTAAGTTGTTTAGTGGGTTGGAATCAACAAGTACTGGACTTACATCCTTGGCTGGGGGCAGCTCGAATGTGCGTAATAATTACGATGAAACCACTTCAACTTTTTCACCCGTTTTGAGTGCAAATAACAGATATGCTATCTACCGCACTAGTGCGGGAGTAGGTGCGCTTACAATTGTATCTTCAAGTGGCGATGGCATAAATACAACTTGGACATATGACAATGGAGTTATTAATACCATAACAAGTACTGTAAATATCCTTTCAAGTGTCATCGAAAACTATTTGACATCAGGTCCTCTGACAATTAATGCAGGGAATACAACGATTAGTGCTGCCATTTCAAGCACATCCTCAAATGCTTTAGTATTCAATGCGAATAGTACCTTAAATAATACGACCCCGACTACAACTGTAAATGAAGCCATTACAAACGCGGGCTCAATTACAATAAATACGGGAACATTTAATGTTGCTCAGAATATAACGACTACATCAACAGCTGCAATTACAATTTCGGCTACAAATCAAATTTCTACCAGTACCGCCACGAGGAGATCAATAAGCACGCAAGGCGGAAACATCACTTTGAATGCCGACGTTGATGGCAATGGCAGTGGTTGGATAGATATAGATGATTTAACCCTTAATCCTGGTGCAGGTAATCTTATCCTTAGGGGAGAGACATTTAACATTAACGGAACTGAATCTCGTAAACCACATATTAACGGAACAGGTAGTTTTACCTTTGAATCAAATGACGCCTCTTTTGGGCAAGATATTGCATCTAGTTGGTTTGTAATTGACCAAGATGCCAATGGAATTAGCGGGTTTACCTTTGGTAAATCTGGAAATACAGTTAACGTCTATCTGAATACGGCATTAACTGTGGCTGGACCTATCAGTGTATATGGCAACTATGTTGAATTTACTGGCAATATTACCAGTTCTGCCAATGGTGATATTTTCATTAAAAGCCTTGGCAACGGAAATCCATCAGTGGCTATTGGTAGTGGTATAACCATTAACAAATCGGCTGGAACAGGCACGCTTACGTTTCAAGCGAATGGTCGTGTTACGAATAATGGAACTTTGAGCACATCAGGTACAGGCTTGTTAAATGTAGTGATGTGGTCTGATTATGACAATACCAACAATGATGGAGGTGTTTCTCAATTTGGTAGCATTAGCACCAATGGTGGACACGTTTGGCTGGGTGGATCTAACACAACTAGCGGTAGTTATACTTGGAATGGATTAACTGTAGGAGATGGTCCATCAATCGGAACTTTTGGTTATAATTGTAATGCCCTGGATATTTTTGGTCCAATTACTACAGGCGGAGGTGATGTTTTACTTTGGGCAAGCTCACCAGGATGTGGAACCAGTAGTATAGCTGCCGATGGAGCACGACTCATCAATGCAGGTTCAGGTGATATTACTTTCATTGCGCCGAACACTTCAGGTGCCATTGAATTAACTTCAACCGGAGTTGTTTCCTTAGTCCCTCATGCAGGAAGTTATGCTAGTGCGTTGACCCTTGGAGGCACTTTAACTTCTGGTAATTTTACCTTTAATACAAGTCATTACAACGGGCTAAAAATAAATAGTTTAGCAACTACAGGTTTGGTCATTGGTCAATATGCTGGCCATTTAAATGGCGTTACCGCAGTGACACAAGGGAACACTTCAACCGTGACTGCTTCAACAGCACTTTCTACAAAATCATTAGCAATATATGGTGGTTCAGTGGTAGCTTCTGCTGCATTGACAGCCGCAGGAAACATTATTCTTGATGGGGATAACGGCAGTGCCCTTGCGCAAAACACTAAGGGATTAGAAATTAACGCTGCAGTGACTACTACTAATAGTGGAAACATTACCATTCACGGACGTGGCGGAAGTGCAACAGCCATGAATACGCACGGAATTAATGTAACTAATCTGGTTGAAGCCGGCGGAACAGGAAACATTGAGCTTATTGGATATGGTGGACTTTCCTTTAATAATACCACTGGATCTAGTTGCCATGGAGTAAATATAGAAGGTGCGAACGCTTGGGTTAAATCAAACGGGGGGAATGTTGCCCTTACTGGTTTCGGTGGCGGCGCTGGTGCTGGAACATACAGCCAAGGTGTTGTGTTACTTACAAACGCTAAAGTTTCGGCAGCGGGCACTGGAACTGTGAACATAGCAGGAACTGGTGGAGTAAATACCTCAATTGGTTTAAGAGGAATTATTTTGACAACAGGCAGTAGTATTTATTCTGCAGGTGGAGCAATTAATCTAACAGGGAATACTGGCACCAACGGATCCGATAATAGTGATGGAGTCACCATTGATGGATCCTCTGTAGGAAGTAACACTTCAGGGCCAATAACCATAACAGGAACTGCCGGTGGCGGAACTGGAAGCGATGCAATTACGCTTTCTGGAACAAACACCGTTGGAGCGATTAGTCATGCCAACACGATAAACCTTAAAGGAAATAATTTGTCGATAGCCGGAGCAACGAGTATATTAACAACAGGACAAGTGATTATTGAGCCGACAGCTACTTCGTTTACGTCTGCCATTCAATATCCAATCACGAACCTGTCACTTGCTAATACCATTACTGGACTCACTCTAGGTAAAACTGGTAATACGGCAGATCTTACTATGAGTACTGCCACGACCATCAACGGTCCAATTACCCTTTACGGCGGTGCGCTCACTTTAAGCGACGCACTTAGCACCACTAACACCACAACTGGTAATATGTCCTTGAACGGCACAACACTTACGGGTGGTTCATTAACCGTTGCCGATGGACGCACCCTAACGATGAACCTGAGTTCAAACACGAATTATACGGGAGCTATTTCTGGTGCATCACTCAATTTTGTCAAAGATGGAGCTGGAACCTTAACCTTGCCAACGCCAACGTCCCTTTCGTTTGCCGCAATGACGATTAGTGCTGGCGGCTATAAACTAAATCCAACCCAACAGTTGACCCTAAGTGGTGCGCTGACCAACAACGGAACCTTCACGATGAAAAGCGGAGCTTCGTTGGTTCAAGCTACAAGCGGCACAAGTATCTCAGGTACTGGAACGTTTAATGTAGAAAAAGCATTAACGGATAACAACCCAACATGGAGCACAACAAGCGGGCGCTTCTGGTACATGGGCGTTCCAATGGTGAGTGTAGCACGTAGCAGTTTTGGCACACCGGGAACAACAACCAACCGAGTTTGGTCTTACTCTGAAGCAACGAAACAATACACAGAATTAACTTCAGGATCATTGTCGGCAGGTACTGGGTATGTTCATCGCAGAACCACAGATGACACACTTTCCTTTAGTGCAGTTGGAGACAATGGTTTGTATCGTTTAGATTTGAGTATAAGCGGCTTGACAAAAACAGCAGGCTATACCTCAGGTGTTAGCTTGGTATCAAACCCATATATGGCATACTTAGATTGGAATGCAGTAGTTGCTGCATCACCAACCATCGACCCTACATTCTACATTCGATCTAACAATGTTGCTGGTGGAGACATCAGCGCCTTGATTAGCTATAATGCAAGCACCAATCTAGCGACCAATACTTCAAGCGTTACAGCAACTGCTTCAGAACTCCGCTACATCGCCCCAATGCAATCTGTTTGGGTGAAAGTAGGTGCGGGATCCTCAACGGGCACGGTGAATATGACGCGCAGCATGCTGTCCCACCAAAGTGGAAATCCTAGCTTGAAAAACAGTACGGTATTTCCAGCTTTGGCAAAAGTAAATTTGGTTGATGGAAATCGCTTTGACCAAATGTTAGTCTATCTAAACAGCGACATGAGCAACGAGGTAGATCAATATGACTCTGAGAAGATGCCAGTAAGCGGAACGGTTCAAGTGTACACCATGTCCTCGAACAAAAAGTTGGTAATGAACGGACTGAAAAACAACAAGAAGAAAGTGTCTGTCCCGCTTTATTTGGAGTTGCCTACAACGAAGAGTTATACGCTACAGTTGTCAGAATACATGGTAGAAGATGGTCTTATCCTCTTAGAAGACAAACAAGAAGGAACGATTCAAGACTTCACCTTGATGGAAAACTATAGCTTTTATGCCAACAGCGGCTTGCTTCAAAACCGCTTGGTCCTACACTTCATCTTACCAGATGCAGAACTCACGACACAAGGTCCGAACAACAGTTGGGCAGAGGAAGAGGGCAGCTATACAGAAGGCGGAGATGTTGAAATCTTAAACGACGACAAAGGCAACATAGAAATCACCTTGAATCAAGCAGCAGAGCAGAAAGTAGAAGGAACAGTATTTGTCACAGACATGAACGGCAAAGAAGTCTACACCGGACAACTTGAGGGAATCATCACAGCGATTGAGCTTGACGTTCCATCAGGCATCTACTACCTGACGGTTCAGAGTGGCACACTCATCGAGAAGAAGAAGGTGTTTATTCAGGATTAATTGTGTTCAGAGAATTGTTATACGGAATGAATAATTGATTTCTGGAAACACAGTTTATACATATCCGGTAATCGAACTCAATACACTTCCAAATTTTTCCAAGATGTAAATCGTCTGCATTGGGTTGACTGATAATCGCTATTAAGTTAAGTTGTCTGTTTCATGTATTAATGTTACATTTAATCCTAACTCAATTAATGTAAGAATGGTTTTAACTGTTTTAAAGAAACACTTAGCACTTTTAATTTTACCAGCTATCTATGCATTCTTCTGTATTCACACTACACATAAATCTCCAAATGCATTTTTACAAACAGTTGATCCTGAGTACATTCATTTAATCAGTTCCGTTAACCTGGCAGAAGGAAATCTAAACATACAAAGCATAGAAAGTCCGGGGACTCCACTGTATGTTTTGGGAGCTATTACAGCTAAAGTCACTTGTTTTGTTTCTTCGAATGATTCGTTAAAAGAAGATTTTATTTCAAATCCCGAGAAATACATCGATTCGTTGAGACTGGTACTATTGATTCTAACAACACTTTCCCTTTTTATACTTGGGTACGTTGTGCAGAAAGTTAGCAAAAGTTCCTTAACCGCAATTTTGTTTCAACTTGCTCCCTTTCTTTCCGCAGACATCATGTTGACATCCACGATGTTGACGCCAGATCATTTTCTAGTGATTGTTATGTTATTGTATATAGCTTTCATTTTTAGCTATGTCAACAAAGATAAAAACACAGATGAAGTAAAAAGTGCGGTATACTTTTCACTATTCACGGCGATTGGTTGCGCTACTAAAATCACCTTTTTACCGTTGGTCATTTTGCCTATTTTCATTTTGCCAAAAACAAAACAAAAGAGTGTATTTATCCTTTCAACAGGTTTTCTTAGCCCTTTGTTTGCGTTCACAGCGACAGTTCAATTTGACAGGTTCTTTGGCTGGGTGAAAGGCTTGATTTTGCATTCAGGACATTACGGTACCGGCGAGGAAAAGATTATTTCGAGTACTACTTTTTTAAGCAATCTAGAAAAAATCATCAGAACGGAAATACCATTTATCATCATATGCCTTTTATTGGTCATTTGTATATTCATGTTCGTAATAAAACAACAGAAAAATCATCAGAATAAGATCATCGTTGGCTTATTATGCACCTTTATTTTACACATAATCTTGGTATCAAAACATTTTGCCATTCGCTACCTTACCCCATCCATACTTTTAGGAATCCTAGGGATTTATCTGCTCATCCTATTTGTTTCACACACGAAAAAAATGCAAAAAACGCTGATGATCAGTTTGATCGTGATGTATCCTTTACTGGCTTTTAATAATATATACACGATAAATGACCGCCTTTTAAATCATGCCGCATCTAGAAATAGTGCACATGAGTACCTTGAGAAAAACAGGAAAGGCCTACCACTTTTAATTGTCCCTAATTATTTCGGATCAGGAACAAAAGAATACTCTTTATGGTTTTCCTCTAGTTGGGTTGGACAAAATGCCCAAGAATACATGGATATCATGAATAAAAAATATCCTGAGACCTATTTTTTTATCCCTGAACAGAATACCTATTTTAATTGGAGTAATGAAATAAGTTTGTTTGACCTATTGAAAAGCAATCCTATTTTAAATCTGTACATATCACTTGACGCTACTAAACGGAAAGAAGAAGCTTTTGGAAAAGAGATTCTGAAAAAGTTTGACGCGTATAATCGTCCAAACGATTCCATTATAAAAATCAAGCACGTATTTCATCAAAAGTATGATCTGATTTGTCAACTTACGATTGATACAGCAAGATTAGCTAAGACCTATCATTTTAATGAAGCGTTTTGTGACATGGAAAGAATGACATCCGATGGACTTTATTACCTTACGAATAATCAATCATTCTTATTCAAAAACAACAACTTAAGGACTACTGAGAAATCCTTTTCAGGGAATTTTTCTGAGAAACTCACAAAAGAAAACACGTATGGAACGGGATGCACCGTTGAGCATGTTCAAGCAGGGGACTATTTTGAAGCAACAATTTGGAAATACTCAAAGGATAATAATTACCAATTAGTATGCGCAGCAAATAACACCCAAGATTTTTATCATGTGAGTAATTCAATTATTGAAGATAAAGACGGATGGAAAAAAATAAAACTGACTGTGTCCATTGAAAAAAAAATCCCTGGAAATAAGCTGATTTTTTATTCGTGGTACACTGGAAATAACACCTGTTATTGCGACGACTTTAAAATGATTTTGGGCAAAAATAATCGTCGTTCTAACTAACAACTGAATCATTTTCGATTACCTAGCCAAAACAATCAATGTGTTATCTGTTTAAATAGGAGGCACTTAGAACGATGAACCGTTCATTTCGATGTTATCCAATGCCTGTGCGAGTTCTCTATCCTTGTGCGTGATGGTATTTCCTTCATCGTGCGTCGTTAAACATACGTGTACTGTGTTGTATTCATTGGTCCAGGTTGGATGATGGTTTTGCTTGTCTATTTCAACACTCGCTTTCACCATCCAATCGATGGCATCTTTGAAAGAAGAGAAAACAAAAGTTTTCTTGAGTTCGTTATTCGTTTCGGTCCAGTGGTTCATCAACTATTCGAAGGTAATTTTATTGACAAAAAGTACGTTTCGCTTGCGCTTCACGTCATCGTCCTTTGTGTTTTTAATGCGCTGAACACCATAGGAAAGAAAGTAGTTGTCGTACCAGAAATAGATCTCAGAGCTCGCAAATCTTACTTTGTCATTATCAAGGGAGCCGTTGATTTTGGCGGAGGTTTTTTCCGATAGCATAGCTCCATTAAAGTCGAATTCTTTACCATAAATAAAACTTCCATCTGCAAAGACAAGTTTAATCGTACTTTGTGTTTGTCCAGCGATTCGTATGAATCGTTTTACATAGTAAGGTTTAGTAAATGGATACATTTTGAAACATTGACTCCATAATAACTCACCTTCTTTATTGAATTTGGCGATCAGTGCATGCGTGTACTGATAGCCATCAAAAACCTGAACGGTGGTCGTGGTTGGTTTACCATTTACATAAGTTGTTCGTGTTTCAGTTCGATAAGTAGGATAATACGCTTCTCCAAGAAAAAGGTAATCCTCTCCACATGGAATAATGTCATGGATGGCCATGTTATACGAAATCGCTAACTCCTTTCCACGGTCAGCCATGCGTTCTTTTTTCTTTTCTATTCGGGCCTTTGAACGTTCAGGTAAATAAGAAAGAAAATTTTCTAAATCAATGAAATTGTAAAAACGCGGTTCTTGTAAGTCTCCATCCACAGTTGTTGTCATGTATAATCCGGTACTTGATGACCCGTTTAGGTTTGAATAGGTTCCGGAAATTAACACATCCTTTTCATCTAACGCAGCAACGGTAGTTGATTTCAATTTCTTATCCAAGTCTTCATCAAGGGACTTAGTATTTATTAGATTTCCGGTAAGATCATATTGATTCAAATACCATTTAACGACTTTACGAGAAACGTATCCACATATGGAAACATAAAACGATTGTGATTTTTCAATGTATTGAAGGTTGGAAACGGAAAGTTTTTTCGGGTTGATTCCTTCGATATAAACTGGACTCGTATTCAAACTTCCCGATAATAAATCAAGGTTTGTCATGATCCATTTTCTTTTGTAATAACCAGCCATAACGGCATGACCATTCGCAACCTCGAAAAATTGAATACTCAAAGAATGTTCTAAATCACCATCTATTTGAGAGAGGGCTCCTGTTTTAATGTTGTATTGTAATATGGAGTACTTCCCAAATCGATTCGTAATTAATTTATAAAGCACATTATCTTCGATGAAACTTTGTGATTCTGTAAATCCTTTCGGCCATTCGAAAATTTGCTCATCGACAAAGGTTAAATCCGTTGAATAGCGTTGAAAACGAAGCTCAACTACTCCATTAACAGGCTTATCTGATTGACTGGTCATCACAAAGCCATTCGCTCCAAATTCATACACTTTTTCGCTATTGTAACCGTCTTTCAACTCAATTTCGATGCGATTTTCTGTTGTTTTAATTTGGGCAACGGCTGATATGGCACTTAGTAAGGAGAAAAATACAACAATTGATTTCATAGTTGTGCTAAATAATTAGAAATCTAAGTTAGAGAATATTTTATCAATGCTAAGAATTACAACGTTGAATTTAACTGTAAGTCTCTGTGCGCGATAGCAACTTCGCCCTGAAAATGTTATTTTTGTTCTATGAATTCGAAAAAAGGCATCGCCATCTTAGGATCCACCGGATCCATCGGAACCCAAGCACTTGAAGTACTGGAAACGTATCCGGAATACTTTGATCTACAAGTTTTAACGGCGGGTAAAAATGCGGACTTGCTCATCGAACAAGCACTCAAATATCATCCGAATTCTGTGGTGATTAGCGATGAATCACTCTATCAAAAGGTTAAAGATGCGCTTTGGGGTGAGGACATTCATGTGTATGCTGGCGAACAGGCACTGTGCCAAGTGGTGGAATCAAATGAAGTTCATACGGTCCTTACTGCACTGGTAGGTTACGCCGGACTCAAACCAACGATTCATGCGATTGAAGCGGGTAAAACGATTGCACTAGCGAACAAGGAAACACTTGTGGTTGCAGGTGAACTCATCACCAAATTAGCAAAACAAAAAGGAGTGAATATCTATCCGGTAGACTCGGAACATTCCGCGATTTTTCAATGTTTGGTCGGAGAATATCAGAATCCAATCGAAAAAATATATCTAACTGCTTCCGGCGGACCTTTCCGTGGATTCACTTATGAGCAATTGCAAACGGTGAGTTTGGCGCAAGCGTTGAAACACCCAAATTGGTCCATGGGGGCGAAAATCACCATAGATTCTGCCAGTTTGATGAACAAAGGATTGGAAGTCATTGAAGCGAAATGGTTATTTGGCTTACAGACAGATCAAATTGATGTGATAGTACATCCACAGTCCATCGTGCATAGTTTAGTGCAATTCGAAGATGGAAGTATGAAGGCACAAATGGGACTTCCAGACATGAAACTTCCCATCCAGTATGCCCTTACTTTCCCACAGCGACTTCCGACAAATTTCCCACGGTTCAATTTCATGGATTACCCACAATTAACGTTTGAAGCGCCAGACAGAAAGGTGTTTAAAAACCTCGACCTTGCTTTTAAAGTGATGGATATGCAAGGAACAGCAGCATGTTCCTTAAATGCGGCTAATGAAATTGCAGTTGATGCGTTCTTAAATGAAAAAATTAGTTTTCTAGAAATTGCAGAAATCAATCAGGCGGTAGTCGAATCGGCAAGCAACATCTTGATTCCAACTTACGAACAGTACGTTCAAGCGGATGAAGTAGCGCGTGAGAAAGCAAGAGAATTTATCGGCAGCATCTAAAAGAAGGCACGTAATTCCATCGATCCGTTGTGAATTGTTCTGGATGTTCCCGTGTCTCTTCCGCTATATTGAAGCGTCATTTGTAGGTTTTTGGACAAAGTGCGCTGATAGCCAATTGTCCAAGTATAGTTCGTTCCCGGTTTGAGTGATTCCAACAATTCGTAGCCGATAGCCGATTGTGCGGATCCGGTATAATTCAATTGAATCCATTTAAATTCTCCCTGGAATCCTCCTTTTTCCGTTTGATTTTGCTTCCAGGTAAGTCCAAGTTCTTTGAGCATGCAGGTTTCTCCACCATAAAAGGCTTCATTTTGTTTGTTGGAAATCCTTCCCGTTAAAGCGTAGCGCGAATTCGTGGATCCTTGGTAAATCAAACTTTGCTGGACTTGGCGGTAGGTATATGCGTAGTCTCTTCCGCTGGTGTAATCTGCCAAACTTGACTTTGTACCCGTTTTCGCACTTGATTCAATGGAAAAAGTAGGATGAACATTCCACCGAATCAGCATTTCTTGACTTTTCTGGCTGCGAGCATCCTGTCCATTGGCCAATAAATTCTTGGTGTCGTTTTGTTGAACTTGATATTCTGCCGTAAAGATTTTCCCCATCCGATTGAAGAAAAGGGAATTATTCATGGTAATCGTTGAACTCACTAAACTGGTGTTTGCGATGTCGTTGAAAAATGGATTAAACGCACTTTCCAGGTTAAATTCATTGATTTTCCGCTGCATGCGAAGTCGTGCTTGATCGGAGAATTTTCCTAGTACTTTTTTCCACATATTTTGATCGTTCCAAATCCGTTCCGGTCGCCAAAAAATACTTTGATTGTATTCATTCGAAAAGGTGTTGGCGTATTCATTACTCGGAATAAACACGCGGATGTAACTCGCTTGGTCAATGTATTGGGCTATTTCAAATTCATTTAAATCTTTGATGCCATCATTGTTGTAGTCAATCCACGTATAAAGCCCTTGTCCATCATTGACTTTCAAATATTGAAACTGCCTTTTCTGTTCCAATCCGGATCCAACTTCATAGAAGGTATTGACGGTTAAGGCATTTTTGAAAAATCGCCCTTCGTAATCGATGCGTCCCACCAAGGAATTCTCCGGGGTTTGAGGAAGCAAAACGCTATCGAGTATTTCCAGCGAACGGTACGCGCTTAAAATGGTCAATCGTTGATTTTTGAGTTGATTCCAACGGAGTTCTGCTCCGGCTGTTTTCGCTTTAGCGGCATTTCTCAATTGAATGGAATCACTGCGCTGGTCGATGCGTTCTCGGTAATACAGTTTAAACTGATAGGAACTGGTGTCCGCATTGGAAAGGTAAAATTGGTAATCAAAAAACTGGTAACTGCCTGGATTCATAAACGATTTGTCGCGATAGACATTGCGCTCATGGTCATCTTTATAACCGAGTTTTAGTTTGCCGAAATTCTTACTAATGTCAACCCGATGTCGTATAAATGAATTCGTATCTTCATTCAGCGCAGTTACTGCGGTCAATGCACTGGCGTCCCACGTAGCTTGCCAACTCTTTTCTTTCCACTTTCCTTCACTAAATATCCGCGAACCAGTAAAGTCATTTCCGATGGCGAAGTTTTGTGCGCTTAGAGACATGGCACCTTTCTTTTTGTCTGCCAGGTTGATTCCAGTATTCACACTTCGTTGAAAGCCACTCAATTGTTTATTTCGGGTGTTCCAATCACGGTCGAATTCCACTTTGCGGTATTGTTCAATGGGACTGAAATGCTTGCTTAAATACTCAAATTCCAAGTATGATTCTACGGATAAATCTTGCCATTGGTCTTTTTTCACGGGAATTTTCTGCACGAGTTTGGATCGATTCGATAATCCTTGGTCATCTTGTGATCCCAAGCGTGAAAAAGTGTTTAGGTCATTGGTGGTCAAGGCCAACTCTGATTCAATGCGCATATTCGACTTTATGTTGACGGCAAATCCACTCGAAATCATTTGTTTTTGTTTGGGAGTGATCACACTTCGATTGGGAGAAAAGTCCCCTTGTGGAATTCCGGAAACGGGCGCAATCCATTTGTACACTTTTCCAAGTGCGTTATACGAATCTAGTACGTAATCTCCTTTGTTTTGTCCAACAAACTGAAAGGATGCTCGGTAATGAGCAAGCGCTGGATCCACGCTAAAAACCAGAACCGAGTCATAGGTGAGTGTATCGATTAATTGATACAACAATTGATTTTCGCTGTAACCGATGGAATCGATGCTGTTCACAATGGCTTGCGATAAATCATCGCCAATTTGTGACAGACTATACTTTTGCGCGCTGCTTAAGTCCTGTTGTAGGGATTGATTTTTTGCATCTTGCTCACTGTAGGCATTGAACCAAATTTGCCCTTTTTTTAATTCAAGTCTTGTTGCGCTTTGAAGCAAGGAACGTGCATAATTTTGATCGGAGTACTGAAATTCGGCTACAATACGGATGTCCTTCGTAATTAAATGCCGAGAAGTAAAAATAAGTTCTGAAGTATTGTAATCAATGGTGTAATCGAATTCTTGTCCGCGAATGAGCAATTTCCCATCGATGTAAATGCGCTCCGTACCCGAAAGAATGGTGATAAACGGTTCGTTTTCTGCTCCTCGTAAACGATATGGACCTTGATTGGCTTCAATCCCCTGAATGATTTGTCGGTTGAATTTTCCTTTGGAAAGTGCGACGCTATTTTGGGTAAACCAACGGTCTCCTTTCATCGTTTTCCCTTGAAATTCTGAACTGATTCCTTGTCCACGTTTTTTGTAATTCATGAAATATCCGGTCGGCTTCGACAACCAAAAATCACCCGTAATTAACTTGAATTGATCGTTCGACAATTGAATGTACACTTGATCAAATTCTTGCAGTTTATTGGTGTTTCCGTCTGCCTGTATCGGAATATTCGCATCAGAAATGGAGGCACTTAACGTCAAATTATCACTAATCATTCCATTTAGCTCTAAGTTTAATGCGGAGTTGATCCCTAAACTTTGCTTGTTCCCAAAACTCAATCCTCTAGAAATACTTCCGTTTTTCGCTATTTCATTTCCACCAAAGAGCGTTGGCGGAGTGGAATTGGCTTCGATTTTAAATAAATCTCGCTCGCTTTGTGGGCGTCCTTGAAAGATGACACTGGTGTCGCGTTTCAAATATTGTTTCGAGAAATCAAAGGGCCAAACTTGGTAGCTAAGAATCAAGCTATCTGTGTAGTCATGGATTAAGCGAAATTTTGCCGAAAGAAAATCGATTTCATACTCGCTCGCTTTTAAGGTGTCCTTGCCCGTCAATACCACAAAGGAACTTGGATAAATACTCAGCGTGTCAATGCGCTTCCACTCGGCGCTAAATTTTTGGTGAATAGTGCGGTGATTCCCATGTTGGGCCTTTGCTCCAATGGAAATAAAACAAAACAGGAAGAAGGTCCAAAAATAGTTCGGCATCATGCCTTACGAAGATAAGGTTGTTGGCTTGATTAACGTTCGAAATCCCAATAGATTGTCTAAGAAACGATTATTTTGTTCGTCCGTCAACGATTGACTCCGCAACTTAATAATCTTCGTTCGCTATGTTAATCGATTCGATCAAATCCGGTATACGGACGAAGTGCTTTAGGAATAACGATGCCATTTTCATCTTGGTGATTTTCCAACAAGGCAGCAACGATTCTTGGCAATGCAAGTGCAGATCCATTCAAGGTATGACAAAGTTGAGATTTTTTGTCCGCATCTTTAAATCTTAACTTCAAACGGTTTGCTTGGAACGTGTCGAAACGAGAAACGGAGCTTACTTCCAACCATTTTTCTTGCGCAGCGGAGTACACTTCAAAGTCGTAAGTCATGGCAGATGCAAAGCCCATATCACCGCCACATAAACGTAAAATACGGAACTGAAGCCCAAGTTTGTCTAACAATCCTTTCACGTGCTCCATCATATCTTCCAATGCTTGTGCAGTATTAGATGGATGTTCAACGCGAACAATTTCCACTTTGTCAAACTGATGAAGGCGATTTAATCCGCGAACATCTTTCCCGTAAGACCCAGCTTCTCTTCTAAAACATGGCGTATAACCACACATTTTTATTGAGAAATCGGGACCAGGTAAAATGACATCTCTGTAAATATTTGTCAAGGGAACTTCTGCCGTTGGAATCATGTAAAAGTCATCCTCTTTCATGTAGTACATTTGTCCTTCTTTGTCTGGAAGTTGTCCTGTTCCAATTCCACTTGCTTCATTCACCATCAACGGTGCTTGTATTTCTTCGTAACCGTCTTTGCTTGCTTCTTCCAAGAAGAACTGAATTAAGGCACGTTGTAATTTCGCTCCTTTTCCACGGTAAAATGGGAATCCAGCACCAGTCACTTTCACGCCTAATTCAAAATCGATGAGGTTGAATTTTTTCGCTAAATCCCAATGTGGCAATGCGTCAAAACCAAAAGTTGGTGCGGAACCTTGTTCGTAAACGGTTTCGTTATCGTTTGCATCACGTCCACTCGGAACAAGTTCGTTTGGAACGTTTGGTAAAGTGTATAACAATTTTGTGATTTCATCTTCTAATTTGTCCACGGTAGATTTCAACGCTGCTTCTTTCACTTTGAGTCCAGCAGTACGTTCTTTCAATGAAGCTGCCTCCGCTTGTTTCCCCGTCTTGAACAAATCCCCGATGGAACGAGCCAATTGGTTCATTTCCGCAGCGATGTTATCCATATCAGTCTTTGCTGCACGCCATTCGACATCTTTGGCTAGAATCTCATCCAAGGTAGATTCTACTTGGATATTGCGTTTTAACAATCCTTTGACTAAAGCGTCTTTTTCGGCACGAATGCGTTGAATTTCTAACATAACAATTTATTTGCGAAAACAAAAGTAGTGAATTGAGGTGAAAATTCCGCTCAAATCCAAACGGGATAAAGAAAATATGTCTGTAGGTTGTTAATAGTACCTTGTTGATTTCTCCTCATTCAACGCCGTTTTCAGGACCTGTATTTTACTAATTTTGAATACAATTAGATAAAATGCAGGTAAAAATCACCAATAAGTCCAAACACGACTTGCCGAAATACGAAACTGCTGGTTCTTCCGGGATGGATATTCGTGCGAATATCGATGCGGTCGTTTCCTTAAAACCTTTGCAACGAGCGTTAATCAAGACGGGATTGTTTTTGGAAATGGATCCGTCCATTGAATGTCAAATTCGTCCACGTAGCGGTTTAGCACTGAAAAAAGGATTAACTGTTTTAAATACGCCGGGAACAGTGGATGCAGATTACCGTGGAGAAGTCGGTGTGATTTTAATCAATTTATCGGAAGAAGAAGTCATCATAGAAGACGGAGAACGTATTGCGCAAATGGTATTTTGTCCGATTCAAAAAGTAACATTAACAGAAGTCACGGAACTCACTGACTCAGCGCGTGGCGCGGGAGGATTTGGAAGTACGG
Organism: Crocinitomicaceae bacterium; assembly: GCA_044372485.1. Classification (GTDB taxonomy): domain Bacteria; phylum Bacteroidota; class Bacteroidia; order Flavobacteriales_D; family Crocinitomicaceae; genus UBA952. Next base: position 16,353 of record JBILRU010000015.1, read on the forward strand.
GAGTAAAATAAGAGGAAATGAATGTAATTGTGCCAATGGCTGGAAGAGGCAGCCGACTGAGACCACACACCTTAACTGTCCCTAAACCACTGGTTCCGGTTGGTGGGAAACCTATTGTTCACCGACTCGTTGAGGACATCGCACGTGTTTGCGCAGAGAAAATTGATGAAATCGCTTTTGTGGTTGGAGAGTTTGGTTCAGAGGTAGAACAAGAATTATTAACAGTTGCAGAGAAATTGGGAGCGAAAGGATCCATTCATTACCAACACCAACCTTTGGGAACGGCTCACGCCGTGCTATGTGCTGCTGATAAATTGACAGGACCCGTTGTTGTGGCATTTGCGGACACATTATTCAAAGCTGATTTTAAAATCAGCTCGGAAGATGAAGGAATTTTATGGGTCAAACAAATTGAAGATCCAAGTGCTTTTGGCGTGATCAAAATGAATGAGCGCGGAGAAATCGTCGATTTCGTCGAAAAACCAAAAGAATTTGTCTCCGATTTAGCGATGATTGGGATTTATTATTTCCGAGATGGCGAACGTTTGCACAAGGAGTTGCAGTACTTAATCGATAACGCGGTGATTAAAAGCGGAGAATACCAATTGCCTGATGCTCTTCGTCGTTTAACAGAATCTGGTGTAGTATTTAAACCGGGAACAGTTTCAGAATGGCTGGACTGTGGAAACAAAGAAGTGACGGTTCATACGAATCAACGTGTGCTCGAATTTGATCATGCTTCCGGACTTTCCATGCAGGATGAAAGTGCAACGTGTGTCGATTCAGTCATTATTCAACCTTGTTTTATCGGTAAAAATGTGAAGATTCTGGCATCTGTTATTGGACCACATGTTTCCATTGGGGCGAATTCTGTCGTAGAAAATTCCATTATACGAAATACAAATATTCAACAGCACACACACATTTCGAATGCTAACTTGGCGGATTCCATGCTTGGCTCGAATGTTGTATTCAAAGGACGATCAAAAGACCTGAGTTTAGGTGATTTTAGCACGACACATGAATAAATACCTTTTTCTTATTTGTTGTACACTTGTGTTTGCTTCCTGTGCGAATTTGAAAAAAAAGCAGGAGGGACATGATGCCGCATACATAAATTCCTTTCACGAAGGGGTACGCTTCAAACTCAATGGACAAGACCAAGAGGCTATTGATAAGTTTAAAGCTTGTCTTGTCATCGATGAAAAGGATGATGCTGCACATTTTGCCTTAGCTCAAATTTATTTGAACCAAGAAAACTTAGATCAAGCGACATTTCATACCCTGAAAGCTTCGGACATTGATCCAAAAAACGAACATTATCAAAGTGAGTTGGCATTCATGTATGTCGAGTTGAAAAAATTTCCTGAAGCAATCTCAGTTTTTGAGAAATTACTCAAAAAAACACCGAATAATCCTACTTACTATGCTGGTGCAGCGGAATGCTATGCGCAAATGGGAGACGTAAAAAAAGGCTTGGATTTATTGATTCGCATGGAAAATAACCTTGGAGCTAATCCAGGAATTGCCATCGAGAAATTTAAACTCCTTGTTTCTGCTAAACGAGATGAAGAAGCGATTACCGTTCTCAAAAATGCGAAAAAGAAATTTGCAGGAGAACCCATGATCATTGCGAATTTAGTGGATTACTATTTGCAACATAAGCGTTTTCAAGAAGGATTTGAATTATTAAAGGAATTGGTTTCCCTGGACCCAAACAATGGTATGGCTTTACTTATGCTTGGGGATATGCAAATGCAATCCGGAGACAGTAAAAACGGACTGCAAAACTTAAAAGCGGCGATAAAGTCTGATGGACCAAGTATTGATCAGAAAATGAATATCCTGATGGCACTTCAAGGACAAGAGGTCATGGATCCAGACATGGAGTCTTTGGTACAGCACATGTGTAAGAAATATCCGAAGGAAGCAAAAGCACATTCTATTTCTGGAGACTATTATTTCAAGGTAAATCAATTCGTTCAGGCGATTGAATCTTATAAAGTAGCCGTAGCTTGTGACCCGAATGTTTATCCTATTTGGAATCAAATATTATTATTGGAATATCAATTCCAACAGTTTGATAGTTTGGCAATTGATGCAGAGAAATGCATCGGGTTTTTTCCAACGCAAGCACTACCTTATTTTGTGCTAGGAACCGCATTGAACCAACAACGAAACTTTCAACAGTCGCTAATGACTTTGCAAACAGGAATAGAATATGTGTTAAAGGATGAGGATCTGAAAGCAGAATTCTATGGACAAATCGGCGAAGCGGAATTTGGATTGAATCATACAAAAGAAGCGACTTCAGCCTACGATAAGGCACTTAGTTTATCCGTAAAAAACACCTTTGTACGCAATCAATACGCCTATCAGTTAGCCTTTCACGAGTTAGAATTGGGGAAAGCGACTCAAATCATCGATGAGGTATTGGCGCAATTTCCCGATGAATCGCGTTATCTCGATACAAAAGGATATATACTATTTCAACAAGGAAAATATCCCGAAGCAAAAACATTCTTTGATCGGGCTTGTGGAAGTGCAGAAGCAACTGACAAATTATGCACTGAACATTTGGGCGACGTTTTATTTATGTTAGGAAAAAAGGACGAGGCAATGTCCTATTGGCTACGAGCAAAAGAACTAGGTTCGGCAAACAAAATGCTGAATGAAAAAATTACACAAAAGAAGTATGCAAAACCTGTTTTTTAAAATAACTGTCGGACTAAGTTTTATTTGGACTTTGTTTGCTTGTTCTCCTAAAGTAGGGGACGAACTAATAAACGGGGATAAACTACCTAAAATAAAGGATAAAGAGTTGGTCGATCGCTTGGACAGTTTATCGAAAATCGAACCGAGAACGTTTTATTCAAAGTTGGATATCAACTACAAAGATTCTACGACGGACATCTCGTTTAAAACGTCACTGAAGATTGTTGCAGATAGCGCCGTTAGCGCGATTATTACGTATGCGCGTATTCCAATTGTGACGGCAATGGTAACCAAAGACACCATTACCGTTGTGAATAAACGTGAAAAATGTTATACCATCCAATCTTTAGATTATTTAAAAACAACGTTTGGCGTTGATTTTACTTATGAAAACATGGAGGAATTGTTTTTAGGGAAACCCTTGGATTATAACATCGATCAGAAATATTTCGTAGACCACGATCCGTTTCACTACAGTATTTCGACCCACAAAAAACGCGATAAAAAACGAATGGACCGCCGTCCAAAAGAGGACATCGTTTTAAATTATATCCTGAGTAACGATGGGAAATCCCTTAGGCAAACAACCATAAAAAGCCCAAGTGATTCAACGGAAATCACCGTGATTTATGAGCAGCGTCAGGAAGTAAATGGAATAAATGTCCCGAAAGTCGTGCACATGCACATCAAAGCGAAGGAAAAAGGGATTTACATCAAAATGGATTATGAAAAAGTGGAAATTAACGAACCACAAGAATTAATAATTGTCATACCAGAGAAATATGAAAAATGTAAGTAGTTTATTATTCTTCTTTTTCTTTGTAAGCCTGTCTTTTGGACAGTCAAGTCAAGAAAAACTGAAGAAAGAACAACAAAAATTAGAAAAACGTATTTCTAATACAAGGTCCTTACTGTCAAAGGTAAAGTCAAATACACAAGCTTCATTGAATGAAATTCGATTAATTGAAAATCAGATTAAAAGCCGAGAGGCATTGGTACGGATTTTTGATAATCAAGTACGCATGGCGGAGATCAAAATGGTCGAGAAAAAACAGGAAGTGAGACGCCTGAAAAAAAGACTAAGTGACCTCAAACGACAATATAAAAAGATGGTATTGTATGCCTACAAACACCGAAGCAGCTATGGACGCGTGATGTATTTGTTGTCCGCGGACAATTACAACGAAGCCGTGAAGCGCAACCGTTACTTAAAAAAAGTAGCTGGGGTGCAGCAAAAACAGGCCGCATTAATAAAACAACATCAAGCGTTAATTGCAGAGGAGATTACGAATATTTCTCAAGAAAAGGATTCAAAATTACGTGCACTCGAAGAGAAAAAGCAAGAAAGAGAACTGATTTCCAAGGATAAAACTAAGAAAGAAAAGTCCTACGAAAAGTTTAAGAAAGAGGAGCAAAATTTACTCACTCAGTTGAAAGCAGACGAACGCAAAAAGGCAGAAATAAAACAACGCATTGACGCCGAACTCCGCCAGGAAATTGCACGCGAACAAGCGCGTCAACGCGAAAGAGATAAAGCGAGAAAGGAAGAAGAAAAGCGCCAAGCAAATTTAGCGGCTACGACACCAAAAGCAACTACAAGCAACGGAACGCCAGGCAAGATCCAAGACGCGCCTAAAACAACGCCAAAATCAAGTACGGCCGAGCCGACGAAGCCAAAACAAGTAACCTATACGGAATCAACAGAAGGATCCGCAGTTGGAAAAAGTTTTGAGGTAAATCGTGGCAGGCTGCCTTGGCCTGTGGAAAAAGGAAGCATCACGGAGCGCTACGGAACAAATCCGCATCCAACATTGGCTGGAGTGGTCACGAATAATAATGGAATCGATATTACCTGTCCAAAGTATGCTCGTGTCCGTTCCGTTTTTGAGGGAGAAGTAACGAGTGTATTCTCCATTAATGGAGCGGGTAAATTTGTGGTCGTAAAACACGGTGCTTACCGAACGGTTTATGGAAATATGCAAGAAACGTATGTAGGTGTTGGCTCAAAAGTATCTTCAAAACAAGCAATCGGGAGTTTATTAGCTGATGACAGTGGTGTATCTACCTGCCATTTCGAAATTCATTCGGTGGCTGGTGGAATGACGAAAAGCTTGAATCCTTCACTGTGGATCGGACGCTAACTTGTTTTGTTGAAGTCCTAGGGCAATAATCATTGCACACATACCAAAAACTGGAACCGCAGCTTTGTCTGCATCTAAGAAATTATTCAAGAAGGCATGGATGAAGTAGGTGGTTAAGGCCATGATCATGCTCAAAACCAGAATTCGTGTCCCGGAATCTGTCATAGGAATTCGATTGTATACCATGATACTAGTGTAAAAAATGCTTGCTACGATTCCCAAAAAGGATAGTAATCCGATGATTCCCATTTCTGCTAATGCGCCCAGGTACTCGCTATGGGCATTTCCCATGTCCCCAAAATTCGTGGAAATAATGGTGAGATTCTCTGGCTCTTGAAAGGGAGCGTATTCAAAAGCATAGGTTCCAGGTCCATAACCGAAAACAGGTCTTTTTTCAAACATGGCAAGGGCACAACTCCAACGGTTAATTCGTTCTAAATTAGATGCATCTGTAGAGATGTTTGTCGCACTTTGCAAACGTTCATCAAATGACTCAGTCGTGTGATCCTGTTTGTTACGCGCCAATTCCATTTGAATGGAATCCCATTTGAATAAAACGACGAGTAAAACAATGGCGGCAATACCCGCTAAAGGTTTCCAGTTTACTTTGTAATAAATGAGACCAGCAATGAAGATGCAACCAATGACACTTAACCAGGCAGCTCTCGTGTAAGAGAAATACAAGCCTGCTAAAATCAATACAATCATAAGAATCAACACCGCTTGAATTAGAGGAGCATGTTTTTTATAGAGATAAAGTCCAAATACGAGAGGAACATTTAGAGCGACAATAGCACCATAAATCGTGTGATCTTTGAAAAAAGGCGACATGACCCAATGGCTTTCCTTTTCTCCAAATGCATACATTGAGTGATGCATAATGGTATAAATCACCACTATACAGCAAGAGATGATAAATAACCAAATGAAGGTAATTCTATTTTTTTCCTTTTGAAAGAAATGGATTCCAAAAAACAAAACAGGCACAATAAACCAAAGTTTTGCTAATAGAAATTTAAAGGATACAATTGGATGGGAACTCGTAATGGAACTAATGAAAATCCAGATTAGAAAAATGCCGACAGAAAACAGGATGGGTTGACGCCATAAATTCTTTGGCATGAAGGGACGATAGAGCTGAAGTGAAGACAGCCATAGCATCAAGCCAAAAAGCAACGGTTCACTTGGTATAAATAGGCCGAAACTTGAATTAAATTCCTCGATGTTAATCGAAAGGGGTGTTAAAAAAGCAATAGCGATAAATAACTTCTCGGTTTGGAAAAGAGCGAAGTAAATAGCTAATAATCCAGCAGGAAATAAACTAAGGTATTCTAGGTCCTGCCAAATAAAGTAGGCAAAAAGGATGGACAAAAAAAGCCCAACAATCCCATAAATAACTGAGTTTTTCAAGGGTTTAAGCTTGGTTCAATTGAAGCTCTTTGATACGCTGTTGAATGAGCAAGAAGAACACACCAAAAATGAATCCACCAATCGTTGAAACAAGCACAATGATCATGCGTTTCGGTTTTTCTTTTCGGTCTGCAACGACAGCTTTTTCCACGACAAATTTATGGTTGAACTTCGCGTTGGCATCTGACTCAGCTTGTTCATAGGAAACGCGGAAATCCTCAATTTTTACAATCTTTTCATTACGTTGGTATTCAAGGCCATCATATACCGAACCATATTTGGTGTTTACATCGATTTTACGTTGAATTTCTGCTTTTTCTGCCGGACTTTTCGAATCTACTAAGGCTTGATAAAGGGTTGCTCGCACATCATTCGGGAGAACTCCTAGTTGCGCTAATTCCTCTAAACTAGTCAGCAAAGAATCGCGTTCATATTCCATTTGCTTTTTCTTACGTAAGTTGATTTCAAATGCTGGAATAGTACGTTCACGTATCATTTCATTTTTAACCGTATCAATCAAATCAACGATGTCATTTGCCATAGCAGCAGCTTTCTTTGGGTTTTTATCCAATACATCGATTTGAATGGACCCGAAACGTGTTCGATTGAAAGAGAAATTTCCGTAATATGCTTTGTTTAATTTGTAATATTTATTTGGATCGTTTTCTGAAATCTCATAATCTGCTAACAAATTATACTTTGTGACGATGCGGTCCTTAATTCGTGAGGATTGAAGAATTTGCACCAATTGTTCTGCTTGTTCCTCTTCTCCGAAGTCCATGGCTGCAGCTTTAACATTTCGTTGCGCATCGAAGGAAACATTACCCGATGCTGCAGGGAAAACAATGGCAGAGGATAAATAAAGGGGCGTTATCAGGAAAGAAACAACGATGGAAACAATCGCTGCAATTCCGGTAATAATGAGAATTGGTGTTTTCTTCTTCCAAATAAATTGGATTAACCCCATTCGTTCTTCTTGTAAGTTTAACTGTGTCATATGTATTTAGCTCCGCGAAGTTATGATTTTTGCCGCAAGCTATGACAATAACTCCGAAATTCAAAAAATATTTGATTTATAAGCGGGATAAAAAGAGATTTTTTAATGGTTTGACTTCAATGAATTTGAAAATGAACATGAGAATCAATCCGAGCACTAATTCAATGATAAGAATCAGCCCAAAAAGCATGGGAGAATTATTCAGTAAATTTTTGTCCTCTAAATTCATGAGGGCAAAACTGATGAGCAAAATGGCACAAATGAAACTAAACGTAAAAAGGAGCCATTTTCCAATCTGAACGAATCCAATTGTTAATTGGAAATACCGAGCACATAAAATGAATTGTGTGATAGCCATCAAACTTTGTGTAACAAAAGCGGTAAATCCTGCTCCCGAAGCGCCGTATTTAGGTATAAGTATTATATTAAGGAGTATATTAATTACTACACCGATTACCGAAATGATGTTCAATTCTTTTAAATTTCCATTCGCTGTGAGAAGCGTTCCAAAGACAAAATTCATGGCGATTCCAATGAAACTTAACATTAACCAAGAAAAGGGTATAACGGATTCTTCGTTGGAGGTATAAATAAATTGAAGGATACTTTCAGAATGAAAAATGAAAAGAAAAACCACCACAATAACTCCACTCATGAGAAAATTGGCGGAAATCAATACTAATTCCCGAACCTTCTCCGTGGATTCATGCAGTACATTGGAAAACATTGGGAATAACAATCCCGCGAAAATCATTCCAAACATATACAGTGCATCAAGCAGTCGAAATCCTTTTGCGTAAATCCCAGTCTCCATATTGCCATTCGCTCCTAACTCATGTAACAGAATTCCGTCAATCCGCGTGTAAATGGACATAAGAATGATCAGTAAGGCAAAGGGCAAACTTTTTTGAAGCACGGATTTAAAATGTGCCAAATCAATCTTCCAATGAATACTTCCAACTAGTCGTTTAAAGAAGATGAACGCGAACACACACGTGATGAAATAACCGAACGTCTGTAACCCAATGTACAAAGGGATGGTCATTTCATATCCCGTTGAGAAAAACAAAACAGATCCTGCGGTAAGAATAAGAATAATTCGATCAAAAACGGAAAACAAAGAGTCAAGTTTATAGTGCTGTAATCCGGAAAAAAATCCGCGAAAATAGGCGATGAAAACAATGAATAATTGATTTAATCCCAAAAAGAACAGTAGTTTCATGGCCATGGAGTCATATCCCAATAAGAACGCCGACGTAAAAAGAATCCCGATGTAAACTAGAAATAAAAGAAGTCTCAAGAGAAGAATACTACTAATTTGAGATTTAGCTTCTTCTTGGTTTTTTGCTACCGTTTTAATGACGTAATTATTAATCCCTAAATCCATCAGGATATTTAGAATTAACGAAAGGCTCAAAAGGGAAAAATACAAACCGTAATGGTCAAGTCCAACAACATTTTGAACCTGAGCATCAATGCCAAATATGGCAAGAGGCTTGATCAATAAATTGAGCAGTAAGGAAAATAGTAAGTTGGAAAAAAAGATCCGATGCATAATTTATCTCCTGTTTTCCGACTTCAGCTGGATTAAATGACTAACGAATGAGGTTTACGGTTCCGGTGATTTTTGTACGTTCATCAAAATTCGGCATTTTCATGATGATTTCATAGGTATATGTTCCCGTTTGACATTTCGTCCCTTCCAATCCATAACTTCCATCCCAACCTATGGACAAGTCGTTCGATTCAAAGATAATTTCTCCCCAACGATTATAAATCCTTAATTTATAGTTGTATGGATCTATTCCACTTGAGAATACTGGTTGAAATGTTTGGTTAAACATATCTCCATCAGGGGTGAATGAATTTGGAATGTAATAAATTAATCCTGGGTCAAAAGGGATTTCAAACGACACCGTATCCGTACATCCATGCAAAGAAATAGCGGTTAATAAAATCGTCGTTCCTTTATCGGTAGATAGAAATATGTGATCTGGATTTTCTAAGGTGGATATTTGCCCGTCTCCAAAGGACCAAGAGTAACTCGCTGCTCCTATAGAGTTATTCTCAAATTGCACAAATTGATTTTGTTCAGAAAAAACGAGTACTGACGATGAGAAACTAGCAATTGGATAATCATCAACTTGAATATAGCTATTTGCTGTCTCTGTCACAATACACCCATTTAAATTGGTCGTTAGTGAGACATTAAAATCACCACTTGATTGAAAATTAATGGTTGAACTTGCGCCGTTTCCGTTTAATAAATTACTTGTTGTCCAGGTATAATCAGTGTTGGCAGGGTCATCGGCA
>JBILRU010000006.1:0-35380 GCA_044372485.1 Crocinitomicaceae bacterium
CAAGGTGATTTTTGAACAGGTTTCCATTTTTTGAACGGCTCGATGGCTTTACCAGCGAAGGTGTAATTATAGTTCAATGCACCTGTCCAAGTTTTTGTTCGGTCGGCAGTGATGTTGAAATCTCGTTTTAAATTTTCGGCAAATGCATAGGTCGCTGACCAATTTGAGATGCTCCAGAATTGTGCTTTTGTACCAGCTTTTGCTTCCTTTCGAACATTGGTAAAGTTATATGAGCGACGTTCTGTAAAATCTTGTCCAAGTTTCGAACGTTCTTTGCGCGTAGCAAGATCATAATTGGATAATTTGATATCTGGATTGAAAGGATCGTATTCCGGATTGATTACCCCCAAGGAATATCCGTAAAAGAACGGCAACGAAACGCGTGCTTGTTTACCGAAGAATTGTCCGAGTTGAACCGTTGAGTTCATGTCGAATCCAATTTTTTGATTTCGTTGACGGTCTTGTACTCGGCTATCGACACTTCCCCAGTTGATGCCAGAATAGTTTCCTGAAGCGGAGATATTCGCGAAATCGGCTAATTGAACTTGCATTTGTCCAATAGCTGCATCACCACCGTCACTGACGAAATCGGTTAAACGTAGTTCATTTACCCACATATTGATGCATTCTGCATCACCAGCATCAGGTTGCCAAATATTATCTGGGTCTGTCTTTAATGGATTTCGAACACCAATCATGATGGTGCGCATTCCTTGTAAGTTTGGACTACCTTTTACTTTTAATCTTCTTTGTGGATTTTGTGGATCGACGATTTCATATTCGTTGATGTAGGAAACGCCAGGCGCACCTTGTTCCACCTTTTTGTTCCGTTCCGTTTTCAGGTTCAGTAAGTCGTCGAAAACGATCTCGATGTTGTTCGCTTCTGGCCAAATGGATTCTGGATTCGCTGTTCCCCAGTCTGTGACCTTCATTGGAAGTTCGTATTCGTAGTAGTTTTCTACGTAATCTGTCCCGAGTCGAACAAACACCGATAATTCATTGTCCTTTAATTGATTTTGTACCACTGATTCTGCATGGACAAACATCTTCAATTTTTTGTACGTACGCACGTCGAACTGAACGTTGCGGTAAGCCGCACGTGCATCTCCATCTTGTAAATTACAAACCTCCAAGACTAACGATTGCTCGTTCATTTGACGCTGGTAAACTTGTGATGGATCAATTTCCCGAGTAATTCCAGGAGGAATCACATAATTAATTGGTTGACGTTGACCATTTTCTTCAATGTTTAATGCCGCGATATTAAAGGTTGTTAAGTTTGGATCCGTTTGAACACTTAAACCTGGTTGTGTCAAATCTTGCGTATACCTTCTCCATTCTCCACGAATTAATTCGAGACGAGCGAAACGTAAAATTACCTCTTCATCGAAGTTTTTCAGGTACATACGCATGAAACGAATCGAGCGGAAATCTTGAATGCCATTCACGCGTTTTTCAAAATCTTTGACTGGCACTTTGAATTGATACCATGTCTCCGTTTTTGTCCCGCTTTGATACACTTGTTTATTCGTGATGAAATTTGACCCAACTTGTTGTAAATCATTCGGACGCATACTGACACGGTATTGGAAATAACTTTCACTTTCCGCTAAGTTGTTGTCTTGGTTGATGTCCTCGTTGTCTGGTTGATTACTCGCTTGTGTAGGATATCCAGCTTGATTCGTCGTATCTGACATTTCGGTGGTCGGTGAGTTTCCTTCCATGCCGTTGTATCGCTTGTATCGCTTTAGAATGTTAAGCTGTTCATTGTCGTAATTATCGTCAAGGTAATACGTGTAATCATCATTGGATGGATCCGCAATCATGCGTGATTTTGTAGCTGCATTTAGCGTTGTATTGTTTTGCACCCAATTCACATACGATTGATACGAATTTTGTTCGAGGTTATTTTTCCATCCGTCGATTCCCACATCTTGATTTATACGAGCGGCAGGATCATTGTCAAAGGCATTCACCACGATTTGTTGCGTAGAGATTCTGGACCAAGCTGTGGTGTCCATATTGTCACTTAATGGAACAGCTGTAGTTGCTGGAAGTCCATTCTCAAAACTTTTGCGTGAATCCGGAAGGACGTCTTCAGAAACGTTTCCTAAGTTGAAGTACAAGTCCCCTCCTGTATGGAAGGTGTTTGGATTTTCGTTTTCCGCATCTTCATTGAATGGATCTAGGACCCAGAATTGAATGAATTCAATGTTCGCTACTTCAAAGTCATTTGTGGTTAAACCACGCATAATTCCACCCCAACGGTTTTCCGGATTGATGAATCGTCCGAGGGAATCAATGGTGTTCGTGGTATCGTAATTGTACATTCCTCTTTCCGTTGGATAATATGCCAACTCGAGTAAAGGAATATTTTGAATGGACCCGTATTGCTGTTGTAAGTTCGGGAAGATGTCCACTTGGTTGACTAAACGCATACGGCTATCCGTAAGCATAGCTGGATTTTGTTTGATGTGATCAGGAGTTAAGGAATTGCTTTGGTAGAAAACAGGATCGATTGTATACCAAACAGCTTTTGCACGTTTGAATCCAGCAGAAAGGTTTTTCGAACTTGCTTCTGGAAATAAATCCGGTTGTCCCTGTGGTATGGATGCCATTCTCCACGCAGAGAATTGTCTTAAATCGATCGCACTTTGACTCGCCTCAAAGTCATCAATGTAGGAAGTTCCTTCTTTATTGATGGCTTTTGGTTGACCTGGAATTAAATGTGCGTATTCACCCGTTAAGGAAAGCGTAGACATTTGATTCGTTGAAATGACTGGGAGTAAGTCTACTAACTTTGTTAGCAGGGGAACGTTTGTTCGCAAAGAAATATCAGCACCAAGAATAGAGTTTTTAAACGGTTCATTTCCGAAATCGACTTTGTTGGTTACAGGTCTCTCCAGCATTCTGACATAAGTAGCGCCAAATTTGAAATTTTCACTAAATCTATATTGGTAGTGTCCACCCATCATGGAACGCGCTTGGAAACCAAAGACAGAGTTACTCTCAATGGTAATTTTAATTGGTGTATTGGATTCAAGAATTCCAGTATTCAATATTTTAACTCGGCTAAAGGCGTAATCAACGGTGTAATCAGTACCTTCAATTAAGCGAATTCCGCCTGCAGTAACGACAACAGCTCCTTGTGGAATATTCATTTGATTCAATGCAATCTCCGAGCTAATCGACGATTGGAATTCCCCTTTGAAAACAAAGCGATTTTTACTTGGAATTTGCTGTGCAGCTGTTTTCGTAGAATCATACAATTCCGTGTATGCTATTTTGTTTACATTCACCTGTGGAACCCCGGAATCAGCTAATTTCTTTGCCAATGTTTTCCCGAATGGCTCAACGGTACTGAAGAAAATACGTCCGTTTTTCTTGTTGATGGTTCCCCCGTTGTCAATTTTATTTCCAACCACATTGAATGGAGCAAAGTCAAAAACACCATCCGAAAAAGGCTGGTTGTTTTGATTGATTTTGTCCATGTCTAGTAAGGTAACAATCTGCTTTTTGTCAATACCAGGGAAAGGCATAAACGGTTGTAAAAGCGAAGTCTCTTGATTGTTGTAATACACATCAATTTTAAATCCAAGTTGATCAACTTGGTATGCGCCAATCGAGTAAACGTTTTTCATCATCAAGTCCCAAATTTTGTTTTTCGGGTTGGTGATGGTCGGTTTAATTAATTTCAAGATAAGAGCTTGTTGTCCGCTTGCACCATCCGTCGAAAATTCTCCTATTTGGTAGGTGTCTCCACGGTAGGTGTATTCGTAGGATACTGCTAAAACCTCATCATTGTTTAAGGCGTTGTTCAAGGAAATGTATCCGAGTAAAGCATTATAGGTAAATTCTGCTTCGGTTAATTTTCGTGCATTTTCTACTTTTTCGTAGTCGACCGCTTGTTGAAATGGACCTGGAGTATTTACTTGAGTGGATAGTGCAGTTGTCGAGTTAACAAAACCGCGAATCATCGGTTGATTAGCCGCCCAGTCATAGAGTCCGTTTCCTTGGTTATCCGGAATTTCTGTTCCCGCAAATGAACCAGGATTTCCTTGACAATTGCTCGGCAATGCTTCTCCTAGATCAGAGAATGCGACAATGTTTCTCGTGTTTTCAGTATTGCTGGTGCGGTTCGTCACCCAAACTTCGATGCGGGTAATGAACATCGTAGAATTCACAACGGGTAGGGTGGACATCGCCGTGTCGTAATGCTGTTGGTGGTATAGATTTAGAAAATAGTGCCTGTTTGCCTCGTAGTTATCAGCGGTGATTTCAAATTTCTGTATTTGAGCTTTTCCAGAAACATTTATTTCCGTTTTTTTCCCTTTTGATGCTGCTGCAATTAAATCAAATGTTGAGCGTCCAAATTTCAACTGCGTCTTCACACCAAATAAGGTCTGTGAACCTTGAATAAGGGAAGTTGGAAGGTCTAACGTGACATTTCCCAATGCAATTTTCTGAATGATTTCATCCTCTTTCCCGGTATGCTCGATTTTTGAAATGTTCTCGAAGTCAAAATTTGCAGCGGTGTTGTACTTCATGTTCAACTTCATCTTGGTCCCAATCTGACCAGTGATGTCCATGTTGATGTTCTGATTGAAGTCGAAACGTGTAATATTGCGCTGTCTTTGTGGTAATAGTGGATTATCTACTCGGGAGTGGTTCAGTCCGAGGGATAATTCCAAATTTCCACCAGGAATAATTTTAATTTCATCCGAACCAAAAATACTGGAGAATGCTTTGCTTCCGATTTTTATCGGTAATTCGAAGGCGCGATTTTCTGCTGTTTGTTCTTCGATGATCTCTTGCCAATCCATTTTTTGAGATTTCTTCTCGTTATAGTCTAGGTAATCTTCTAAACTCATTTTGGATGGATTCCGATAGTACAATCCACTTTTTCCTAGTGTTTCTTTAAACACGTATTGACCTGTTTCCGGATCAAAAACGATAGTTTGTTGCATGGAAGTTGGATCTCCTAAGTCAAAACTTTGTGGTAAGTTTTGATAGGGATTCATTGGATTAAAAATAGGGAAAGGAAGATTGAAACCGTTTTGTGCATGAACGTTTCCAGCATACGTCAAAATAAATAAAGCAACGAAAATTGCTTTATGAATTTTTCTTCCAGTACTGTAACGTATAATTGTATGCACTTTTCGTTCCGTTATAAATTCCTTAATGCGTCTTTAATAAGTTCTTCCACGCTTTGCGTACCCGTATCGATTTTATCCAATACTTTTTCAGCGGATTTCTTATCGAATCCGAGGGATACCAATGCATTTAACGCATCAAAACGATTTCTATTGTTTGAAGTGAAAATATTTTCTGAAGAAAGTTCCATTTTGGACACTTTACTTTTCAAATCGATGATCACTCGTTGGGCCGTCTTCGTACCAATTCCTTTGATTTTCTGAATGGTAGTAACGTCCTCAGTAAGAATTGCTTGAGCAATTTCGTCTGGAATAAGGGAGGAAAGCATGATCATGGCCGTATTTGGACCAATTCCTGATACGCTTATCAAGTGATTAAACATTTCCCGTTCTTCCTTATTGGCAAATCCATAGAGAATATGGGCATCTTCACGAACGATTAGTTTGGTAAAAACCTGAACGGCTTCATCGCTTCCCAATTGTGAGAAAGTATTCAACGAAACTTTCACTTCATAACCAACTCCTCCGCACTCAATGAGCAGTTCTGTTGGATTTTTTTCAATTAAACGTCCGTACAGCCTTCCGATCATTTCTCGTTATTTTGTGCGTCAATAACCGCAATTTTAATCATGTTGTTAATTTCGCGAACAGATGCGCCTAACTGAAGTACATGAACCGATTTTCTAAGTCCAATTAAGATCGGACCAATCGCATCGACTTCGTTCATTTGTTGCAGCAATTTGTAGGCAATATTTCCAGCAGAAAGGTTCGGGAAAATCAAGGTGTTCACTTCCTTACCAGCTAATGTAGAGAATGGAAATTTCTCATTCATTAACTCTGGATTTAAGGCAAAATTTGCTTGCATTTCTCCGTCCACCACTAAATTCGGGTGAGTTTCGTGCAAAATCTCTGCTGCCTTCGCCATTTTTTCCGGATCTGGTCCAGGTGAGGAACCGAAATTCGAATAGCTCAATAACGCAACACGCGGTGTCATTTTCAAACGACGAATCATTTTCGCCACGTGAACGGTAATTTCAGCGATTTGCTCCGCGCTTGGATTTAAATTAACGGTGGTATCCGCCAAGAAAAGGGGTCCTCTTTTCGTGTTAAGAATGTACATTCCAGACACAACGTTCACGTCTTTTTGCATGCCAATTGTGCGGATAGCGGGACGAACAGAGGAGCGGTAACTGCGTGTAATGCCTGTAATCATCGCATCTGCATCACCTTGGTCGACCATCATGGCTCCGAAGTAATTGCGTTCACGCATCAAGGAAATGGACTCAAATTCCGTCATTCCTTTGCGCTTGCGTTTTTCGTGAAACTCTGACCCGTAGGCGATTCTGCGTTTTTCTTCCTCGTCGGATTTACAGTCGATGATTTCTACTTCTGGTAATTCGATGCCGTATTCATTCATCAAATCGAGAATCTTTTGTTTGCGTCCAAGTAAAATCGGAAAGGCAACGCCATCTTCGTAGGCTTGTTGTGCCGCTTTAAGGATTTTAATGTTATCACCTTCTGGAAACACCACTGTTTTCGGATTCCCTTGTGCTTTTGTAGTAATGTTACGTACGAGTTTGTTGTCTAATCCCAATCGACTTTTCAGTTGATTTTCATAGTCTTCCCAATTTTCAATGGGAAATCGAGCCACACCTGATTCCATCGCAGCACGCGCAACAGCTGGTGCAACGTAGTAAATCAAACGTGGATCCAAAGGTTTTGGAATGATTTGTTCACGTCCAAAAGAAATATTTTTTCCACCATACGCTTCGATTACTTCCTCTGGAATGGTTTCCTTTGCAAGAGAGGCAATGGCTTTCACTGCTGCCAATTTCATTTCTTCGTTGATACTTTTCGCACGAACATCCAATGCTCCACGGAAAATGTATGGGAATCCCAATACATTATTCACTTGATTCGGATGGTCTGAGCGTCCAGTTGCCATAATGATATCCTTCCGAACAGATGTTGCTTCCTTGTAGGAGATTTCAGGTTCCGGATTCGCTAAGGCAAAAACGATTGGATCTTTTGCCATGCTCGCAATCATATCTTTCGAAACGAGGCCGGCTTTTGACAATCCTAAAAACACATCGGCATTTTTAAACGCTTGGTCGAATGGAATATCCTTCGGATGATTCGCATAATATGCTTTCATTTCATCCAAGTCAGTTCTCCCTTTGTGAATCAATCCTTTGGAATCGTACAAATAGAGGTTTTCTAATTGAACACCCAAAGAATGGTATAAGCGTGCACAAGAAATGGCTGCTGCACCGGCGCCAGACACGACAATCTTCACTTTGGAAATTTTCTTTTTCGCTAATTCTAATGCGTTCAGTAGAGCAGCGGAACTAATGATTGCTGTACCGTGTTGGTCATCGTGCATGATTGGAATATCCAACTCTTCCTTCAATCTTCTTTCGATTTCGAAGGCTTCAGGAGCTTTAATGTCTTCTAAGTTGATTCCACCAAACGTTGGTGCAATTGCTTTGACGGTTTGAATGAATAATTCAGGATCTTTAGCATCAATTTCGATGTCAAATACATCGATGTCTGCAAAGATTTTGAAAAGTAAACCTTTACCTTCCATCACTGGCTTGGAAGCTTCCGGACCGATATCACCCAATCCCAATACTGCGGTACCATTGGTAATAACGGCTACTAGGTTTCCTTTACTCGTATATTTATAGACATCTGCCTTATTCTCGGCGATTTTTAAACATGGTTCTGCAACACCTGGAGAGTAGGCGAGTGATAAATCTCGTTGAGATGCATAGGGTTTTGTAGGAACTACTTCAATCTTTCCCGGTTTTCCGGAAGAGTGGTAATCCAAGGCATCTTGTTTTCTGATTTTCGACATTCCAATATTTTAGGGGAACAAATATACGAAAACGAGCCGAATTAGGGAAACAAAAAATCCTTGGAAGTGATGAATTAGTCCATTACTTACAAGGATTTGAATATGGTTAGAAAATTATAGTCCCAATAAAACTTCTAATGGATCTTTCGAACCAAAGATCATTCTTTCTGGGTGCTCTAACATTTCTTTCACTTTCACCAGGAATCCAACGGATTCTTTTCCATCGATAATGCGGTGATCATAAGACAATGCGACATACATAATTGGACGAATTTCCACTTTGCCGTTAATGGCAACTGGACGCTCTACTACGTTGTGCATACCGAGGATAGCCGATTGTGGTGGATTAATGATAGGTGTGGATAACATGGATCCAAAAACACCTCCATTGGTGATGGTGAATGTCCCGCCAGTCATATCTTCTGGTGTGATTTTTCCGTCACGTGCTTTGATTGCAAGACGTTTGATTTCTCTTTCGATTTCTGCCAAGGACATTTGTTCTGCGTTGCGAACAACGGGAACCATGAGTCCTTTTGGAGAAGAAACGGCGATACCGATGTCTGCGTAATCGTGGAAAATCATTTCATTTCCACTGATTTGTCCGTTTACAGATGGATATAGATTCAATGCTTCTGTCACTGCTTTCGTGAAAAAGGACATAAATCCTAAGTTCACTTCGTGGTGTTTAGAGAAGGCATCTTTGTATTTTGCACGTAGATCCATGATGGGTTTCATGTCCACTTCGTTGAAGGTCGTCAACATGGCTGTTTCGTTTTTCACGGCAACAAGGCGCTCTGCAATTTTACGACGCAACATCGACATTTTTTCACGACTTTGCTCGCGAGATCCGCCCCAAACTTTTGCAGCTTCTGTTGAGAATCCTGCGGACATTGCCTCGATGACATCTTGTTTCGTGATGCGACCATCTTTACCGCTTGCTTTCACTTGATTCGAAGAAACATTGTTCTCTTTCATCAATTTTGACGCCGCTGGTGAAGCTGATCCGGCTGCATAGGAATCAGTTTTTATTGGATCCGGATTCGGAGCCGTTGCTGCTTTCTCTTCTTTTACTGCTACTGCTGCTGGAGTTACTTCCGCTGGTTTTGCTGCTGCTACCGTTGCACTTCCTGCTGGTTTTGCTGCAGATGTATCAATAAGGCAGACCACTTGTCCAACTTTTACCACATCACCTTCTGCTGCTTTTAGCGTA
This sequence comes from Crocinitomicaceae bacterium, assembly GCA_044372485.1. Classification (GTDB taxonomy): domain Bacteria; phylum Bacteroidota; class Bacteroidia; order Flavobacteriales_D; family Crocinitomicaceae; genus UBA952. The sequence goes on from JBILRU010000006.1 coordinate 9,221, forward strand.
ATGATTCCGCTTTCTTCTGCTGGAAGTTCGAGTGTTGCTTTGTCAGAATCAACCTCTGCAATTGCTTGGTCTTTTTCTACATAGTCACCGTCTGCAACCAACCATGTTGCGATTTCTACTTCGGAGATTGATTCGCCCGGACTCGGGACTTTCATTTCTAGCATAGCCATAATTTCTATTTTTTTAAGCTTGTATTATTTTGCGAAAGCAAAGATGTCGCTGAACAACTTCGCCAATCTAATTTCGTGTAATTTTTTTGATCCTTCGGCAGAAGCTGCAGAGGCAGAACGACAAATTCCTTGAATTGGAAGGTGACGCATGCTCATCGCGATATGTGTCCATGCGCCCATATTCGCTGGTTCTTCTTGTGCCCAAAGGATATTTTTCACCTTGTATTTTGTCAAAATGGCATCAATTTGAATTTGAGGAAGTGGATACAACTGCTCCACACGCACAAACGCCATGTTTTTCACGCCAAGTTCTTCCGCTTTCACTTTCATTTCGTAGTAGAATTTCCCACTACAAAGTACAACCGTATCAACCGTTTTTACATTTGCTGTCGGGTCATCTAATACTTCTTGGAAGGAACCGCTAGCTAATTCTGCGAGGCTAGATGTGGCAGCAGGATAACGAAGTAACATTTTAGGAGAGAAAACAACCAAAGGTTTTCTAAATTCCCGAATCATTTGTCTTCTTAACAAGTGGAAGTGATTGGCAGGGGTCGAGGTATTGACAATTTGCATGTTTAAGTCTGCACATTGCTGTAAAAATCGTTCCATTCTTCCGGATGAGTGCTCTGCACCTTGTCCTTCATAACCATGTGGAAGTAACAACACGAGACCTGTTTGCGTTGCCCATTTGTCTTCGCCAGCAGAAATAAACTGGTCGATCATGATTTGAGCTCCGTTGAAAAAATCACCAAATTGCGCTTCCCAAATTGTCAGGGAATTTGGTGTCGCTAGGGAATAACCATATTCGAATCCAAGCACACCGTATTCCGATAATAAAGAGTTGTAGATGGAGAATTTTGCTTGATTTTCACTCAGCAAGTTCAAGGTTTCGATTTCCTCTTCTGTATCCTCTGTTTTAACGACCGCATGACGGTGAGAGAATGTACCGCGTTCTACGTCTTGTCCTGAAACACGAACGGGATGACCTTCGGTTAATAAAGTCGCATACGCCAACATTTCTGCTGAACCCCAATCTAATTTATCTTCTTTAAATGCATTTAAACGGTCTTCAAAAATTTTCGAGATTTTTCGGAAGTATTTTTTTCCTTCTGGAAGTGTGGACAATTTAATTCCAAGTTCCAATAATTTCTTTTTATCTAAGCCAGTCTTTGGCGAAGATTCAAAGTCCTTTTGATTTCCGTGACGGTATTTATCCCAAGTCAAACTCAGGAAGTCATACACCAACGCTTTTTCATTCTTGCGTGAAGCGGTAAATTCATCCTCTAGGAATTGTTGGTATTCTTCTTCGATAATTTTCGCTTCGTCCTTTGATAAGATTGCTTCTCTTTCCAGTTGCTCCAAATAAATATCTTTCGGATTCGGATGTTTTGCAATGATGTTGTACAATTTCGGCTGCGTGAATTTTGGTTCGTCACCTTCGTTGTGTCCGTATTTACGGTAGCAAAGCAAGTCAATAAAAATATCACGGTGGAATTGTTGTCTGTATTCCATCGCAATTTCAATGGTTTGAACCACTGCTTCAATGTCGTCTCCGTTCACGTGGAATACTGGACATAAAGTAGTTTTTGCTACATCTGTACAATAGGTGGATGAACGTGCATCCAAATAGTTTGTCGTAAATCCAACTTGATTGTTAACTACAATGTGAATGGTTCCACCTGCGCGGTATCCATCCAGTTGTGCCATTTGAATGGTTTCGTATACGATTCCTTGTCCGGCAATAGCGGCATCTCCGTGAATTAATACCGGACATACTTTGCTTTCATCGTGAAATACTTGGTCGATTTTCGCGCGGGAAATTCCTTCGACAACGGTGCTTACGGCTTCGAGGTGAGATGGATTTGGTGCCAAGGTGATTCCAACTTCTTTGTCCCCATTTATCTTTACGTGAGAAGTAAATCCTTGGTGGTATTTCACATCTCCGTCAAAATAACCTTCAAAGTCAAATTGTTTCCCTTCGAATTCGGAGAAGATATCACGTGGACGTTTCTCGAAAATATTTGTCAAGGTATTTAGGCGTCCCCGGTGAGCCATTCCCATCACGAAGTATTCAACGCCTAAGCTAGATCCTTTTTGAACGAGCGTATCTAGGGCCGGAATCAATGCTTCACCGCCTTCAATGGAGAAACGTTTTTGTCCAACGAATTTTTTCCCTAGAAAAGCTTCAAATCCAGATGCTTCATTCAGCTTCTTGAAAATTTGAATCTTACGGTTTTTGTCAAAAGATGGACGATTATTTAATTCAATTTTGTTTCGGAACCAATCAATGCGATCTGGATCACGCATGTAGATGTATTCGATTCCAATTGATTGACAATAAGTCAATTCTAAGTGAGCAATGATGTCGCTCAATTTTGCCGCACCAATACCAATTTCTTCACCGGCTTGAAAAACTACATTTAAGTCAGCTTCATTTAATCCGAAATTACTAATCTCGAGTGTTGGCGCATATTGTCTGCGTTCGCGTACTGGATTCGTTTTCGTGAAGAGGTGTCCGCGGGTACGGTAGCCTGTGATGAGGTTTAAGACCTTGAATTCTTTGACGTAATTTTCTGGTATGACACCTTTCTCCTCAAAATTCGTTTGAGCAAATTCAAATCCTTCGAAGAATTTACCCCAACTATTATCTACATTCTCTGGGTTCTGACGATATTGTTCGTACAGGTAGTCGATGGCATTAACATCGGCATTTCCCACATATGAAATCTTATCCATTCGCTTCAATCCTTTTTATTTCACGACAAAGTTAGGAATTTGATGGTAAAATGAAGGGAATGTTAAGGTAAGATTAAGTGATTTTTACCCTTGTTTATTTACGTGAAATTAGCACATTATTTGGCGTTTCAATAGAAGTGACACCCTCGAAAAACCTTTGTAAACATAGCTTATAGATTAAATGTATATCTGGAGACATTTTGTTAGCTAGTGCAAATCGTGAAGAGCTCCGTTCTCCCAAAAGCTTTTATCCGCAAAAATAATGCGGAATAAAATTAAAACACTTACATTTTTATCTTCTGAAAATTATTGAAACAAAAAAAGGCTCCATTTGGAGCCTTTTTTTTTACGTTTAATTCTTAATAAATCGTTTTGAAAATTCTTGGCTATCGGAAGAAAATCTAATTTGATATATACCTTGCACTAGGTGTGATGTATTTAGTTTTATGAATGTGTCTGTAAAACTTTGTTGCGAAATCAATATTTTCCCGTTTAAATCAACAATTTCGATGAGTTTTACATTTAAGTTGGATTTTGTAATGTCAACGAACAGCTCATTGTTTGATGGATTCGGGTAAATATTGATGGTATTATCCTCCATTTCCGTCAGTCCAACCCCTGAACAAGGGTTTGAAGATCCTGCAAATTCTAAAACTCCTGTGTTGGTTGGGTCCAACCATGGTTTCAACTGACGATTCGTTTCTGTTCCGTTGTTTGTCCAGTGAAAGGACATTTTCCCATATTGGTCAGGGGCGAAAGGAGATGTACAAAACGACCCACCACCTGTCAAAGTTCCGATGACGTATCCCTGTGAGTTGTTAAATAATGGAGATCCCGAAGAACCACCTTCTGTTACTCCGTGTCCATTTGAATTGGAGGTCCACGTTAAACGCCAATGCGAACCTGATGCGGAACCCCATTGTGTACTGACTGTATTTCCCGTAAACGTTGATATTTTCTTGATGTCCCCAGCTGGATGATGAATACCGACGCCACCAGTCGTTACAGATGAATTTGCATTCCATCCATTCCAGTATGCATTAAATCCAGTAGATTTCAATTGTGTAATTACGGTAGCTTCGTTGCTTGCTGTTCCCATTTTCACAAGTAGGAAGTCCGAACCTGAGTCTCCTCCACCGTCACCAGAATCTGCGATGCGTAAACATCCATTGATGACCTTACTTGCCAATGAACCTACCGTTGTTGGATTCGTACATGTTGGCGCTTCGTATCTGAAATAGAATTTCCATTGCGTCATGTTCGCAGCAGTGGCATTAACACCACAATGCAGAGCTGTTAAAAAGTAAGGTTTGCAATCTGCTGCCGTGTTGTTGATTAAAGAACCTGTACAATATCCAGATTGTCCTGCTTCGACAACCAAAATACGCGCTACCCCGCGTTTTTCGTCCTGCCAAGTATCTCCAACGGGAGAACAGTTCACATTTACTTCACACGTTTCAGATTCATTGATTTTTTGAGCATTTGGATTCCCGGTTGAACGGTAATTGTACATGATGCGGTCCATATCAATTTCGGATGGTGTCGTGTATTTTGGCTCTGTTAATGTCAATAAGAGTTTATCACCAAAACACAAGGCTGCATGTTGACGAAAATGTTCTTGAACATCTAAAGTTGTCATGATTGGATGAACATCTTGTCCATTCATATCCTGAATACGAAAGGTTGTTCCTCCGTAGATTTTAAATGTTTCAAACAAGAAACTAATCGCTTCTGCTCCTGGAGCATTAACAATCAATTGCCATTGACGGTCACCATTTGCTAAGGTAGACCAGATTCCACTGTTTGCGGTATTAACATTTGTTAAACGAGCTACCCCAATGCGGTATAACAAACCTTGATGGTCTCTCAACGCGTCTTCTTCGGCTAATTGCACTCGGTCTGGCGCCTCAACGGAACGAACAGGAATGTTTTTGGAGATTTCAAATTTATTGATTGCTGATATATTGGATTGTCCGAATACATTCGAACTCATCAATAATACTAAAACCAACATGGAGTATACTAATTTTTTCATGGTTTCATAGTTTGTTGTAATTTCACCTCAAAAATAGAACTTTTTCTTAATTTTCAAAGGTATGATGCGTGTTTGTTTGGTCGAAGATGAACAAAGTTTAGTGGAACTTATTTCTCTTAATTTGGAGATGGAGGGATATCACGTTCACTGTTTTACGGACGGACAACAAGCTTTGGATATTTTGTCAAAACCCTTTCATTTTGACCTCATTATTTTGGATGTGATGTTGCCACATGTAAATGGATTCGACATTTGCCGTGAAATCCGAAAACACGCTGCTACGCCCATTTTGTTTTTATCCGCGAAGGGGACAACTGCCGATCGCGTTGCCGGACTCAAACTAGGAGCCAATGATTATATTACAAAACCATTTGATCTTGAAGAATTTTTGTTGAAGGCACAGATTCTGACCCAAGGACTAGTGAGTGCAGAAGTACAGAATTACATGAAGATCGGTGAATTCCGTATTGATTTTAGCACATTTAGCGTTCAAAACGACTTGGGAATAGAAGTTCATCAATTTTCTAAGCGAGAAATGGATTTATTGGCTTTGTTTCACGAGAAAGAAGGCAAAGTGATTTCTAGAAATGAGATTTTGGACCGAGTTTGGGGTGCTGATCAATTCCCAACAACGCGTACGATTGATAATTACATCCTTGTTTTTAGAAAGTTATTCGAAGCGGACCCAAAGACTCCACAACATTTCTTTTCCATTCGCGGAGTAGGATACAAGTTTGTTTCTTAGTGAGCCTGGGAGTTAATCTCTTCTGGACGGTGTTCATGTTTGAATAGCACTGCAAATAATACCGCTACCACCAAGCAATATCCAGCAAAGGTAATCCAAGTGAAATGCCAATTGGTGGAACCATCGCCATTGGTGAAATATTGATCGATGATCCAGCTACTGACAATGGTTCCAAAGTAGGCACCGAAGCCATTTGTCATCATGATGAATAATCCTTGTGCGCTCGAACGCATGCTAGAGTCCGTGGTCGTTTCGATGTACATGGATCCGGAAATCAAGAAGAAGTCAAAGGCCATTCCGTAAACGATGCACGATAACACGATGAACACACTGCCCATTGGAACCATGCCGAAGGCAAAGAATCCGTAGCGTAAGACCCATGCGAACAAGGCAAATAACATCACATTTTTCATTCCGAATTTCTTCAAGAAAAAGGGAATGGTTAAAATGAATGCTGTTTCCGAAAACTGTGAAATGGAGTAGATAATGGTTGAGTATTTTTCCACCACCGATCCCGATGGGAATCCACTTAAAAACGCATCACCATACATATTCGATAACTGCAAAGCCGCTCCAAGTAACATAGAGAAAACGAAAAACAAGGCCATTTTGTATGAGCCAAATAAACGGAATGCGTCTAATCCGAGTTGTGAAATCAATGATTTTTTCTCGCTATTTTTTCCCTGCGGGGAACACGCGGGAAGGGTGAAGGCATAAAGTCCAAGTAAAATTGCGATGGATCCAGCAATCACAAACTGCATGGAATTATCCTTGCTGCCGGATAAATTGGTGATCCACATCGCGGCGATGAATCCGATTGTCCCCCATACGCGAATGGAGGGAAAATCCTTGACAACATTTCCGTTGAACATGTTTAGAATACGGTATGAAACAGAATTCGAGAGTGAGATGGTTGGCATGTAGCAGAGCATTCCGGCGAAAATCACCCAATACAAGACATCGTATTCTGGCATGTTTGAAAAGAACGGGATGTTTTCTTGAACGAAGCTTAGGTTAGGGATGAGCAACAAAATGCTACCATAACAGATATGCAATAATCCATACAGTCGTTCTGCCCGCATCCATTTATCTGCGATAATTCCAATAATGGACGGCATTAAAATAGACGACAAAGCCAAGGTGGAAAAGATAGCTCCAAATTGACCAAAGGTCCAACCTTTGCCCACGGTACAATATGTTCCAATGGTTGTCAGCCAAGCTCCCCAAACGAAGAACTGTAAGAAGCTCATCGCAGTTAACTTGTATTTGATTGTTGAGAGAGAGGTATTAACCGCGTCGTTTGATTTCATCACGTATTTTAGAGGCTAGTTCATAATCTTCATTGTCAATCGCCTCCGTTAGTTGATGAGAAAGTTCATCTGCACTAACATCTTTCCATTCGTTTCCTTCTACTGAAGACACTTGATTTTCTTCTTCATCCTCATCAAAGTCAAACATGTCGTCATTTGTATTTTCAGCACCACCAACTTCATCGAGTATTTGACCAAGTGTGTATATGGGTGCATTAAATCGAACACCAATAGCAATTGCATCGGATGTTCGACTATCGATTTCTGTCTGCTGACCATCTTTTTCGCAAATCAATTTAGCATAGAATACACCTTCATGAAATTTATAGATGAGGATTTCCTTTACGCTAACTCCAAAGGATTTACAAAAAGATTTGAATAAATCGTGGGTGAGGGGACGTGAGGGAACCATTTTCTCCAATTCTACAGCAATTGCTTGCGCTTCGAATCCGCCAATGACGATGGGTAATTTTCGTTTCCCTGCTACCTCAAGAAGGGTCAGGACGTATGAGCCGGACTGCGTTCGGCTATATTCAATTCCTGTTATTTCCAACTTGATTTTCTGCATATGTATTGTTTCTAACGAAGATACGGATTAATGTTGAGTCGCTTTAAAACGCTTCACCGCTTCTGTTAACCTTGGAATAACTTCAAATGCATCACCAACAACACCGTAATCTGCGGCTTTGAAGAATGGAGCTTCCGTATCTGTATTCACAACAACGATGACTTTGGAACCATTTACACCAGCAAGGTGTTGAATTGCCCCAGAGATTCCAACGGCAATGTATAAGTTTGGACGAATCGCCACTCCTGTTTGTCCAACGTGTTCGTGGTGAGGTCTCCAACCGATATCTGAAACAGGACGCGAGCAAGCTGTTGCTGCACCTAATGCTTCGGCTAGATTTTCAATCATTCCCCAGTTCTCTGGACCTTTCAATCCACGTCCTGCGGAAACCACCAATTCTGCCTCTGGTAAGGGAATATTACCTTCTGGTTTTTTCGTTTCTAGTACTTTAATTGCTGCTGCTCCAGCTAATCCACTTGTTTCTTCTACCGAACATACACTTCCTGTTTTTTCAGGTTGAATACTGTTTGGCAACAAGGAAATAATTTGTTTTGCACTCGCTACTTTGACGAATCCAACCGCTTTTCCGGAGAATACGTTCACTTTTACTGAACCATCTGCTTCTGGAACGGCAATTGCACCTGAAACCAACCCAGCGTTCATGCGAACAGAAAGTCTAGGAGCTACGGCTTTTCCATAAATATCGTTAGAGAAGATAACCGTTGTAGCAGAAACTTGCTCTGCGACCGCTGCTATCAAACGCGCTAATTGTTGAGGGTCTTCCCCGTCCACAGAGCGATCTACTACGACCTTTGATGCACCATATTCACCTAATTGAGCTAATTGCTCGTTCGATGCGGATCCATTTGTAATGACTGTGACATCACTACTTATTTTTTTGCCGTAAGTCACTGTTTCCAAAGCTGCTTTGGATAATCCAGTTGTTGAATTGATGTATACGAGTACCATGATCTTTTCTTAAATTACTTTAGCTTCATTGTGTAATAACGCGACAAGTTCATCCATATTGGAAGCATCGATCATCTTCACAGATGATTTCGCATTTGGCATAATGTACGAAACATAGCTACTTAAATCCGCTACTGCTTCAGCAGGAATAACCGTTAAAGGTTTTGTTCTCGCCGCCATGATTCCGCGCATGTTTGGAATGCGTTGCTCGGCCATACCTTTTGCACACGAAACAACTGCCGGTGTGGAAACTTCTACCACTTGCACACCTCCAACGATTTCACGTTCAAGGGTTAATGTCGTTCCGTTTGCATCTAATTTAGTCGCCAAGGAAACAAAGGGTAGGTCCATTGCTTCTGCAATCATGCCACCTACTTGAGATCCATTGTAATTGATGGTTTCTTTTCCAGTCATCACTAAGTCGAATCCTTTTGCTTTCGCATAAGAAGAAATTTGCATCGCTACGAAATACGCGTCTTTTGGATCTGCATCGATACGCACAGCTTCATCCGCACCAATCGCCAAGGCTTTTCGGATAATGGCTTCATCCGCCGCTGTTCCAACAGTGACGATGGTTACATTTCCTCCGATGGTTTCCTTTAACTCAAGCGCACGAACAAGTGCATACCACTCATCATAGGGATTAACAATATATTGAACTCCATTTTCATCGAACTGCGTACTGTTATTTGTAAACGCAATTTTAGAAGTGGTATCTGGAGCTTTACTGATGCAAACCAAAATATTCATGTTCTATATCTTTTAAAAAGTGATGCAAATTTAAGTAAATTAATCTACCAAAACGGGACAATTTTCACCAAGAAATAAATTTAATAATTCAATGCGATGGCGAATATCACGGAGGAGAAAAAAGTCAACAAGGCGACTTTCTTTAGTTCTGGATCAAGGCTTGCTGGAACAGTACTTAAAAACACTTTTTTCAAGTGAATAAATAAGAAGATGCTCGGAATCAATGAAAGAAATAAAAACGGATTTTCGGAGATTGTGGCTAAAAAATAAACGGTTGTCCACCAAGCAAGCGCTCCTGTAATGATTAAAAAAGCATGGTAAAACTTCCCTTTTTTAAAACCCAATTGAACAATCAAGGTATTTTTTTTTGATTTTCGGTCGTTTTCAATGTCGCGTAAGTTGTTCAAGTTTAACACAGCGGTACTCCAGAGCCCGATGGTTACGGCTGGAAACAAGGCCAACCATTCGAAGCTTAGGCCGTACAACATAAAAACGCCCAAGACACTCACCAATCCAAAGAAAATAAAAACCATCAAGTCGCCGAGTCCACGGTAGCCGTATGCATTTTTTCCAACGGTGTAGGTAATGGCCGCAAGGACACATAATCCAGCTAAAACCAAGTAAATAAACAAGGCTTGCGAACTTAAATTTTCAGCACTGATGTAAATGAGGGAGACAGCGGAGAGTATTGAAATCAATACAGTGATGAAAATTCCGACTTTCATTTCTTTTTGGGAAAGTAGTCCCGCTTGAATTGTTCGTTTTGGTCCAACTCGGTTATCGTTATCGGTACCTTTTTGACTATCTCCCAAGTCGTTCGCGAAATTGCTAATGACTTGAAATCCGATGGTTGTAAGCATTGCAAGGAAAAAAATGAGTCCATCCCATTTTCCCAAAACGGCTGCTAGTCCTGATCCAACAATGATTCCAGAAACGGAAAGCGGCAATGTTCTCAACCGTGCAGCGTTTAACCAAGCTTTTATTTTCATGCGTTTTTGCGTTTATAAATGGGAACGGTAGAACAAGGTTCGCCGTACATCATAGACTGAACCACTCCTTGCACGTGTGTCAATAAGGTGACCATCGCAAACTCTGGAGCTGGAATGTCGCTACATCCCTTCACGATGACTTTTCCATCTTGGAAAGGGGCCAAATCAATGGCCGTGATTGCATCCAAAATCAAGGATTTTTCTAATTCCAGTTGATTTCCAACCACGACTTTTTTAGCGATGGATTGCAGTGCCGAAGCGACTAACATGTATGCCCACGTTGGAACGATGGCATCTGCGGAACAGTAAATAAAAACGGCTTTATTTTCGTAAGAAAGCCAATCGTTTTCTTTGATCCACGTGCGAAAATCTTTTTCTTTCAATACCAGTCCCTGCCAAAGTTGTGAAGCTAAGTCGATGCCAACGATTGGAACGCGGGGTTTATAATCCGCTAGATCCAATTGAATGAGCCCGCTATCTTTTACCTTGTTTTTGATTTCGTCCATGATGCAAAGATACGTCAAGTTCGAAAAAGGATGTCGAATTTTTTCAAGACAGTCTGTCAGTATTTTATCCTAGGCATATCTTTTGACAAAGCGGGGTCATGCAGAGTCAAGCGCCCTTCGAGTCTCATTTGAGAAATGCCGTCCCGCCAGCCTTGGTGGTACTTGTGTTGATGTGGTTGTTTTACTGGGCGGATTTTCTCTTTATCTACGATTTTCATCAGCTGGGTGTTGTACCAAAACACGTTTCTGGCTTGAAAGGAATTCTTTTTATGCCTTGGATTCACGCACATTCGGATGTGAAGCACATCCTCAACAATTCTGTACCCGCGTTTTTGTTAATCACACTATTGTTTTATTCATACAAGGAAATCGCGTTAAAGATTGTCTTGTTCGGTTGGTTATTCACCGGACTTTTCCTTTGGGTATTCGGACCCAATAACGGTGCGCATCACATTGGCATAAGCGGGGTGATTTATAGCCTTGCTGCCTTTTTATTTACTTCAGGAGTTCTGAGGAAATACTTGCCCTTACAAGCTTTATCCTTGTTCATTGTCTTTCTTTACGGATCTATGATTTGGGGAATATTCCCAACAAAAGAGCGTATATCTTGGGAAGGACACCTCAGTGGAATGATTGTCGGGGTAGCCTTAGCGTTTATCTATCGTGCGCGTGGACCCCAGCGTCCAAAATACCAATATGAAATCGAAAAAGAGCTCGGTATTGAACCGCCAGATTTGGAAGGAATCTACCTCGAAAAACTGCGCTTGCAGGAGGAAGAGTCGCGTCTCCGAGAAGAAGCTATACGCAATGTGAGCAGCGAGATTCAAGTGCATTATGTCTTCACGAAAAATCCACCGGAGCAGGACAAAAAACCGGACTAGTTGCCTTTTTATTTGATCGAAAATACACGGAAAATAGTCCAGCCAATTCCTACACCTAGAGTGTTTGCAAGTGCATCTAAAGGGGATTGTTCGCGGCCAGGAACGAAGCCTTGCATCCATTCCATGAATAAACCGTAGCCAACAAAGAAAAGTAAGAAGCGCCCAATTTTTGATCCTCTGTAGGCGGATAAACCACAAAAAGCAAAGGTCGCATAAGCGATGAAATGATTGATTTTGTCGTTGCTTTGAATTTCCATACCTGATTTAGGAGGCAGCAAACTCAAAATGGTGATGCCAATAAAAACGATGATGGTCAACGCAAGCCAACGCTTATTCCAATTCATAACCGAATTTTTGTCCTTTGTCAATCGCTGGAATGCCATCTTTCAACCAAAGTGGAGCTGGTTTTCCTTGTAAGTAATGGTCAAAGAATTGACGCATGCGGATGCTTAAATCGAATTTGTAGGGAAGCTTCGTTAAATTGTGGTCGTCGTCGTTGTAGTTCAACATCCAACATGGTTTTCCGAGGCGTCTCATTCCGTTGTACAATTCCAATCCTTGGTACCACGGAACCGCTCCGTCACGGTCATTGGCCATGATTAACAATGGCGTGGTGACATTCGGTAAATGAAACAAAGGTGAATTTTCGATGTACAAGGCTTGAGCTTCCCAAATCGTTTTCCCAATGCGACTTTGCGTGGACTCGTATTGGAATTGACGGTTCAATCCGGATCCCCAACGGATGCCGCCGTAGGCAGAAATCATATTGCTTACCGGAGCTCCAGCCATTGCTGCCGCGTATCTTTTGGTCATAGTAACGAGTTGTGCAGTTTGATATCCACCCCAACTTTGTCCTTGCAAGCCCATGCGTGTGGAATCGATTGGAAACTGTTTCAGGAGCTGATCTGTTGCACTCATGATGCAATTATATGCCGATTTGGCAGGATGTCCAATCTCGTAGCGGATGTCCGGAATGAACACAAAATATCCCGCGGAAGCGTATTCTGTAGGATTAATCGTGCTCGCTGAGGGACGCGGTCCTTGATAGTTGTGTAGTTTATCTGAGTTCAATTCATAGTAGTATAGAATGAGCGGATACTTTTTCGTCGCATCGTAATCAGCAGGTTTGTAGAGGATTCCTTCGAGGTTTTGACCGTCGTAGGCTTTCCATTTCACGATTTCACTCGTCGCCCAATTGTAGTTTGCTTGTTGTGGATTCGTCACCGACAAGACTCCTTCTGGCTGATATTGATCGTTCCACAATTCCAATTCTGGGTAATGAGAAACGGTCATCCAACGGAAAAAATAGTGGTTTTTATTGGGGGATCGTTCGATCAAGGAAATGCGCGCTGGAATTTGAATGATTTGACGCAAACCATTTGTTTGACTCGCATCGAAGGAATGAAGACCTTCTTTTTTGGTGGAAAGCTCAAAGCTTTTCGCGTAGCAATCACTCAGATCGATGTAGACGCTGTCAGATTCCCATTGCACTAAATCCATGCGGACCTTGTTTTTTGTTGCCCAGTCATTAGTCAAGGACTGTAAATTCTGTGTGCTGATTTGATAATCCCACAGGTCGTAGCGGGACTTGAAATACACGTGGTCTTCGCTGCGGTCGAAGCCAATCCATCCTTCCGGACCTGCTTCCATCGGTTGACCGTTGAGGTCTTCATTCCAGGTGATGTCCTTGCGATTCGCGTTCATGTAGGAAACTGATTTCGCCGCGATATCTAACAAGACGTGTTGACTTTTCGCTGGATTAAAATACGTGAAGTAGCTTCCTTTTGGCGAAAGGATTCCTGGATAAGCGAGTCCTTTTGCGAGGATTTCAATCGAGCCATCGATTAAGGAAATGCGGTAAACGTCCTCCAATCCGGGGGATTTCCACTGTTGTTGAATGGCATAGGATTCATTGCTCGTTGCTTGCAGGTAATCTCCGATTTGTTGGTCGGATACGCGCACAATTAGTGTATCATTACTGAGCGGGATGATTTTCTCATTGTCAAAGCGAAAAACGTACAAATCACTTCGTTTTTTCTCTTGGCTAAGTTGCACCAATTGCTGTGCTTGAAGTTCCTGATCTTGGTAGTGCCAGATATCCACACGTACTTTTTCCGATTCAAGAAGCGTGTCTTTCACTTCTGCTTTGACGTGGTCTGACACGCCGAAAAACAAAAATCGATTGTCCTGGGTGAAAATAGGGGTGCGGTTTTCGGAAATTCCTTTCAAGGTGTCGAAATCGGGAGTCAATGTGTCCCCGAAAACCCAAGATTTATTGGAAACGAGGTCAAAGACATTCAATTCGAACTGTTTCACTTTGTTGGTGTCCATGCTGGCAAAAAACGCCAAACGTGTTCCGTCTTCGTTCCACACCGGTGCTTCACATGCCGTATTTCGGTCAAATTCTTTGACGAGTGTTTGCGTTGCCACCTCGTAGATGCGTACTTGCGAGGAATCGTTTTTGAGTTTTTGCTGTGTAACAACCGCGACATATTTCCCGTTTTTGGGCAAGGAGTACTTCGTGACATTCGATTGTGTCCAAGCGTTGGTGGTGGTCCATACGGTGAGTTGATGTCCGTCGCTTTTTGGTTTTTCTACTGCTTTCTTTTCCTTCTGGAATCCATGTTTTTGTAGCCAATTCTTTTTGACTTCCTTCGTCGGTTTTGAACTCACTTCTGACAAATAAGCGAGCACAGAAGCATCCTCTGTGATTTGAAAGGACTTCAATTTGGGGATTTTGATAAGTGAATCGGTGGCAGTCAGATAGATATATAAACTATCCTTCGGCCATTTTTTCTTATCGACTTTGTTCAATTCACAATTGCGCAATGTATCAAATCCCGGAACGACTTTCCACGCGATGAATTGTCCGTTCGGATCGAGTTGTGCATCTTTCGCTCGTTTCAAGGAATCGTGTTTTCCTGTTGCGCTTTGATACCAGTGCAAATACCCATCGCCCGTCAGTGGATTGATTTCGTAGGTAATCCATTCATCATTTTGACTGAATTGTTGTTTTTCTAAACGTTTCCATTCTGGATAAGCTTTGTGATCGATGATTTTATGTTGTCCCCAGCTGATGGAAACACTCAAAAGAATAAAGCAAAAAAGAAGATTTTTCATTTTTTGGAGGTTGATTTAGACGTCAAGTAAACACCGGTAAAGATAACGAACATATACAGAATCTTTTCAGAGGTGATGCTGCTTCGATAATCCTCTGACCAGCCGATGTAAGCGAAGAGAAAAGTAAACAACATTACCATGACCGGTTGAGTGTAAATGTAGGCACTGGAAATCGTTGCGCTGAGGTATTTCAATCCGAAGATGGTGAGTAAGTACGTGAAGAAGGTCACACCAACTACAACGTAGCTAATTTTCCACCAAATTTCTGTCGGAATCCGCTGAAAATTGATTTGACTCAATTCGCCCAAGGTAGGAGGGAAGAGGAGCACAAAGAAGAGTCCAAAGGTAAAGACCCACGTGATGACTTGAATCGGACTGTATTTTTTCATGAGTGGTTTGGCCAGCACTAAGTAAATCGCGTAGCTCAAGGCGTTTAGGAAAAGGAATAAATCTCCCAAACGAGAATCGCCCATATGTGTGGATGCTTTCAAGGTCAGCAGAATCGCTCCCGTCGCTCCCAAGGTAATTCCCGTTATTTTGAAGACCGTCAGTCGTTCCTTCAAGAGGAAAAACGATAAAATCACCACCATAATTGGATTCAAGGCCATGATGATTCCGGAATTGAAGGCCGACGAAAGGTTTAATCCGTGAAAAAAGAATAATTGATTGATCGCTACTCCAAAGAGTCCACACAAGGCAATCAAGGGGAAATCTTTGCGTTCAATCTTGGATCGTTTTGTCAAACTGAGCACGAACCAAAACAGCGCCGTTGCCCCAACCACGCGAAATAAGATAAAAACGGTCGGTGTCAAAAAACCCGGCATAACTCCCTTCGCCAATACGTGACTGGCTCCATAGAGTACGTTGACCAACAACAGCGCAATGTGTGCTTGTACAGATTTTTGCTTCATTTGGCCAAGAAATTCCATCGTGTCTTCAGGACTGTCGATCGGTAATTATCCAATTTTTCTGTAATATTTTGCAGCGCAAATTTCGCAAATAATTTGGCCGTTCCTTTTCCTTGTTTGTAGTCCATTTCATCGGCAAAGATCGGAATCAAGGCTAAAAACCTAATGGATTTATCACCCACTTGAATCGGTGCTAATTCTTCCGTTAACTCAATGGGATCCGATAGCATAAAATGATTTTGCCTCATGTTCGGAGAAATTTGAGGCATATCTTTTCCGGTCGGTAACGTATGTCCGTGTCCGAGCCAGGTTTCGTTCGAGATGACGTAATTCTTGAGTTTCGTCAACCAGTCGAAGACCCAATTCATGTTGACATCCGCTTCATCTGCTAAATCCCAATAACTGGGAATCAAGACATACAATTCTTTCCATTCTTCTCCCGCATGTTTCTCATGGACCTTCATTTCAAAATCGGACAATCCGGTCGTCATCAAGATCCGAAGTTCCTTCGAACCTGGCAGGGTAATCAAGCAATAGGTTTCGTTGTTCCGTTGGATTGATTGAAGTTGATTCGGTCCGAAGCGATTCGAAAGTAAATGTAATAGTGTGGGCATGTGCAAATATAGTGAATCCTGCAAGGGAATAGCTTTTTTCGGAATCTTGGATTATGGGGGAGACCCTTTGCAGGGCCTTTGTATGGATGGTTGACCCCTTCAGGGTCGCGGGAGCGAAAGGAATGAATGCATATGGTAAGACCCTTTGCAGGATCTTGAATGGATATTCGACCCCTTCAGGGTCGGGGGAATGAATGATTGCATATGAGAAGCGTCTTTCCCATGATTTTGCATGGATGTTTGACCCCTTCAGGGTCGGGAGGAGATCAACGAACAAACTCGGTAATAGTCGTAGAAAATTATTTTCACCTCGATTAAGGAAATCATCTGACCCTGAAGGGGTCGAAACTCCATAGCTAAAAACGATGGACGGTAATCCACGACCCTGAAGGGGTCGAATTTCAACCGGTTCAACAATAAACGTATCAACTCGGCGTTAATCCAAAAAAAAACATATGTCCACCTACACGCAAATTTGTTACCACCTTGTTTTTTGTACGAAATCCCGAAGGAAAACCTTAGTCAAAAATAATAGAGACAAGTTGTTCTATTACCTCATTGGATTTATCAATGCCAAAAAATGTTTTGTGTATCAGATCAATGGCATAGAAGATCATATTCATGTCTTGGTGGAGATAAGTCCTACAATATCCCTGTCGGCTTTTGTTAAGGATTTTAAGCTGGCTGCATCCCATTTTATCAGGAAGGAAAAATTATTTCCAGATTTTAATGGTTGGCAAAGAGGATATGGGGCGTTTACGGTGAGTAATAAAAGTATTACGTACGTTGCAAATTATATTGCGAATCAGGAAGAACATCATCATAAAAAGAGTTCAAGAGATGAATTTATTGGTTTTTTAAAGGAGAATGATATTGTGTTTGAGGATAGGTATATTGAGTAGTAAGATCTTCCCCAGGGATTTGGATTATTGGGAAGACCCTTTGCAGGGCCTTTGTATGGATGTTTGACCCCTTCAGGGTTGGGGGAGCGAAAGGAATGATTACATATGGTAAGATCCTTTGCAGGATCTTGAATGGATGTTTGACACCTTCAGGGTCGGGGGCTTGAATGATTGCATAAGAGAAGCGCCTTTCCTTTGATTTTGTATGGATGTTTGACCCTTTCAGGGTCGGGGAATTCGGGAGATTGATTTAGGGTCTTACTGAACGGAACGTTTCCACAACATTCCCTGTATTCGCTGAGATAAATCCCGAATGATCGAAGGGAAATGAAAGCTGAACGTAGCCGCAGGTTTTGAGGTGGATGTCGGTATTGGTGAGGTAGGAGGCTAGGTCTGAGAGCCCTTCGTTATGGCCGATGAGAAGGGATGTTTGTGGGGAGTTTTTGGCGCTGAGGAAAGTCAGTAATTCGGACCAGGAAGCGAGGTACAGTTCTTCGTGAAATGAAATCGTGGCGTTGGGGAATAAATCTGCGATTTCGTCTAAGGTTTGACGCGTGCGCTTTGCCGCGGAACAGTAGATATGGTCGATGGAAAGTTCTCTCTGACCAACAAATGCTCGAAATTCGCTGAGTTGTTCGTAGCCGCGCGGAAGTAATTCACGATCGTAGTCGCGTCCGTTCGGACTCAGTTGATTGGTTTTGGCGTGACGCAGGAAATGGAGAATCACAGCAAGTTATTTTTCAAGGTCAGGGCCTCTAATTGTTTGTAAATGGACAAGCTTAGGCTTTCTTCGATCATCATCAAATGCTCCATGCGGTGACAATCGGTGCCCAGAAAATCGACCTGCTTGTTTTTAATCAATTGCTCGGCCATTTTTTTCACGCCCGGTCCATAATGTCCCGTTAAGGAATTTAAGTTGACTTGGATTTGAATGTTTCGTTCACGTAATTCATCGACTTTTTTGAAATCGCCAAAATAGTATGGATATCGTTCGTAATGCGCTAGTACCGGAACGTAGCCCGCGACTTGTAAATTGAAGAGCGCTTGCGCTTCGTACTTGGAGGGGCTCAAAAATCCGAATTCCATCAGGACGTAGTTCGAACCGAAGCTTAGGATTTCGTTGCGCTCAATGATTGGTAAAAAGGACTCATCACAATAATATTCCGCAGCAGCTTCGATCTCAATCTTCATTCCCAAGCGTTTGATTTCTGCTCGTACGTCTTCCAATCCACCAAGGATGGTTTGCGGCGTATTGGGATGCACATCGTTCAAAATATGCGGAGTCGTGATCACTTTTCGGTAGCCCATTTGCTCGAACTTCGCCAACATCGCAATGGTATGATCCATCGTCGGAGAACCGTCGTCAATTCCCGGAATCAAATGGCTATGCATGTCCACTTCCAATTGACCTAAATCGTATTTGGAGTTGGAAGAGGAACCGAAAAGTTTTGATAAAAAGTTCATTGTTGTTAGTTGTTTAGTGACTAGTGACTAGTGACTTGTGCTCAGTGAACAGTGCTCAGTGCTCAGTGCCGGACTCCGTTCTCTGTTCTCTGCTCTCTGCTCTCTTTCTCGCTCTCCGCTCTGCTTCCCGCTCCGTTTAACGTTTGTTGTACATCGTCTCATAATAATCCTGATACGCGCCGCTCGTCACTTTTTCGACCCAATCTTGGTTTTCTAAATACCAGTCAACGGTTTTGGAAAGTCCTTCTTCGAAGGTGATGGATGGGGTCCAGCCGAGTTCTTCTTCGAGTTTGCTTGCATCGATGGCGTAACGTTTGTCGTGTCCTGCGCGGTCGGTAACGTAGGTAATTAATTCTGCGGATTCGCCTGTTGAGCGTCCGAGTTTTTGGTCCATGAGCTGGCACAGAAAACGCACTAATTCGATGTTCGTCCATTCGTTGAGTCCACCAACGTTGTACGATTCGCCGATTCTTCCCGTGTGGAAAATAGCATCAATCGCGCTGGCGTGGTCTTCTACCCACAACCAATCACGAATGTTGTCCCCTTTCCCGTAAACAGGCAAAGGTTTTTTGTGCTGAATGTTATGAATCATCAAGGGAATCAACTTTTCTGGAAAGTGATGACTTCCGTAGTTATTGGAACAATTAGACATTTTAATCGGAAGTCCGTACGTGTGGTAAAAGGCCATCACGAAGTGATCCGAGGATGCTTTCGACGCTGAATATGGACTTCTGGGATCGTAGGATGTATGTTCGGTGAACAATCCTTCGTCACCTAAACTTCCGTACACTTCATCCGTGGAGACATGGTGAAAGACATTTCCTGTACTTCCTTTCCATGCTTCTTTTGCTGCTTGAAGGAGGTTAACTGTCCCCACGACGTTTGTCATGACGAAGTCCATCGGACCTTCAATAGAACGATCCACGTGTGATTCTGCCGCCAAGTGAATGACATCCGTCACCTCGTATTTCTGGAAAATGGCACGAACCGCATCCGCATCGACAATATCCGCGCGTTCGAAACGGTAATTCGGATGATCCGCCACATCTTTCAGGTTTTCTAGATTTCCCGCATATGTCAATTTATCCAAGTTCACGATGAGGTAATTTGGATAATTGGTCAAAAAACGTCGAACAACGTGTGACCCTATGAATCCGGCACCGCCGGTGATGATGATGGTTTTTTTCATATTCTAGTTGTTTAGTGACTAGTGCTTTTGAGTGCCTAGTGCTCAGTGAACAGTGCTCAGTGAACAGTGCTCAGTGAACAGTGCTCAGTGAACAGTGCTCAGTGTCGGAATCCGCTCTCGCTCTGTTTCTTTTTTAGTGCTCAGTGCCTAGTGCTCAGTGCCGAACTTCGCTCTCCACTATGTTTCTCATTCTGTTTATAAGGACCAATACGTTAAATCGTTAATTTTTCCTCGGTAAATTCCTTTTACATCGACGAAAACGCCTTTGCCATGTTTCATCATTCCTTTGAAATAATTTTCGTCGAATTGACAATATTCGCGGTGATTGACGGCTAGGATGATGGCGTCGTAATCTTTGCGGATGTCTGTTGCTAATGCTACGCCGTATTCGTGTTCCATTTCGGATGAATCCGCATGTGGATCTATCACATCGACGTTGATTTGGAAGGACTTTAATTCGTTCACGACGTCGATTACTTTGGAATTACGGATGTCACTTACGTTCTCTTTGAAGGTCGCGCCCATCACCAAAACATGTGCTTCTTGGATCATTTTTCCTTGGGCGATGATTTTTTTTGCTGTTTGTTTACCGATGTAAAAGCCCATGGAATCATTCACGTAGCGACCAGAGTTGATCACTTTGGAATGGTAACCCAATTGCATGGCTTTGTGCACCAAATAATATGGATCGACTCCAATGCAATGTCCACCGACTAGGCCTGGGTAGAATTTCAAGAAATTCCATTTCGTTCCTGCCGCTTCGAGTACATCAAAGGTATTGATGCCCATTTTATTGAATATGATCGACAATTCGTTCACCAAAGAAATGTTCACGTCTCGCTGCGTGTTCTCCACGATTTTCGCTGCTTCTGCTACTTTGATGCTCGTCGCACGGTGGACCCCCGCCGCAACAACTAATTCGTAGGTCTTTGCAATCTGATCAAGCGATTCTTCGTCGCAACCAGATACGATTTTAATGACATTTTGCAAAGTGTGTTCTTTGTCCCCCGGATTGATGCGCTCCGGTGAATACCCAACTTTGAAGTCCTCCGGGAATTTAAGGCCGGATTCTGCTTCCAAAATCGGAATACAATCCTCTTCTGTACATCCTGGATACACCGTGGACTCAAATACCACGTAATCGCCTTTTTTCAGTACTTTTCCCACCGTACGACTCGCGCCCAACAAAGGTTTTAAGTCTGGAAGGTTTGTGTCGTCAATTGGAGTGGGAACAGCGACAATGAAGAAATTCACATCCGCTAATTCGTTGATATCCGCCGTAAAGGTAATGTCGCGGTTCTCAAAATCTGCTGCTTCTAATTCACGACTTGGATCCTCTCCACGACGCATCATGTCCACACGTGCTTGGTTGATGTCAAATCCTACGACTTTCACGCGTTTCGCGAATTCCAAGGCAATCGGTAATCCGACGTAGCCTAATCCGACTAGTGCGAGTTTTGCTTCTTTTTTAATTAAATTGTTGTAAATCATAGTATTTTGTATTAAAATGAGTGCTCAGTGATTAGTGCCTAGTGCCTAGTGACTAGTGCTTTTGAGTGCTCAGTGCTCAGTGCCGGAATCGTGGGTCATTAGCAGATTAGCACATTGTTATCTCGTACTTTGTAAATTCGTTCAATAATCTCCACAACTTTCATTCCTTCTAGTGCATTTGTTGTCGGGGAGGTGCGTCCTTTTAAGGAATCGATGACATTCGTGATCACGTAGTTGTGATTCGCTGCAGACCCTTTGTATGGACCGTAATCGTTTCCTGGGTTTGTTGGTGCTAACTCCGGCATTTCGTAATTGGTGATGTTGCACACCTCGACTTCGTTCATGTATTGTCCACCGATTTTCACAGAGCCATTTTTTCCGATGATCGTCATGGAGGATTCTAAATTCTGATTGGCAACGGATGTCGAATAGTTCAAGGAACCCATTCCACCGTTGATGAAGTCAAAGCTCACGAAGCCTGAATCTTCGAAGTCTGTGTAATCTTTGTGGTTGAAATCAGCGAATTTCCCTTGGATGTTGTCAATATCACCAAACAACCAATACATGATGTCGATGAAGTGACTGAATTGTGTGAACAGGGTTCCACCGTCTAAATCTGAGGTTCCTTTCCATCCACCGGCTTTGTAATAACGCTCATCACGGTTCCAATAACAGTTCAACTGAACCATATAAATGTCACCCAAGACCTTGCGGTCGATGAGGTCTTTGATCCACACAGATGGCGGGGAATAACGGTTTTGCATCACGCAAAATACTTGCTTTGATACTTGCAACGATTTGTAAATGATGCGCTCACAGCTTTCCTTGGATAAACCCATCGGTTTTTCACAGACAACGTGTTTCTTGTGTTCCAAGGCCAATAGGGCTTGCTCCGCGTGTAGACCATTCGGCGTACACACGTTGACCACATCGAATTCCAATCCGCTGGCGAATAGTTCTTCCATTGTCGTGAAGAAAGGCACGTCGAAATCTTGTGCTTGACATGCTTCTTTCCCGCGGATATCTACCATTGCAACCAATGCTCCTTCGGCATCACGACGAATCATCTCCGCATGACGTTTTCCAATGTGTCCGGCGCCGATGACGGCAAATTTGATTTTGTTGTTCATAGTTTATTTATTAGTGAACAGTGAACAGTGCTCAGTGAACAGTGCTCAGTGCTCAGTGCTCAGTGCCGCTCGCTGTTTATCGCTCCCTTTCTCTTTCTCGCTCTACAATGTTCTCGTTCAAGGTATATTTATCTCCACTCTCTGGACATTCTGCCACACCATTTTCATCAAAATTCAAACGGTGACCGTATTCGGACATCCAGCCGATTTGACGTGCGGGATTTCCAACGACTAAGGCGTAATCGGGAACGTGTTTCGTTACTACTGCTCCTGCGCCGATGAAGGCGTAGCGTCCGATGTCGTGACCGCAAACGATGGTGGCATTGGCACCGATGCTGGCGCCTTTTTTGACAATCGTTTTTAGATAGCTATCGCGGCGAATGACGGCGCTACGTGGATTCATGACGTTGGTGAAAACCATCGATGGACCCAAGAACACATCGTCCTCGCAGATGACACCGGTGTAGATGGACACGTTGTTTTGTACTTTCACGTTGTTTCCGAGAATGACTTCCGGAGAAATCACCACATTTTGCCCGATGTTACACGAAAATCCGATGCTGCAGTTGGGCATGATATGCGAAAAATGCCAGATCTTGGTTCCTTCACCAATCTGACATCCTTCATCTATAACAGCCGTTTCATGTGCGAAATACTTCATTTACTTCGTAATGTATTTGTCAAAATTATAATGATCTGTTTCCAATAATTCTTCTTTGCTCAAACTTTGGAAATAAGCGTATGTTCGTTTTAATCCTTCGCTGCGGTCGATTTTTGGCTCCCAATTTAGGATTGCACGCGCCTTCGTGATGTCTGGTTGACGCTGTTTCGGGTCATCAACCGGTAAATCTTTGTAAATGACTTTTTGCGTCGTGCCTGTTAAGGCGATGATTTCTTCGGCGAATTGTGAAATCGTAATTTCCGATGGATTACCAACGTTTACTGGATACGGATAATCACTCATTAACAAGCGAACGATTCCTTCGACTAAATCATCGACGTAGCAGAACGAACGCGTTTGTGATCCGTCACCGAAAACCGTCAGGTCTTCTCCGCGCAATGCTTGTCCTATGAACGCAGGTAGTACGCGTCCGTCGTTTAAGCGCATGCGTGGACCATAGGTATTGAATATGCGCACGATGCGTGTTTCAACACCGTGGAAATTGTGGTAAGCCATGGTGATCGCCTCTTGGAAGCGTTTCGCTTCGTCGTAAACGCCACGTGGACCCACTGGATTCACATTTCCCCAATAATCTTCTGTTTGTGGATGAACGGTTGGATCTCCATACACTTCCGATGTGGAAGCAATGATCAAACGTGCTCCTTTCGCTTTCGCTAGTCCGAGGCAATTGTGGATGCCCAAGGATCCCACTTTCAAGGTTTGAATCGGAATCTTCAAGTAATCAATTGGACTCGCAGGAGAGGCGAAGTGTAGTATGTAATCTAATTCTCCCGGAATGTGGATGAATTTCGATACGTCGTGGTTGTAAAATTCGAATTGTTCCAAGGGAAACAAGTGTTCGATGTTTTTCAGTCGTCCGGTGATGAGGTTATCCATCGCAATGACATGGAAGCCATCTTTGATGAAACGGTCACACAAATGCGATCCTAAAAATCCGGCTGCTCCGGTGATGAGTACACGTTTCATTTCTCTACGAGGTTACGACCAATGCTCGAATAATAGAATCCTTTTTCGTTCATTTCGTCTGTTTCATATAAATTTCTTCCATCAAAGATAACTGCATCTTTCAAACGATTTTTGACTTCAGGGAAGTTTGGATTGCGGAAGATACTCCATTCCGTGCAAATCAATAAGGCATCTGCTTGATCTAAGACACTGTATTCATCTGTAGCGAAGGTAATTCTGTCTCCCAAAATGCGTTGCACATTCGGCATCGCTTCTGGATCATATGCGCTCACGGTCGCTCCTGCCTGCAGCAATTCCTCAATCATGTACAAGGCCGGTGCCTCGCGGATGTCATCCGTATCAGGTTTAAAGGCTAAGCCCCAAATGGCGATGTGTTTTCCGGATAAGTCCCCGCGGAAGAAATTCTTCATTTTCGGGAATAATTTTGTTTTTTGGTCCTGGTTGACTTCCATCACTGCGGAAAGAATCTTGAAATCGTAATTATTTTCGATTCCTGATTTCGCCAAGGCTTGTACGTCTTTTGGAAAGCACGATCCACCGTAACCGATTCCTGGGAACAAGAAACGTTTGCCAATGCGGCTATCGGAACCAATCCCAATACGTACCTTGTCTACATCTGCTCCCACCAATTCACAGAAATTTGCGATTTCATTCATGAAGGTGATTTTCGTTGCCAAAAATGCGTTCGCAGCGTATTTGGTCAATTCGGCGGATTTCTCATCCATGAAATAAATCGGATTTCCCTGACGAACAAATGGTTTGTACAAACTATCCATGACCTTGCGCGCACGCTCATCGGATGTTCCAATCACCACACGGTCTGGCTTCATGAAGTCGCTTACCGCATATCCTTCGCGCAAAAACTCTGGATTCGAAACCACGGCGAATTCCACCGTTGCATGTGCTGCAATCGCGGCCGTTACTTTTTCTGCTGTTCCGACTGGAACGGTACTTTTGTCAACAATCACCTTGTAATCTGTCATGATCTTTCCTAATTCCTTCGCGACACCAAGAATGTACGATAAATCCGCGGATCCATCTTCTCCTGGAGGCGTTGGCAAGGCAAGGAAAATGATTTCCGCATCTTTGATTCCCGCTGCTAAATCGGTGGTGAAGGTCAGGCGTCCCGCTTTGATGTTACGTTCGAACAATACGTCTAATTCTGGCTCGTAAATCGGAATTTCGCCATTTTGCATTTTCGCGACTTTGTTCGCATCGATATCAATGCAAATGACGTTGTTTCCCGTTTCGGCAAAACAGGTTCCGGTTACTAGGCCGACGTAGCCGGTGCCGACAACTGCGATGTTTTTCATATGAATAGTTATTCGTTCCTTGTGCGCTTGCGTGCTCAGTGCTTTTGAGTGCTCAGTGAACAGTGCTCAGTGCGTTTGTTAATTATCTAATATTGGTTAACGTGTTCAATTTATATAAGTTCATTTTTTAAACGATTCCACACTGAGTACTGTTCACTGAGCACTGAGTACTGATCACTGTTCACAGCTCATTGTTTCCCGTTCAACAGGTATTTCCTAAGACCATGGGTCATTTTTCTTACTTCGATTAATTTATCATTCAAGGAATTAAAATCTTCCTCTGTAATCAATTTTGTGTCGAAAGAAAATCTTAATTGATTTCTCAATTCATCATTTGACCCCATCGCAATCAATAAAAATCGTGCAAAATCCTTTTTAGACTTGCGTCCGAATCCTTCAGCGATGTTCGATGAAATGGATAGGGATGATCTTAACATTTGATCTTTAATGGCCCATTTTTTATCAAAAGATGACTCGTTTGTCAATCTATTTATTTCAAGTGCGACTAGGTACGCACGTTGCCATGCGTTTAGGTCTTCGTATCTTTTTATCAGTGCCATTTTTCGAATTTCTTGTGAAAACGATTTGTGGCATGTTTTATTGTGTTGTTTCTAGTTTTTAGTGCTCAGTGAACAGTGCTCAGTGCTCAGTGCTCAGTGAACAGTGCTCAGTGCTCAGTGCTCAGTGCTCAGTGCTCAGTGAACAGTGCTCAGTACTTTGTA
>JBILRU010000173.1:0-2620 GCA_044372485.1 Crocinitomicaceae bacterium
GGCTTCATCGAAATCGCATTCATTTTCCCAATATCGAAAGAATTCTGAATACCCAACCGTGTTTAATGCTTTTAAGTTTCGAAGTGGAAATAAGGATTTTGCTTCCTCAAACAAACCAGAATCAATCATGGTATCAACGCGATGATCAATGCGTTGATATAATTCCGGACGATTCCAAGCAATGCCAATACGAACAATGTCATAGTCATATTTAACCGATTTTTTCCTTGAGTCCGAAAAGGGTTTCTGCGTAAGTTCAATAACTTCTAGCGCGCGAATAAGTCGAACTGGATTGCACGTATCAACCTCCGAAAAATACATGGGGTCCAAACGCGCTAATTCGTTTTGCAGAAATTCAAGTCCTTCTGATTCGTAGATTGCCATCCATTTTTCCTGAACTTTTTTATCGTGTGGAATTTCGTCTAGTCCAAGCGTGAGTGCATCTATGAACATTCCCGAGCCTCCGACAATCACAACCGCTTTATTTGTAGCTAAAAGATCATCCAATATTGGTTTTGCTTCTTGTGCGTATTGACTTGCAGAAACCTCTTGGTGAATGGAATGGGAATGAACAAAATGGTGTTTGACTTCTGCTAATTCATTCGAACTCGGCTTAGCAGTACCGATGGACATTTCCTTGTAAAATTGACGTGAATCCGCTGAGATGATTTCCGTTTGGAACTTCTTCGCAAGTTCAATAGCCAGCGTGGTTTTTCCAGAAGCTGTCGGACCTTGAACAATGAATACTTTACCTTTTACACGAGACATTTACTTCCAGGACGTATAAACAGCGAATACTTTTTTCACATAGGATACGGCGTGTCCGCGATAGGCGCCACATCTTACATGTTCCGATCGATAATATTTCGGTTCATCGAGGTGTCGTACCATTTCCTCCACGTTTCCATCCCACATAAGTGGATTCAAACCAGTTGCACGCGCTAAGTTTTGAGCATCCTGGATGTGACATGGTCCGGCGTTATAAGAAGCGAGTGTAAACTTCAGACGTTGTTCTGAATCTGGAACCGCCTTCCACATATTATATGTGCGATTCAGTAAGCGCATTCCACCAGCGATCTGTACTTCAGGTGTCGATCCAGGGAAAACACCACAGCTAGGACCCGTATTAGGCATGAATTGCATCATTCCATACGCTCCGCCGAATCCACGTGCATTCGGATTAAAACGAGATTCTTTGAACGCTACCGCAGCAATAATTTTCCAGTCCCAATCATACTTTTTTGCCGCCGACTTGAACAGATCATCGAATGGAGAAAGGTGACCTTTTTTAGTAATGTAAAATTCTACTGGTTTCGTGTCCAGGTAATCAAAGTAGCGTTTTTTTAAATCGGTGTAGGCCGGAGATGCACAATAAGACAGTAGAAAGTCGTCCAATTTCTTTTTCAATTCTGGACTATTCAAACGCAGACCGAAGGCAATTTTTTGTTGAAAAGAAATACGCGTATCAATATTTAAGTTCGGATGCATTTCCTTACTGATGCGCGCCAGGTTTTCGTGAGCAAGGGTAAAAGGAATCACGTTATTTGCCACCATTTCAATTAAATCTTCGGTGATTGGATTATCTGTTTTGTAGCGAATATTAATCCGCGCACCGATTTCATCTTGAAGATCTGATAAACGTCGAGAGAAAGGAGAGTTTTTTCGAACACAGACCGTTTGATTGGCCAATTCAGCAGGTTCTTTGATTAAGGTGTCATTCGATCTTTGCACCAGAACTTGATGCGTGTAATAGTATGGCGTCGAATAAGCGAGCCTTTTTTCATCCTCAAGTGAAACCACTAAATTGGAAGCAATGACATCACCTTCGCCGTTGTTGAGCAGTCGTTGAAAGTCTTTGGTATCTGTGATTACCTTCACTTCCATCTTTATTCCTTGTGTTTTACAGAAGGAATCCATGATTTCGTATTCGAATCCCAGACGTTTCCCTCGGTATTCAAAAAAGGACAAGGAACTATTCTCCGTTAGGATGGTTAATTTGCCTTTTTTCTGAATTTCCTTGAAGTCAATTTTCACTGCAGGACCAGTATGTTTTCCCCCGCAAGAAACTAAAATCATGACAATCAATAAAGTAGTCCATGTTAAACGCATGTGCACTTTTTTATTTAAGTTCTTCTCTACGAAACAACTAAGATAAAGTTACGCGTAATTCTGAACATTTGGTTTATTACAAAAATAAATAGATATTTGACACTCAAATGATTGTGTATGAGCAATGAACAAAACGAAATGTACTCAAAAGTTGTCCGTGCTGGGAAGCGGACTTATTTTTTTGACATCAAAGCGACAAAGGGAAACGATTTGTACATTACGTTAACCGAGAGCAAAAAATCATTTGGTGATGATGGAGACGGTAACTATCAAAAGCACAAGATTTTCCTGTATAAAGAGGACTTTGAGAAGTTCAGAGAAGGTTTAGATGACGTATTGTCTAAAATCGAAGAATTAAAATCGCAGCAATAATTTTTTGAAAAAAGACTTGCAGAATTAAAAAGTATGCATATCTTTGCACTCACAAAACAAGGGAGTTTAGCTCAGTTGGTTTAGAGCATCTGCCTTACAAGCAGAGGGTCGGGGGTTCGAATCCCTCAACTCCCACTCT
>JBILRU010000079.1:0-10062 GCA_044372485.1 Crocinitomicaceae bacterium
TTTGTCAACAGATGTGACCATCAAATTACGCATCAACAAGGAATACAAAAACTTTGTTGGCTCAGGAGAAAATGGTGGGAAACCAATGTACGGATGGTCCATGGATGACATCGCAACGAAAGTTGGTTCACAAGACCAGTTGAAAGAAGCATTGGCGATGATTAATGTCGTTCCGAATCCTTACTATGCGTTCTCTGAGTATGAACGTACAAGAATTGAAACGAAAGTGAAAATCACGAACCTTCCTGAAAGATGTACAGTAAGTATTTATACAGTGAGTGGTAAATTGGTTCGTACTTTCAAAAAAGATAGTCCAGTGACTTCATTGGATTGGGATTTAACGAACTCTAAGGCGATTCCGGTTGCTGGTGGTGTTTATTTAATCCATGTGGAAGTACCAGGTGTTGGAGAACGAGTAATCAAATTCTTCGGTGGTATGCGTCAAGTGGATTTACAAGGTATTTAATAAGCTTTTATTACAACAAGATGAAAATGGATGTAAAAAAAATAGTACTAGGAATTTGTATCGGAAGTTCTTTTCTGTTGAAAGCAGGGAATGAAGACCGTGTTGGTTCTGCAGGAGCATCTCACTTATTAGTGAATCCATGGTCTCGCAGTGCAGGTTTTGCAGATGCAGGAATAGCCAATACAAATGGATTGGAAGCAACTTTTACCAATATTGCCGGATTGGCATTTACGGAAAAGACTCAGATTAAGTTCAACTATTCAAATTGGATGGGAACGGCTTCAATAGGCTTCAATTCTGCGGGAATTGCTCAGCGTATTTCAGATTCAGAAGTATTCTCAATCAGTGTTCAATCGATGAACTTCGGTGATATTCCAATTACAACTGTTGCTAATCCTGAAGGAAATATCGGTTTCTTTTCACCTCGTGCGAATATCTTTAATGTAGGATATGCGAAAGAATTTTCATCAAGTATCTATGGTGGAATTAACTTTAAGGTAGTTTCTGAAAGCATCTCCAATTTGAAATCAAATGGAATTGCCATCGATGCGGGTATTCGTTATGTTTCAGGTGAACAAGATCAAATTAAATTTGGTATAACTTTGAAAAATATCGGTCCAGTGATGCGTTTTAGAGGAGATGGACTTGCTCAACAGGCGTCTTATGTTTCTAGTGGCTATATTGCTTCTTTAGAGGAACGTTCAGCGACTTATGAATTGCCTTCCCTACTCGGTATTGGTGGATCTTATGATGTGATTTTCAATGAAAGCAACAAATTGGTGATTGCCGCAGCATTTACTGCCAATTCATTTATGAAAGACCAGTTCAGATTAGGATTGGACTACGGAATTTCAAATGAGAACATGGCTTTCAATTTCCGCGCTGGATATTGTTATGAGTCTGGAATATTTAATGCAGAAAATCGTTCGAATGCTTTGGTTGGTCCAACTGCTGGATTTTCAATTGATGCGTTAGTAGGAAAAAATAAAAGTGCGCTAGGTTTTGAATACACAACGCGTTTTGCAGGTGTGTTTGGAATTATTCACACTGTAGGAGCTACTATTAGTTTAAAATAATATACTTACTTTTGTAAAGGTTCAAGAGAGTCCAGTGGGCTCTCTTGTTGCGTTTAATACTTTATCACATGTCACAGTTAAATTACTATACTCCTGAAGGATTACAAAAACTCAAGGACGAACTTTATCACTTGAAAACCGTGCAGCGTCCTTCGATATCTGAACAAATCGCTGAAGCGAGAGACAAAGGAGATTTATCGGAAAACGCTGAATACGATGCAGCGAAAGAAGCGCAAGGTATTCTGGAAATGAAGATTTCAAAAATGGAAACGATTATCTCAAATGCACGTTTGATTGACGAAACGCATATGGACAACAGCAAAGTGTTTATTTTGTCTAAAGTCTTGATAAAAAATCAAACGAACGGAATGGAAATCGAGTACACGCTAGTAGCTGAAAATGAAGCAGACATTAAATTGCGTAAAATTTCTATTGAGTCACCGATAGGCAAAGGACTTCTAGGTAAAAAAGTTGGTGAAATCGCCGAAATACAAACACCTGGTGGAACGATGAATTTTGAAGTTATTTCCATTTCACGTTAATGGCCTCAATCTTTACACGCATTGTACTAGGCGAAATTCCTTGTTATAAAATAGCCGAAGATGCTAATTATCTAGCTTTTTTGGATGTAAATCCGCTTGTAAAAGGTCATACTTTGGTTATTCCAAAAAAAGAGCAAGATTATTTGTTTGATTTAGAAGATGATACTTTTATTGGATTGCAGTTATTTGCAAGAATGGTTGCTATTCACTTAAAGAAACACATTGCTTGTAAACGAATTGGTGTTGCCGTTATCGGACTAGAAGTTCCCCATGCACATATTCATCTCATTCCATTGAATCAAATGGATGATATGAATTTTAATCGTCAGAAATTATCTCTAAGTCCCGAAGAATTAGCATCAACAGCGGACGATTTGAATATGTTGTAATGCCATACTATGGGAAAATCAATCCTATTTATTCTGTTTATTACTGTAAACGCAATTACTTGGTGTCAACCAATGCGCATATTGTTTGTTGGCAATAGTTACACGCATTACAATAACATGCCGAAGGTGTTCAAGGATATCGCTAATTCTAAGAATATCAATGTAGATGTTCATATGAGCGCAAAGTCAAGTCATACATTTAAAATGCATAGTGAACGTCCGGATTTATACCAAGATATTCAACGTGAAAAATGGGACTACGTAGTTCTTCAAGGATTTAGCCGTGAATTGTCCACCGATATTGCAACGATCGACTCGATGGTTGTTCCTTACGTGAAACGAATCTCAGATAGCATTTATCACCAAAATCCATGTGCTTCAATACTTTTGTATGAAACATGGGGATATCAACAAGGTTTCCCAGAGGACTCTGTGAATTTGTCATACCAGGTCATGAGTGATCACATTCACCAAGGATATTTGTATTTGTCCAAGTTGTTTGATTTCCCAATAGTTCCTGTGGGAAAAGTGTGGGAAACAGTAAAAGAAAATAATGTGTCGATTCCATTATACCAAGAGGACTTACAGCATCCATCTAGATATGGCTCATATTTGGCCGCTTGCAGCTTCTATGCGGCAATATTTAAGCAAAACCCTAATTCTACCTTCACGGATGGAATTAGTCCTGAAAGCGCAAAATACATTCAAAATACATCCTTTGTTATTGTTGATCAAAACATGACGCGCTATTTATTGAATCGTAACATGGTCAATGTGAAGTCTACAAGTAATAATGGGAAATATAAAGCGGACTGTTCGGCAAATTTCCCAAAAGCGAAAAGCATTGTTTGGAATTTTGGAGACGGAAAGACATCGAATTTATTTCAAACACAGCATTCTTATACCAAGCCTGGAACTTATACCATTACCATCACCATTCAAGATTCTTGTGGTGAACGTGTTTTGAAGAAAAAAGTCATTTTTTAAGTTAATCAACTAGAAAGAAGAGTCGATTGGTCAATTTCTTTATTGGAATCAACATAAAGCTTAAAGCAGCTCGTATTTGATCAAGAAAATAGGCGAAAACAACAAAGGTCAGAACAAAAGCTAAGGTATACGGAACTATTTGATACGCATTCAATCGTTCGTGAAAGTAATGTGTTAAACCTCTGCCGGTCAAACTTCCATACAAGACAATCATATGAATAATGTAAATACTCAATGTGCTTTGTCCAATTTTCAAAAACAAATTGGATTTTTTAATTTTCAGCACGTACGTTTCTAGCGCTAATAAAATACTAAGCACCATAAAGACCATCCCAAGTTTTTCGAATAACCAGTCCATGCGGTATACATTCGTTCCTTGTAGAATGGAAGTTTCACCTAACGCTAACAACAGTTTTTTGCTAAATTCATATAAAAAGAAACCAATGAAAAATCCACTTAAAATAAAGGATGGTGTTTTTACTTTGTCTTTTGCATTAAACAAAATGACGCCGATCATTGCTCCGAACATCGTATATCCCATGTGTGGTGTTAGCGGAAATAATGAATGCTTCCCGTGGAAAATATTTTGGACAAAAGCAGGCGCTTGACTCGGCCAATAATGGCCTTCTGGCAAAAGTCCAAAATAAAGGTAACTAGTGAAAAGTAAAACACCTGCAAATGCATAGTAAATCCATAGAGGAATGACTTTTATCAGACGTGATATTCCATAAATGGAGATAATTGTTAAAATACCAACGCCAATACATTGTAGCACATGAAAGGCATAATACTGCAGTAAATATCCCCAAAAAAGAAGTTCTACAACGCGCTTCAGCCCTTTGCGCACGCGCATATTTTTCCAAAATGCAGTTTGATCATTCCCTAATAATAAATAGGTGAATACAATACCGGTAACGGTTAAAAATACAGGGGAAGTAAATCCTCTGATAAATTTCCAGTAATAGTAGATTGAATTGGACTCATCTCGTAAATCAAGGGCTAAGCTGTCATGAACAAAATGACCTTCAAGCATAAGTAAGATCGCAATGGAACGCGCAATATCAATAAAATACAGACGCTGTTTGGAAGTTTTGTTTTCCGTAGTAATTGCTTGACTCATGATATTAATTTCGTGCGAAAGTTACGAAAGAATGCGCTAATGTTCGGTAAATACTTAACAAGTACAGCAAAAAATACGAGGAATAAAATGGCGCCGAAGAAAGAACTGAATCCAGACAAACGTGCTTGTAAAAGATCTCGTAAACTATAACCGATGAATGCTCCGTATAACAAAATGGCGTGAGCAACATATACGAAAAAGGTGTTTTGACCCATACCTATGAAAAGTGGATTCTTTGCCGTTTTCCATTCTGCTAAAGGAATAAATAAGGTGAAAAGCAGGAATACAAATCCTAAGCGATCAAAATACCATAAGTTTTGTGGATGATTTGTCTGTTGGAATTGAGGGGTATACCACGAAAGTACAGTGAAAATCCATCCCAATACAAAGCTGGAAATAGCGAAGGTGATGGTGAATTTCATGAGCCGTCTTTTATCTTCGTGAAAAGAATACCTAGCCAGTAAAGAACCAAAAGCGCCACCCATGAACACAAATCCCATCCACGGAAAAATGGAAAATTCTGTCTCTGGACCTTGAATAATATTTTGAATCATTTCTGGAAAGTGTCGAGGTAAGTATCCTACCGTTGAGCGAATAAAGAAGGTACTGGTAAACATGACAATCCCAAGAAGTGCATACAGCCAATGAAAAGAAATCTTCAGTTTAAATCCTAAATAGGTAATAAGAATCAACACTAAAATGCTCAAGCCAATGCATTGAAGCACATGAAACGTAAAGAAATGAGGATTGATATTCCCCTGTAAATAGTAGGAAATGTATTTGAAGTTGATTTGGATTAAATAACCAATAAGCAATAACATCAAGCCACGCTTCAGTCCTTTTTTAACTCTTTTCAATTGCCAAAAACGCACCGATTCACTTTTTCTTAATTGTAAGTGCAATAGGAAACTAAATACTGTTCCTGAAATCGTAAAAAATAGCGGAGCTGTTAATCCTCGCATAAATCCCCATGCATTAAAAAGGATGTTACTGGAATGTCCATTTTTGAAAATCTCTGCCATGTAAAAGTCATAGTTCCCGTAACTCATGGAGATGAAATGCCCTTGTAACATCATACAAATCGCCACACTTCTTCCGAAATCGATAAATTGAACCCTGGATTGTTGTCTATTTTCTTCCACTTATTGTGCTGTAATACGTAATTCAATAATTTCAATTCGTCGTTCTTGCGAAGCAGCTTTGGAATACACGGAGTTTTTTTGATCGTAGTAATCGTCACTCGTTTCTTTATTCGCTTGGAATTCGCCTATTGGAACCTCAATGAATTCTAAACGAGGATGATCACCAAGCATATATGCACCAAAACGTCCTTGCTGAATTTCTTCAAAGTAGTTTTTCAACGAATGTATGCGCCGCTTCGTTAAATGCACATTGTAATCTGTCTTCGCCAATGGACTGGCGAATCCTCGTACCATTAATTGAACTTGATTTCCTTTTTGAAGTTCTAGCCAAACTTGGTTGGTAAAACGTTCTAGGTCTTCTTTCCCCTTTTGTACTTCCTCGTTAAAAAATTGATTTAATTCGCTGCTTGCTTTTTTTGCTTGAATGGAATCTCGCTGCAAGCCAACTTTGGTTTGGTATTCTTGGAACTTTCCAGCGTATTTGAGGTAAGAGTCAGTGTAGCTTAGCTCGGTAAAATCAGAGGTCGTATTTGCATCAGGCTGATCGTTTTCAAAGTAAAGTCTGATGGGTAATTTGACAATCTCAATCGTTGTTTGTTGTGTTTCGGTCGATTTCAGTGGTTTACGTCTTGGTATTTCTGCGACATAAATGTCGCTGCAACACGTTGGATTCTTTGCGTACAAGCTACCAAGTCGATTGGACGAAACAAAAGTTGAATCTCCACTCTGAAAATAGTACTGGTCCGCAGCCGGACTATTTAATGGCAACCCAACGTTGACCGGTGCTCCAAATTTTCCTTCTCTGTATTCGCTATAGAAAACATCTTGACCTCCGAATCCTTGGTGCCAACTGGAGGAAAAAAACAAACGATTTTCTACGGTATCGAACCACGGACAAATGTCATTTTCAAGCGAATTTAATGAGGAAATGTTTTTTACTGAAACAGGATTTCCTTCGTTGTCTAGTTGAGCAAACCAAAGGTCCATTCCTCCTTTAGTTCCTATTCGATTGGAAGAAAAAAACAAGACATTTTGACCATCGAGTATTGATAAATGCGGCATACTGGTATTTACCCCAATTTCGTTCACCAATGTATTCAAAGAATCTAGCGTTGTCCAATGTTCGTTTGCATCTTTTTTTCGATATACAATGGCACAGGTGTAATTAAAATCCTGATCTGTACAGACGCTATAATAAATGCTTTGATCTTTCGAAAAGCTGCAATTCCCGATACTTCGTCCGGCTGGAATCAATTCATTTAATTTTTTCGCTACACTGTCCTCAGCTTGAAGCGAAACTTCGTAAAGTGAGGTGTGGTAACTCTTCGCGTAAACTTCCTGTAATTCTTCGTCAGTGGAATCGGCCTTCAAGGATGAAAAATACAATTTCCCGTTTAGTACGGAATGTCCAAATTCGGCATCGAACGAATTGATGTTTTCAGTCATTGGAGCCAGTTGAATTCCTAAATCAGGCCCGAGTTTCCATTGTTTCATCGCCCAATTGGTCGATTCGACTTCTTGCGCGGCCTTCTTATAACGAAAACTTGATTTATCCTCCGAGTAAAGTTTTTTTGCGGTTTTAAAGTTGGCTAATGCTTCTTTGTATTTCCCGTTCTGCTTTTGCATCAAAGCAAAATACAGGATGGCATCCGGGAATCGTTCGGCATCTTCATCTTTGGAATAAACGATGGAATAATATTTCTCTGCTTGAGCATAATCTTTGTACGCGCGATTGGTTTCTGCGATTTTCAACACCAATTCGATGTTCTCAGGATCTAGTTTTAAGGCTTGTTGATAATAATCGAGTGCGTAGTAGTAGTCGCCTTTTTGATATTGTTTATCACCAAACGCCACTGCGTCTTTTAATTTGACTTGACCCAAACTAACAAGCGGTATGAAGATAAGACCGATTAGATAAAATCTGGACATACGCGGTGAATGATTTGTTTTGGTTTAAATCGACTAAGAACATACTTGAAGGATAGTTCAAATCCACCTCTCGCATTACTAGCCGGAACTAATTTCGAATAATTGATATCGTAACTTATACCAACATACATCGGGCCTTTTTCGTAAGCCAAATTCAAGGCAATTGCATCCCGGTTTCGCCACCACAGTCCACCATAAAGCTGGATTTTATCGCGTTGTGAAAACGCATAACGAGCTAGCCCACCTAATATGAGTTCTTGAGATGTTCCTTGTTTATTCCACTGAAAACTGGGCTGAATGGTCCAATCGGTGTTCAACAGGTAACTGGCCTTGGAAAAAAGAGTCCAGCGAACATCTCGGAGGACCACTTCGTTGTAAAATCCTTGGTTTGGTCGATTCAAATTGAAACAAGAAATCCCGGAATGAAAAGTCCATTGATCATTCCATGTCCAATCATCAATCACTCCTAATCCCAAGGATAAGTTCATTTTTGAATCACTTTGAAACGTTTCGTTTGTAGGTGCGTTTGGATTAAAAATGTATCCATTATACTGGTTATCGAAATAGAGTAAGTTCCAATTTACTTGTCGATAATTAAATCCGATGTTTAATCCTGGCCGAAATGAATGATCTGACAATCGATCAAATTCCAATGAATAACTGATGTTTGCTTGTCCCTCTAGTGTGCTTAATTTTCCATCACCTACTTGGTCGTGGTATCCTAAAAATCCGAGTCCCCATTGTTTATACTTGGTGTCAACGGAAAATGAACTCGTGCTAAACGGAACGGTCACACTCCGCCATTGATTTCGGTAATTAGCGATGACACGTAAGTCTTCTTTGAAAGCCCCAGCATTTCCTGGATTTTGAAACAAAGGATTGTCATTGAATTGTGTCCAATGAATATCTTGTCCCATTAAAAAGGAACCGTGTAACAAAAAAAAGAAGATTACAACATGTTTCATAGCAAGCTAGGCTTGACGAATATACGAAATTTGCTTGTCGAAAACGATTATGGATTTGTTAATGAGACCGGAATGATCTTCCCATTCAAATACCGATGTGCGTTCAGAGAAAAATCAGTAATAAATGAAGCCATTTGCTCGGGAGATAATGGCGCTTGATATCCCGGGAATGCTTGTTCCAACATTTCTGTTTGAACGGCTCCAAGACAAAGGCAATTCATTTTAATCGTTGTTTCCTTATATTCTTCAGCAAATAATTCAGTAAAGGAACAAAGGGCCGCTTTTGACGTCGAATAAGCAGCTAGTCCAGCAAATTTCATGCTTCCTTGAAATCCACCCATGGAACTGATGTTCACGATGTGTGATCTTTCTGGATTCAATTTTGGTAAAAAACATTGGATATTTTCCATCACACCAATGACATTCACTTGATAGGATGAACTTATATCATCATGTGTTAATTCTGGAAAAGGCTTGTTCACTAAAAACCCAGCATTTTCAATGAGCACATCAATTAAAGGTAGTTGATCGGAAATAGCATCCAATTGTTCTCGAATGTTAGACTGAAGATCTAAGGGAAAACAATGAACATTTTCTTCTGTAAAAAGTGCTTTCATGCGATCGATGTTTCGCGCAAACGCATACACTTGATGTTCTGGATTCTGAGCGAATTGTTTCACCAAGGCCGCGCCAATTCCTCGACTTGCTCCAATAACGACAATGTACTTACTCATCGAAACTCACAATTAATTCGGAACTTGTGGGGAATGCTTGACACGTTAAAATGTATCCATTTTTTACTTCTTCATCCGTTAATGAGAAATTGGAACGCATTTTCGCAGAGCCTTTTAGCACTTTAGCACGACATGAACAGCAAACACCACCTCGACAAGAGTAGGGAGCATCAAGTCCATTTTTTTCAGCAAGTTCTAACACACTGTGTTGTTCCCCCTTCATCGTAAAGGATGCTGATTCACCGTCAATCATCACTTTCACTTGACTTTCACCAGCAAAATCATTACTTGTCACCACTTCTTTACCTTCAACGGCAGTGAATAATTCGATGTGAATTTTCTCTTTGGAAACACCGAAGAAACTCAAGCATTCTTGCATGTCAGCTACCAGTCCACTTGGACCACAAATGTAAAAAGCATCTGCTTGTAACAGCTGAAGATTTTCTTTGATTTTTTCTGTAAATCGCTCCTTTGTTAAACGTCCAAATTCATATCCAGCGGCTTCTTCTTTGCTTAAGAAATGAGTGCAATCAACAGACTGAATTCCTGTGAGTTCCTTTTCAAATAAGATAGTGGATTTGGATTGGCTACCATAAAATAGGTTCATTTTAGTGTTGGAACCCAAATGTTTTGCCATTGAAAGCATTGGGGTAATCCCGCTACCGGCAGCTAGACAAACAATATTTG
This sequence comes from Crocinitomicaceae bacterium, assembly GCA_044372485.1. Classification (GTDB taxonomy): domain Bacteria; phylum Bacteroidota; class Bacteroidia; order Flavobacteriales_D; family Crocinitomicaceae; genus UBA952. The sequence goes on from JBILRU010000079.1 coordinate 10,038, forward strand.
TTGCCGCTGTATCTAGTTTAAAGTT
>JBILRU010000080.1:0-9985 GCA_044372485.1 Crocinitomicaceae bacterium
GGTGATTACACGTGCATCAGGTTGCGCTCTGATAGACTTCAGCCATTCGCGGTCAGATTCTTTGTGGATTCTATATGGATCACCAAAAGCACCAACTTGTTCAAGGTATATGTCTTTTAATCCAGTTAGTTCGTCCAAAACACGGCTTGCTGCTTGGTCTAAATTTTCATTGTCATAGATGAGGTTTCCCGGTAGAGCCAAACGTGGTCCTTTTTCAGGGAAAATCTCTCCACGATCAATGACTAGCACAGTTAATTTCTCTAAGTCAAAACCAAAAATCACACAATCCACAGAGACATTTGGATTTAATTCAGAACCTATTTTTTTCAGATTATTATGCACGAATGAAGGATTATGTATATATTTGGATAGTGTAAAAATGACACAAAGACTCAAATTATCATTTTAGAGATATGTATTTTATAGTAGAAAGTGGTTCAACAAAAAGCGATTGGGTTTTAGTTGATAGCAAAAATAACCAAAGTTTTTATTCAACAATGGGCTTTAATCCATATTTTCATTCATCAGAATTGATTGAAACAGAATTAAAGAAACAAGTGGATATCCTCGCTGTTGCCGATGAAGTGCTTGGTGTTTATTTTTATGGTGCTGGATGTTCGAGTGAGGAGATGAATGAAATTGTTCAAATTGGACTAAAAAGAATCTTTAAAAATGCGGTAATTGTTGTTGATCATGATTTACTTGCTTGTGCCTACGCAACGTACACGGGTAATCCTGCGATTTCGTGTATTATTGGCACCGGCTCCAATTCTTGTTTGTTTGACGGAGAAGAACTGAGTGAAGTCGTTCCAGCTTTGGGTTACATACTTGGTGATGAGGGAAGTGGTAGTTATTTTGGAAAACAATTATTAAGTAACTTTTTATACCATAAACTTCCTGCTCATGTTGAAGCTGATTTCATCGCAACGTATCAATTGGACAAAGATCAAATTGTGAATCACGTTTACCGCGAGCCTAATGCGAATGTATACATAGCTTCATTTATGCCATTTATTGCAAAGCACAAGGATGAGCCTTTCTTCATCGAAATGATGTACCAAGGTTTTAAGAAATTCATGGAAGTCCATGTGTGCTGTTACCAAAATTATCAAAACACGGAAGTTCATTTTGTTGGTTCGCTTTCCAAAATATTTGAGGCCGAGCTGAATAAAGCAGCAAGTGAATTAAATGTTACCGTGACATCCATTATTCAAAAACCAGTTACTGGACTTGTAAACTATCATTTGAATTATATACTTACTAAACAACTTGTAAAATCATGTTAAAATCACTTTTTTTCGCAACTTTAGTTTCTTTGAGTTTTTCTACATTTTCACAAAAGAACACACCAGAATGGGCAAGTAAGGCCACGATTTATGAAGTCAATGTGCGTCAATTTTCGAAGGAGGGAACATTTACTCAAGTGACTTATCAACTTCCTCGTTTAAAAGCAATGGGTGTGGATATTATTTGGTTGATGCCAATTCAGCCAATTGGAATGAAAAATAGAAAAGGTTCATTGGGTAGCTATTACGCCGTAAAAGATTATAAGGCCGTAAATCCTGAATTTGGCACAATGAATGACTTTAAAAATTTAGTAAGAAGAGCGCATGCGATGGGAATGCATGTAATCATTGATTGGGTGGCAAATCACTCTTCACCAGATAATGTTTGGATTCAGGATGGTCATCTCGATTGGTACACTTTAGATTCTACGGGTAACGTTCAACCGACCATTGGAACAGATTGGTGGGATGTTGCGGATCTTAATTACGATAGTCAAGAGATGCGAACTGAGATGATAAGTTCCATGAAATTTTGGTTGACAGAAACAGATATTGATGGATTCCGTTGCGATGTAGCTGGATGGGTGCCTCTTGATTTTTGGACGGATGCAAGAAAAGAATTACAAGTCGTTAAACCAATCTTTATGTTGGCTGAGGCAGAAGAAATTCCAATTCACAAAGCTTTTGAAATGACCTATGGATGGGAATTTCATCACATCATGAATGATGTAGCCAAGGGGAAAAAGGATGCAACGGCGATAAAGGAATTTATGGAGAGTAGTAAATATCCTGAAAATGCTTTTCGAATGAATTTTACCTCAAACCACGATGAAAATTCTTGGAATGGAACGGAAATGGAACGTATGGGAGAAGCACGTTTTGCCATGGCAGTTTTAGCTTCAACAATCGATGGTATGCCATTGGTATACAATGGTCAAGAAACTTCATTAGACAGACGTTTGAAGTTTTTTGATAAAGATACGATTGGGTGGAGCAAAATGGATTTAGTTCCTTTTTACTCGAAATTATTGAAATTACATCAAACAAATCCGGCGCTTTGGGTAAAAGATGGAACAAATCGCGCGCAGTTCATTGATAGTTCAAATCCAAAAGAGCAAGTAGTTTATATCAGAGAATCTATGGGGCATCAAGTGATTACTGTTTTGAATTTGTCGAATAAGGCAATAGATGTGGCATTCTCTTCTTCTAAAATTTCAGGAGCGTACAATGAACTTTTTACCGGAAAGGAAATAGTACTGAAAAATACCTCAAAAGTTGCTTTGGGTCCTTGGGGATACCAGGTATTCTATAAGTAAGGACTCTGAAAAAACGTAAACCATGACAAGTACGAAACCAAACTTATCTTTTTGGCAAATCTGGAACATGAGTTTTGGATTTATGGGGATTCAATTCGGTTGGGGACTCCAAATGGCCAATATGAGTTCCATCTATGAAAACTTAGGAGCGAAACCAGAGGACATTCCAGCTTTGTGGCTAGCCGCACCTTTAACTGGACTTCTTGTTCAACCAATCATCGGTTATTTGAGTGACCGAACTTGGCATCCAAGATTAGGGCGAAGAAGGCCTTTTTTTCTAATTGGTGCAATTCTGAGTTCACTTTGTTTATTTATCATGCCAAATGCATCCGCTTTGTGGATGGCCGCAGGACTGCTTTGGATTTTAGATTCGTCCATCAATATTAGTATGGAACCTTTTCGTGCCTTTGTGGCGGATAAACTTCCGGAAAATCAAAGGACGATTGGATTCTCTATGCAAAGTTTTTTCATAGGTGTGGGAGCAACTATTGCGAGTGCCTTACCTTGGATTTTTACAAATTGGTTCAATGTGAATTCCACCGCGGCACATGGACAAGTGGCAAACAACGTAAAGTGGTCATTCTACCTCGGTGGTATTGCCTTCTTAGGAGCGGTGATTTATACCGTTTTTACGACAAAAGAATATCCGCCGTCAGAGGAGGAATTGGCTCAAAAGAAAGCTGAAAAGAAAGGTTTTTTTAGTGGTTTTAATGAAATCGTGTATGCCATAACGCACATGCCCAAAAGAATGAAACAGTTAGCTTTGGTGCAATTTGTCACTTGGCCTGGTTTATTCCTCATGTGGTTTTATTACACACCAACTGTTGCAAATGATATTTTTGGCGGTGAAGCTGGATCAAAGGCCTATTCCGATGGACAAAATTTTGCGGGACTAACGTACTCTTTTGAAAATATTGTCACATTTTTATTCGCGATGGTTCTGCCTTTTTTAGCAGGTAAGTTTGGTAAAAAATGGACGCACTTTATCTGTTTAATGATAGGTGGGTTGGGATTGATATCAATAAATTTTATTCATAGTACAGATGCTGGATACGGATTGTTCATTGTCATGGGACTTGTGGGAATTGCTTGGTGTAGTATTCTTTCCATGCCATATGCCTTACTAGCTGACTGTCTTCCGGAAAATAAAATTGGAATTTACATGGGGATTTTCAATTTCTTCATTGTTTTACCTGAAATCATTGCTTCTTTGTTCTTTGGTAAAGTAATGGAAAATGTATTGGAGGGCTCTCGTATCGCGGCAGTCACCATTGGTGGATGCTTGTTAATTTTAGCAGGAATTTTAACCTTGCGAATCAAAGAGGAAAAGGTAGTTTAGTATGATTAAAGCACTCATTTTTGATCTAGACGGTGTCATTGTAACAACAGAACACAATCATTTTATCGCGTGGAAACGCACGGCTGAATCACTAGGAATTCAATTTGAAGAAGAACACAATGAACTGCTAAAAGGTGTGAGTCGATCGGATTCCTTGAAGAAAATACTTGAGCTTGGATGCAAAACCATTTCAATAGCGGACTTTGATGCCTTGCTCAAAAGCAAAAACGATTTTTATGTCGATTCGATTCAGGACTTGAACCAAACCGATTTACTTCCAGGTGTACTTGATTTATTAACCGAAGCCAAATCCAAAGGAATCAAATTAGCCATCGGATCTTCCAGTAAGAATGCAAATTTCATTTTGAAGTTATTAAAGATTGATCACTACTTTGATGTTGTCATCGATGGAAATGGTGTGGAACATCCAAAACCACATCCAGAAGTATTTTTAAACGGCGCAAAAGCCATGAGTTTATCTCCATCAGAATGCATCGTATTTGAAGATGCAGCAAGTGGAATAACAGCGGCAAAAGCGGGAGGTTTCCATGCATTTGCAGTAGGAAATCCAAATATCGCTGATTTGGCGGACACATATTTTAATGATTTAACGGAATTTAGTTTAGAGGCGTATGCGTAATTTGTTTGAAATTGATGCTTGGAAAATCATTGAGAATAAATATGATCCGAGCAAACAAAAACAAGCGGAAAGTATTTTTAGTATTGGAAACGGTTCATTTGGACAGCGCGCCAATTTTGAAGAGCAATTTACAGGCGATTCCTTACAAGGAAGTTATGTCGGTGGAGTCTATTATCCGGATAAAACAAGAGTAGGTTGGTGGAAAAATGGATATCCAGAGTATTTCGCCAAAGTATTAAATTCATGTAATTGGATCGGGATTAACATCGAAGTGGATGGAATTCCATTGGATTTAAATACTTGTGAAGTTAAGTCCTTTCACCGCGAATTGGATATGAAACATGGAATTTTGACAAGGCATTTTAAAGTGATATTGTCAAATGGGAAAGAATTGGAGGTTCAATCCATTCGTTTTTGTTCCATGGCTAAAGAAGAAATCGCTGCGATTTCCTATACCGTAACTCCAATCAACTTTAGTGGAAATGTGAAATTCACTCCTTACCTTGATGGAAAGGTGAGTAACCACGATGCGAACTACGATGAGTTTTTCTGGTTGGAGGATAGCCGCAAAGTCGATGCGCAAAAAGGAATCATTTGTGGCCGTACCAAAAAGACAAATTTTTCAGTAGCTACAGCAATGCGTTTTTCCTTTTGGAAAGGCACGGAATTATTGACGATTCATCCGAATGTGGCTGAGCGTGATTTCTATGTGGAGAATAATTTTGAACATTACCTGGAGAAAGGTATTCCGTATACATTGAAAAAGTATGTTGCGATTACCTCAACGATGAATCACTCGGATTTTGAATTGGCAGCGAAGGCGATTTCAAGAGTGCGCGATGCGTATACTGGTGGATTCGACAAATTGCGTCAGGATCACGAACAAGCGTGGTTGAAGATTTGGGAAAATGCGGATATCGTCATTCATGGTGACACGGCTGCTCAACAAGGAATTCGTTTCAATATTTTCCACTTGTATCAAACATATACTGGGAAAAATGCCAAATTAAACATTGGACCAAAAGGATTTACCGGAGAGAAATACGGTGGCGCAACTTACTGGGATACAGAAGCATATTGTTTGCCATTTTACTTAAAAACGGCAGACCCAAAAATTTCTCGTCAATTATTGGTTTATCGTTACAACCATTTGAATAAGGCCATTGAAAATGCCGAGAAACTTGGTTTTAAAGATGGCGCAGCACTTTACCCAATGGTGACGATGAATGGTGAGGAATGCCACAACGAATGGGAAATTACCTTTGAGGAAATTCACCGAAATGGAGCCATCGCTTTTGGTATTTACAATTACGTGCGACATACAGGAGATAGAGATTACCTCAAACAATATGGTTTCCCAGTTCTTTTAGGGATTGCACGATTCTGGACACAACGTTTCAACTGGTCGGAAAGCAAAGAAGCTTACGTGATGCTTGGAGTAACAGGTCCAAACGAATACGAAAACAACGTCAACAACAACTGGTACACGAATTATATCGCCCGTTGGTGTATCGATTACTGTTTGCAAATCAATGAAGAAATTGGTGGTTCAAACAATAAATTGATTTCCGAAAAGGAAATCAAAGCAATGCGTCATGTTGTCGAAAACGTTTATTTTCCTGTTCTTGAAGGAACAAACGTATTCCTTCAACAAGACGGATTCATGGATAAAGAACAATTGTCCGCTAACGATTTGCCGTTAACGGAACGTCCAATTAACCAGCATTGGTCTTGGGACCGTATTCTACGTTCGATATTCATCAAACAAGCGGATGTCCTTCAGGGATTGTACTTATTCGAAGACCACTTCGATCTGGAAACCATTCGTGATAACTTTGATTTCTATGAACCAAAAACGGTGCATGAATCATCATTGTCACCCTGTGTTCACGTAATTCTTGCTGCTAAAATTGGAAATCTGGCGAAGGCATATGAATTGTATTTGAGAACTTCTCGTTTGGATCTTGATGATTATAACCACGAAGCTGATGAAGGTCTTCACATTACCAGTATGGCTGGAACTTGGATGTCCGTAGTCGAAGGTATGGCAGGTGTCCGTGTATACGAGTCCGGATTAGAAATCAACCCGACTATTCCAACCGCATGGGATTCCTATACGTTTAGAATTCTATATCAAACAGTTCCTCTGGAGATTTCTGTTGATAAAATGAATGTGAGTGTTAAAAATATTGGAAATAAAAAGGTTACTTGCTTAGTGAAGAAAGAAATAATAACTTTAATGGGTGGAGAAGTGCATGTAGCTAGAGTATAAAACTGTTGTCATGAAAATTAAATTTTTGATAATCTTTATTTTCAGCTTCGTAAAGCTGAATTCACTTTTTGGACAGGTAAATCCGACTTCTCGTCAAGTGGTTTTACAATCGTTTTGGTGGGATTATTGGAATTCCAATTATGCTAATGGGTGGGCTAACTATTTGACAGAATTAGCACCTAGATTAAAAGATCTCGGAATTGATGCCGTTTGGATTCCTCCCACAATAAAAAATAACGGAACGAATAGTGTTGGATATTCTCCTTTCGACCACTATGATTTGGGTGATAAATTTCAAAAAAATTCCACGAAAACAAGGATGGGAGATAAAGATGAATTATTGCGCATGGTCGCGGTGATGCATGCCAATGGAATTGACGTCATTCAAGATATTGTATTGAATCATGTCACAAATGCTGGTAGTTCCAATGGCGCAGGTGGACAAGATCCGTCGGCGATGGATGATGGACAGACAAACAAATACAAAAATTTCAGATATTCCTGTTTTAAAACACCAGCTACCACAGAAACAGCATTGAATTATTTGTCTCGTGAAGGAAGGTTTCCCAAAAACTGGCAGAATTTTTACCCGAACAATTCAAATGTTTGTTGTTCCAATGACATTAATTCGCCTTTTTGGGGTCCTGATGCTTCCTATGAAAGTAACGCATTTGGTTTATCGAGCAATGCTACATTTAATCCTTCTCAATCCACCGATTACATGCGTGTAAATATGCGCAATTGGTTGATTTGGTATAAAAAACAAGTTGGTTGGGATGGCGTACGATTCGATGCAGTTAAACACTTTCCAAGTTATACCGCCGAAGATTTCCTATGGAATTTACAGTTCAATGCACTTTTTGCAAGTGGTGGTGCTGATATGTTCGCTGTTGGAGAATGGGTGGGAAGCACAACACAGTTAGACGCTTGGTGTAATGCTGTTCAAAATCGAGCTGGGACCTTTGATTTTAATTTGCGTTTTGCCTTAGCTTCTATGGTTAGTGGAAATGGAAATTTTGATTTATCAACAATTCCAGGTCAGCAACAACTCAATCGTGGACGGACAGTGCCATTTGTAAATAATCATGATACCTTCAGACCGACGTTAAACAATCAAGGTAATTATACTGGTTGGAATGCAGGTTCTGAGTTAAGTCCACACATTGAACCAAATGATGGAAGGAATTCTGTGGCACATGCCATTGTTATGTCTTTGGACGGCGCACCACAACTGTTTTTCGAAGATTTATTTTCAATCGGTTATAACGGGAATAGATTCGCACATCAACCTACTTCCTTGTCTAATTTGCCTTTAGATAGTGACGTGGAAAATTTAATTTGGTGTCATCAGAATTTACATTTTAAGCAAGGGAATTACCTCGTTCGATGGCAGTCTCCAGATGCTTTGGTTATTGAACGAGCATCGAAAGCACTTATTGGGGTGAATGATCAGTGGACGAATTGGCAAAATCTGACAGGCGTTCAGACAAGTTGGTCCGATGGAACGGTTTTGATGGATTACTCTGGAGCAAATGGAAATACAACGAGCATCGTTTATGGAGGTGGAAAAGTGAACATTAGTATTCCTCCATGTGATGGTACTGCTAACCTGGGTAGAAGAGGTTATTGTGTATGGGCTCCACAGGGAATCGATACAAATTATGTTAGACCTGCTAAATCAACAACCCAAGAGTGGGAAATGTCGGATGATTTAGGAGATACTCATTTATCTTCATTACGACAGGGAGGAGCTTTGCCAACGAATAGTTTGGAATGTCGAACGGTCGGTCGAATTTTTGCAAAATCCGGCTCAGTGATTAACATTGAACTATATCCTTCCGTCGCTACTTTACCAATTAGCCTCATTCTAATCGATAAGGATTGTCAGGAAATCGATTCCATTACTCAAACGGGCACCATCGTTTATTCTCATACAGCGACATATGATGGGTGGTATACACTGCGAATCAGGAATGCATCTAATACACAGGTGGGACAAAAATGTTGGGTGAAAGCAACGTATTTCGCGCCACAAACTGTGCAAACGAACGTTGTCAAAAATAAATGTGCTTGTTCGATTATTGATCCAAATGTGGGTGTTTTTGAAAATGAATTGAATGAAATTGTCGTGTCGCCAAATCCATTTATCGATGAATTAGATGTTCAGTTTCCTCATGTCAACCATGGAGTTAACACCATTCAAATTCTAAATCTAGAAGGGAAAGTAGTAAAGGTTTTTCCAGTTGAAACGAATCAAGAAAGTCTTAAACTTGACTTGGTAGATTTATCAAAAGGATCTTATGTGTTACGATTTATCTCGGATTTGGAGGTTAAATCTCAATTCATTATTAAGTAATCAATCTTCGTTTAACTCACCTTTTGCATAGGCAAACAATTGCTTTCTTTTGGATACTTCTTCCATGAAGTAGCGCAATTGTCCCTTGGACTGAAAGCGTTTTTTATGCTGTCCGAAAAGAAGGATATTCAACACCTTACGGCCAAACGATAATCTCGGTAAATATTCTTCGTCAAACTTCTTTAGTTCGTTCATAGTATCGTGAATGGCTCCTTGTAAACGCATACTCACGAGTTGACTACGGATTTCTTCCGTTCGCTCATTAAAGCGGCTCAAATGGTCTCTATCCAAGTTTTTAGCTTTCAAAATGCGCGTTGCTTGAAACTCGATGTCGTTAAATGCTTTGTATAATTCGTCGATTGTCATAATCCTGCAAAGAAAATTATTTTCGTTTAAAATAGCCTAAAAATTCTTTATTTCCATCGCCACCAAGAATGGGGGAGTCGATATACGCTTGCCATTCTAATTGATTTCGGCTACACATTTCTTTGATGTTTTCCAGAAGTATTGGGTACTGTCGTACATCTTTGACAATTCCTCCTTTAGATAAAAACGCCCTGCCTAATTCAAATTGTGGTTTAATTAACAATACAACATCAGCATTTGGTTTCAAAAAACGAATCACAAATGGTATGACTTTTTCCAAACTGATAAAAGAGACATCAACCACCAATCCATCAACTTCTTCCGTGATTTGTTTTTCGGTTAAGTCACGTGCATGCGTTTTTTCTAAGTTAATCACCCGTTCATCTGCTTTGATGCGCTCGTGCAGCTGT
>JBILRU010000033.1:0-18812 GCA_044372485.1 Crocinitomicaceae bacterium
GTAAACATTGATAGATGTACCTTTGCGGGAAATATATGCCAGTCATCGGGTAGCGCTATAAGTTTTGGAGATGTTGGTACAGTCAACTTGAGTAATAGTTTGTTAGTTGGTAATTTCGCGAACCAATCCGGTGTGATTGACGGTCCAACTTTCTCTAATTCAAGCCCACATACCATCGTGAATTGCACCATTGCTCAAAATAAAGATGTAAATAGCGGAGGCTCAAGTTATGCCTGTGCAGTTGCATTAAATAATGAAGCTTCTATATCAAATTCAATTATTTATGGGAATAGCTCACCAATTCAGGTTCTTTCTACAGGTTTAAATTTTAGCAATTCAATTACACAATCTGCGACGAGTAGTGCAACAGGCACTAATATTTTGTATGTAAATCCGCAATTCATTTTGCCCGGAAACGTGAATTCTGCACCTTTTGAACTTGCTGGATTGAATTATCAACTGAACTTATTATCTCCAGGAATTGATGCTGGAGCGAACGGTATTATTGTAGGTAACGTGGATTTAATTGGAAACAATCGAATTCATAACAACACCGTTGACCTTGGAGCCTATGAATCCTCGTTCTGTAATTCAACGAATGGATTTACCACCACTGCACCCTACTCAATTTGCGGAGGTAACAGTATTAGTCTAACTGTTGATAATGGTGTGCAATTTCTTTGGTCAAATGGAAACACTACGAATTCCATCAACATTTCTTCCCCCGGAACATACTCTGTCACGTTCGTGGATCAAAATAATTGTGTCGGCACTTTGAGTGCAAATGTTCTTTCCTATACCACACCAACTCCTTCCATTATTTTCTCTGGAGGAAACTTAAGCTGTGGTAACTTTCAATCCTATCAATGGTTTTTCAATGGCAATGCCATTAATGGAGCTGTAAATAACACGCATGTTCCGTTGGAAGGATATGGCAGTTACGCTGTCACAGTCAGCAATGTAGGTGGTTGCATTGGAAACTCATCTTATTGTCTTTCCCCGGTTCAGTTGGTCGCTAGTGGCCCAACTACGTTTTGTTCAGGGGGTAGTGTGAATTTGAACGTAACAGATGGCACTTCGTTTGTTTGGTCAACTGGCTCTTTAAATTCTTCCATTTCAGTAAATACATCCGGAAATTATTCAGTGAATGCATTCAATAATGTTGCAGGTTGCAGTTTGACATTGTCTCAGAACGTAGTGGTAAATCCATTACCAATAGCTTCGATAACTTTTGATGGAAACACATTCAATTCCAGTAACGCATCCACTTATCAATGGAATTTTAATGGCACGCCTATTTCAGGTGCTAACACACAGAATTACAATCCGAATCCAACCGGAAATGGTCTTTATACGGTTACATTAACAAATTCTTTTGGTTGTGAAGTTACCTCAACTGCATTTAATCTATCAAACATAGGAATGGAAGATTTAGAAACTCAAGCACTGGAATTATTTCCGAATCCAACAGACCAACATTTGACCATTCTTGGATACGCTGGAATCGTACGAATTTACAATCAACTTGGACAATGTATCTTAACTTCAAGCGTGAATAGCACCTTGGATGTGAGTTTATTGCCATCTGGCATGTACTTTGTAAAATGCAACAACGAAGTACTACCATTTATGAAACGCTAATTATTTATCCAAAATAGGCTCATATTTGAAATCATTTTTTATTGGATTTTTTTAGGGATGTTATGATGCGTTTTACGCGAATTTTTATTCATAAGCAGTATTTAAATGATCTCTCGAACAAGGAAGTATCATTATATTTCAAGAAGGACAATACTCAACTTCCCACTGACCGAAACTCCTGAAACAACTCCTCCGCGGCTTGGTACGCGAGGATATTTCCTGATTTCACTTGTTCTTCAACGGCATGGTATTTTTCCATCCAAAGGTCGTTGGAGAAAAAGTCGCTTTGAAGCAGGGAACGCATCATTTCTTCTAAAATGGCTAACTCCTGACGCTTGCGGTTTTCTGTGATCCATCCGCTGTGATTCATTTTTATGAAAAAGGATTCGATGTTTTTCCAAATTTCTTCAAATCCCTCGCCTTTGAGACTACTTGCAGTGTGAACATGCGTGATCCAGTCGTTTTCTTTGGGTGGAAACAAGTGCAAGGCATTCGCATACTCTCTTCGTGCCCAATTTGATTTTTGAATGTTCTCGCCATCAGCTTTCGTAATGATCATACCATCCGCCATTTCCATGATACCTCGCTTCATTCCCTGCAACTCGTCACCCGCACCTGCAAGCATAAGCAACAAGAAGAAATCGACCATGGAGTGAACAATCGTCTCTGACTGACCTACACCTACCGTTTCAATGAAAATGACTTCATATCCAGCTGCTTCACATAGAATGATGGCTTCACGGGTGTGACGCGCCACGCCTCCTAACGTTGTTCCAGCAGCTGTTGGACGAATAAATACGCGTTCATTGACAGACAATGTTTCCATGCGTGTTTTGTCCCCAAGAATACTCCCACCAGAAACATTGGAGGATGGATCAATAGCTAAAACAGCCAAACTTTGCTTATGTTGTAATATGTAATTTCCAAAAGATTCAATAAACGTGCTCTTCCCTACTCCAGGAACACCGGTGATGCCAATGCGCCACGCGCGCTTGTTCTGTGAAAGACAGAGTTGCAGCAGTTTATTGGCCTCGAAACGATCTTCCGGACGACTACTTTCCACCAAGGTGATTCCTGCACTTAAGGCTGCTCGATCCTGCTGACAAATGCGTTCAAACAATTCATCCGCACGACGTTCGTTGAAACGCGCTTTTCGTTCCTTTAACCAATCGTTCAGACGTTCATCATTCGGCATCCAACATGATTTTTAAAGCCGCGAAAGCCGCTTGGATATTTTCTTGAATCTCTGAAATCCGTGCATTCATCATATAACACGGAGCCGTGATGATACGGTTTTCTTCATCGATGAGTACTTCGCCTAATGGAAGATCAACGGTAATAGCGCCAGTTGTTGTCAGTCCATCCTCAAAATCACTGATGGAATATGGGGAAGCTCCGTTTTTGGAACCAATGGTCATTTTTGGCTGAATCATGGATCCTTCAAAGGCTTTCGCGAGAACTATCGGACTCACACACAATGCAACAATCGGTTTCCCAATATTCACGAGATTCACCAAGAGTAACTTCACATCCGGACGAATCGTCGCGTTTGAACCATCAAAGGCCCATGAAGTGAAGTTTTTCGCACTACCGAATCCACCGGGAATCACCAACGCATCGATGTCCGCCGGAACAATGTTTTCTATTTTTTGAATGTCGCCACGCGCAATGCGCGCTGCTTCCACCAACATATTTCTGGTTTGAGGCATTTCTTCTCCAGTCAGATGATTGACTACGTGATGTTGATCCGCATTGATGCCAATGCAAACCGCTTGAGCACCCATTTGGTCAATCGCTAGTAAACTCAAAACTGCTTCTTGAATTTCCGCGCCATCATAAACGCCACATCCAGATAATAAAACGCCTATTTTCAACATATTAGCAAGTGTTATTTGACTAAATTACGATATAATTCTTCATACATGGGAAGAATTCGTGCCAAACTAAATTCTTCGGAACGCAGTTTAGCTTGTTTCTTAAATGTTGGATGATTTTCGGGCTTCAATAATTCAAGCGTGTTTTTCGCCATATCATCAATGTCGCCAACGTCTGATAAATATCCTGAATAACCATGAATGTTGACTTCCGGAATCCCACCCGTATTCGATGAAATAACGGGAACGCCCACAGCCATCGCTTCCAAAGCCGCCAATCCAAAACTTTCCGTTTCTGATGGAAGTAAAAATACATCCGCCATTTCTAGAACATGGGAGGTATCGCGTACTTTCCCCAAGAAAATGACTTGGTCACACAAATGCAATTCTCGGCATAAGCGTTCACAGTTGTATCGGTCCGGACCATCTCCGACCAAAATCAACTTTGATGGCAATACAGCATTGACTTTGGCAAAAACGCGAAGTACGTCCTCTACACGTTTAACCGGACGAAAATTAGAGATGTGACAAAGGATTCGTTCTCCATCACTCGCATATTTTTGTCGCATGTACACCGTGTAATGTTCATCTTCAGCATCTTCCACGACTAAATTTGGAATCACATGAATGTCCCGCGTCACCTGAAAATGAGCATACGTGTCTTCTTTCAGACTTTCTGAAACTGTGGTAACCGCATCCGAATGATTGATGCAAAAGGTAATCACCGGTTCAAAAGATGGGTCCTTACCAACTAAGGTAATGTCAGTCCCGTGCAATGTAGTCACAAATGGAATGTTAATTCCCTGTGCTTTTAGTATTTGTTGCGCCATAAAGGCTGCAGATGCATGTGGAATGGCGTAATGAACGTGAAGGATGTCCAACTTTTCGTGTTTCACCACATCCACCATTTTACTGGCAAGTTGTGTTTCATACGGTTGAAAATCAAAAAGTGGGTAATCTGTCAAGGAAACTTCGTGGTAAAAAATATTCTCACGGAAGGAACCCAGTCGAACGGGCTGCGAATACGTGATGAAGTGAATTTCATGTCCCTTTGCCGCTAGTGCTTTACCTAACTCCGTCGCTACAACCCCGCTTCCTCCATATGTTGGATAAAGTACAATGCCTACTTTCATGTTTATTTGGATAATGGAATGAATAATGTGATGCGATAGATGATCGGCAAAATTCTTACTACTTGTCCAAATTCATTTTTGATTTTGAAATTGTAAGAACTTCTAAACGGACTATTATCGGCGTTGATGACATCGCAAAACAAGGCTAAATTCAAATTGATTTTTGGCGCTAACTTCAAGTAGAATCCACCACCGACGAATAAGGTTGGCGCCCATTTTTTCTGCCCCGATTGGAACGTAATAAAATTAAATGGACTATGTAGCATTTGAAATTCCACTCCAGCGAAAACCTTGTCTTGGTAACGAAGGTGCGCAAAAGCACCACCACCGTACATATTAAATTGCGAATTCACATTGAGGTAATTGGACCAAGATCGGTGCAAGCGAAACGATGGACCAATGATCAAATTATTCTGAAGTTTCACCGCGTATTTTAGTTCACCACCTAGGGTTCCTCCTAGCTGAGAACCACCACCAAAAGCTTCGATTCCAAGTTCAGAACTTTGAATTTGTGCGCTTAAGTTAAACTGTAACAAACACAGAAATAGGCCGATTGTAAATTGCTTCATGTTTTTCTTTTTCACAAAGATAACTTGATTTAGGTCAAGATGTATGTTCTTCTTATCTTTGCAAAAACTTTCTCATGACACTTTTAGACGGTAAAGCAACAGCAGCACAAATTCGCACCGAACTAGCACAGGCGGTTCAGCAACGAAAATTGGAAGGAAAAAAAATTCCTCACCTCGCGGCTGTCCTAGTTGGAAACGACGGTGGATCTGTTTCCTACGTCAATTCGAAAGTGAGCGCATGCGATCAAATTGGATTTGAAAGCACACTCATTCGCTACGATTCATCGGTTCCAGAGGATATTTTATTGGATAAGGTTCGTCAGTTAAACGAGGACAAAAGCATAGATGGATTTATTGTTCAGCTTCCTTTACCAGCACACATCGATGAACTAAAAATCACACAAGCAATCGACCCAAAGAAAGACGTAGATGGATTCCATCCACGAAATCTTGGAAACATGATTTTGAATTTACCTGGATTCTTACCTGCGACTCCTGCTGGAATCATGGCATTGATCGAACGAAACAATATTGTAACAGAAGGTAAAAATTGTGTCATCATCGGACGAAGTAACATTGTCGGAACACCACTTTCCATTATGTTAGGAAGGAATGCAAATCCAGGAAATTGTACGGTTACTCTAGCACATTCTCGCACGGAGAACTTGAAGGAAATCTGTTTACAAGCAGACATTCTTATTGCAGCCATTGGTCAACCGAACTTCGTTACCGCAGACATGGTGAAAACCGGAGCGGTGATTATCGATGTTGGAACAACACGCGTAGATGATGCAACGCGCGAACGCGGATGGAGACTAGTTGGAGATGTGGACTTTGATGCAGTTGCACCAAAATGTAGTTTCATCAGTCCAGTACCAGGAGGTGTTGGTCCAATGACAATTGCATCTTTGATGATGAATACCCTAAAAGCAATGGAATTAAAAGGAAAATAATGGAACAATTTGCCGTAAACGGAGAATATATTGAATTAATGGGCTTATTGAAAGCACTAGGAATTGCAGAAACAGGTGGACACGCAAAACACATTGTAGATTCTGGCATCGTTTACCGTAACGGACAAATTGAAACAAGAAGAAGAGCAAAACTCATCAAAGGTGATGTCCTCTTAATCGAAGATTTGAAAGTTGAATTGATCTAGAGAGGTAAAACCTTCGTTTCACCCCTCCTAACCATTTTTTCTTACTTCAAATACCTGAAATCTTGTCCAGCTTTCACGGTTAAAAGCGTTTCGTAAATCAAGCGAATGCAATTTTCTACGTCTTCTTTTTGAACCATCTCTACCGTTGTATGCATATAACGCAAGGGCAAAGAAATCAAGGCGCTCGTTACTCCTTCATTCGAATAAGCAAATGCATCCGTATCTGTTCCAGTTGAACGAGAAACCGCTGCACGTTGGAAAGGAATTTTGTTTTTCTCTGCCGCTTTGATGATTTGTTTCAAGAAATTGTTTTGAACTGCTGGACCATACGTTAAAACGGGACCATCACCCGATTTCTGATCGCCATTTTCGATTTTATCCACCATGGGAGTTCCTGTGTCGTGACAAACATCGGTGATCAAAGCCAAATCCGGTTTGATGCGATGGGCCATCATTTCGGCACCACGTAAGCCGATTTCTTCTTGAACCGAATTCACAATGTATAAGGTAAACGGTAATTTCTTTTTTGCATCTTTCAACATACGAGCAACCTCCGCAATCATAAATCCGCCCATGCGGTTGTCCAAAGCGCGTCCAACATATTTGTTCTTGTTCAAGATCATGAATTCATCCTCAAACGTTGCCACGCAACCAACATGCACACCTAAAGCTTCGACTTCTTCTTTTGAAGAACAGCCGCAATCCAAGAAAATGTTTTTCATGCTTGGTGTCTCTTCTTTTTGCTGACGCATGTGAATTGCTGGCCATCCGAATACGGCTTTCACTGTTCCTTTGTCCGTATGAATGTTCACGCGTTTCGACGGTGCAATCATGTGGTCGGAACCTCCATTGCGACGCAAGTAAATGAATCCATCTTTGGTGATGTAGTGCACAAACCAGGAGATTTCATCTGCATGCGCTTCAATGACCACTTTGTACGGTTGACCCGGATTGATGATTCCTGCAACGGAGCCATAATTGTCTGTGATGTACTCGTCTACATATGGCTTGATGTAATCTAACCACATTTTTTGTCCGGCAGACTCAAATCCCGTTGGACTCGCATTATTTAAATAATTTTCTAAAAACTTCTCTGATTTCGCTTGAATGATTTTTGCCATTTTCTTTATTTCATTAATGTAACATTTCCTTTGATGATGGTGTGTAATCCGCCTAAACAGTCCACATCCAAATAGTAATCAAATACATCTGGATCCAATTTTTTTCCTTTAAATGTTCCGTCCCATCCGATGTTTTGGTCGGTGGTTTCAAATACCAATTCTCCCCAACGATTAAAGACACGGAAAATACATTTCTCTATCCATATTCCACGAACGTATAAAACATCATTCCCTTGGTCGCCATTTGGCGTGAAGGCATTTGGTACAAAGACATATGGCTCGTCGCACACAATTTCATAAACCCGCACTAACGCCGTGTCTGATTTTGTACAAAGTCCGTCCGTTGCTGTCAACGTATAAGTAGTCGTTTCTGTTGGCGAAACATTCGTTGTCAGCGAAGTTGGACTCACCATCGTTGATGTTGGACTCCATGTGAAATTGGCATTTGTAGGTACAATTCCTGTCAACTGAGTTGATCCACCAGGCATGATTAAGTTTGGATTTGCGCTTGCAATCACATTCCCAGTAGTAAAGGTGGAAACATATACTAATTGAGAATCCAAAACGACACATCCTTGGGGTGAAGTTGCTTCCAAGTAAATGTATTGCGATCCAGGCAGCGTACATTGAGCAGTCGCCTGATTGTTCGGGTTAATCAGCACATTTGGACTAGACCATAAATAGGTAAATGAACCTGATCCATTATTCAGTGCCTGTAACTGTAAAACATCAGTGATGCAAATGGAATCCAAACATTGGATGGAAATGGATTCCCCGAAAATAGACATGTGAACGCTATCCATCACACTACAATAGCCGTTGTCCGCTTGAAAATAATAAGATTGATTTTGTGGGTCGACAAGGGTTAAATTCGGATTCTGAAGATCGACATTCAAGGTATCACTGAAATCAGCAAAATTGGACCAAACATAGGATGCGGCAGAACCTGTAATGATGGGAGTCAAGATTGTTTCGACTGATTGACATAAGAAAATCGTATCCGGAAGATTCACGAGTAAAGGTGCAGAAACTTGAATGGTTAACGCGTAGGTGTCCTGTCCCAAACAGATACTATCTGAAATGGTCAATTGAATTTCATATGTCCCAGGACTTGAAAACGTTAGTGTTGGATTAAAATTGACCGAATCGACCGTCCCATTTCCGAAGTCCCAAAGGAAATCGGTAGTGAATGTCGAACTGTTGTTCAAGGTGAGGACAAATGGCGCACATCCCATGGTATCACTGACGCTAAAAAATGCTTGCAGCGGAACATCGAATTCCAGGTACACACTATCCAACTTCGAGCAATAAGGATTGTTGACTTCAATGTAATACCAACCCGGAGTAGAAACAGTAACCGTTGAATCGTTCGGATTATTTAGGGGATTACTCAAATTGGCATTCTGCGACCAAATAAACTGTGTCCCGGTGCCATTATGAAAAGCAATAAGTTCAAATGGATTCGAACTGCACAAACTAATCGTATCTAGGACATTCAATTGAATGGAATCCAACACAAGCACTTGAATATTTGCCGTGTCGGTTAATAGACAGACACTATCCGTCACATAAAGGTTCACGTTGTATGATCCCGCCTGTGTGTAGGTAACTGTAGGATTAAAAATCACGCTCGTTGTGTCTCCATTTCCAAAATCCCACAAATACGCGTCCAATTGAGTGGATGTGTTTTGAAAATTGACCGTTAAATCTGTACAGCCAGCTACATTATTTGTGGTGAAGGAAGCGGTAGGAATCAATTGAAAATCGAACTTGAAAACCAAATTATTACAATTGGAGGAATTGTTTGAAGAGGACCAAGCTCCAGGAGAGGTTGGGAAATCACTGTGCGCTCCGCATCCGCCGCAAACTGACTGGTAAACGACACCGTTTTTATCAAAACGTGACGTTCCACCATCAACGTGCTCTTGCGCCAACGAACCCCCAATATAGGAACCATAAAGTAATCCAGAAAAGTCATTTTGAACAACCATCAAGTAAAAATCGAATCCCGTTGTGGAGGACTGAAATGCATTTGGCGAAATCGGCATGCCGCTGATTGGAACGGATTGCAAAATATTTGCACCCCATCCGGAAACGTACATATTTCCACAGATGTCAACTAGAAAAGCGGCAGGTGAAATGTTGATTGACGGACTTCCATTTCCAATAACCGTCGACGCAAGGTTGGTCGTTAAATTTGGATTTAGCTTCAAGATAAACTGACTACTTCCAGGATTGGAATAAGGCGCATTGTTGACCGGGAACGTTCCTCCAACGGACTGACCCAGCAAGAAAATTTGATTCAAGCGATCGATTTCCACAAAGAATACTTGGTCGTAGTTGGATGCACCCACGTAACTCGCTTTTTGAATGCTCGTTCCCGACGGAACCAATTTCACCACAAATCCATCCGTTTTTCCACCTTGAAAGGAAGGTTGATACGCTCCGCTTGTTCCCGATAAATTAGTGGAACAGGTTCCACCCGCAAATACAATAGCCCCAAGGGTATCCAACTTCACCGAATAACACGCATCGGAATTGTTTCCACCGTAATAAGAGGAAAACTGCAAACTGGAGAAGGAAGCATTCAATTTAAAAATGACCCCATCTTGTCCAGCGGATTTGTTCGCTTGAAAAGCATTCAAGGTTGGGAAATTTGTCGAACGTGTGCAACTGGCGATGTACACGTTGTTCAACGAATCCAACATGATTTCCCCACGGAATTGATCCCCGTAATTGGTCGTCAAGGAGTCGTAAGCAGCAACAGAATTGTATGGCAAAGCTGTTGAACGGTAATTCACTCCGTCATTATCTGATCCTCCCACATAGGTGGACGCCAATAAATTCTGACCGTTCGAAGCAATTTTTGAAATGTAAATATCCGTTCCCTGTCCTGAAAAGTATACGCCATTGTACAAGAAATTTGCACCTGTCGTTCCACCACCATGCGTCGTTTGCAATGCTCCCGCCGTTGTTGGGAAATTCGTACTCGAAGTTGCACCAAAAACATAAATGTTATTCAGGGAATCACAAATTAAACTATGTGCGGTTTCCGTTCCCTGCGTCATGTCGCCCCCACCTAAAAAGGCTGACCAAAGCATGTTTGTTCCGGTGGAATTGTACTTTGTGACAAAGACATCCGTAATGCCGTAGGATCCTGCAACGGAGGTGAAATTCGGAGAAATATCAAAGGAATTCGCATTTGGAATAGGGAAATTATTCCCGTAAATCATTCCAGCGGAATACGCAGAACCGTCATTTCCGTATGTCGCTGTCATTCCGAAATTATCGGACACGGATCCATTGTACGTCGCAAACACGAGCACCGGATCAATGACCAATGGAATTTCATCATCGTACTTTCCTAACTTATAGCTGTAAATTCCGTCTTGTTCTTGAAACGAACAGGAAACAGGAATCTTTTTTCCATCAATCAGTTGGTGGGCAATTGGACGCTGTTCAATGATTTCTCCAATCGCTGTTTTTAATACCAATCGTCCATCTCGAATACGAACGGAAGTGAATTCACCGGAATAATTCCAACGAATTTCGTTTGGATTTGCACCCGGCTCGACAAAGAATGAATACTTCAAGGCATTTTTCTCGCTTTCCCAAAGCAAATGAATATCCGCGTAAAAATGCTCGTATTCCAACTTGGAATATCCGTGAACGTCATGCGTCCATTTCGTGGAATCGTTGCCAAGAAAGTAATTGTAATAATGTGTCGAACGTCCTTCTGTTGAACGAACTTTATCTCTCTTGGACCCAAGAAACTTTTGCTGAATGAGCGCAGATTTCAAACTTGGATTTTCTACGTTTTTTAAGTCGTAGTGTGCTTTGTGCAGGTCCGATAAATCCTGCAATTGAAACAAGATGGAACTGTCTCCTATCCACAATTTTCCACCAGAAACGGAGGACTGAAACTGTACCACAGAAGGCCACTGCCCCTTGTTTTCAATGAATTGAATTTCGTTATGAGGAGTTTCTTCATGAGAATCTTGTGCGGACACTTGAAAAAGTGACGCGAACGCGAACAGCACAAAGAAGCAACGTAATTTCAAAACGACTAATTTCATGCTAATTTAATCATTTCATGTCAGATTGAAATTAGGGTGTGAGAATCCCTTGAGAAATCCTTAAATTCGTCCTTCAAACACGAAATATGTCAGAATCGCACAACCGTATTTGTCAACTATTTGATATTCAATACCCATTGATTCAAGCCGGAATGATCTGGTGTTCTGGATGGGAATTAGCCGCTGCCGTTTCAAATGCTGGTGGACTGGGCATTATTGGTTCCGGATCGATGTATCCCGAGATTTTGGAAGAACAGGTCATCAAATGTAAACAAGCGACGAACAAACCTTTCGCCGTGAATTTACCGATGTTGTACCCGGATATCGATAAGCACATCGCAACCATTATCAAACAACAAGTTCCAATCGTTTTCACTTCGGCAGGAAATCCAAAAACATGGACCAAACATTTGCAGGAACATGGAATTAAGGTCGTACATGTGGTTTCAAGTGTGAAATTTGCACTGAAAGCGCAAGATGCTGGTGTTGACGCGATTGTGGCAGAAGGATTCGAAGCAGGTGGACACAACGGACGCGATGAAACGACCACGTTTTGTTTGATTCCAATGGTGAAAGCTGCCATTGACATTCCATTAATTGCCGCAGGTGGAATTGGCACTGGAAGAGGAATGTTGGCTGCGATGAACCTTGGTGCAGACGCTGTTCAAGTTGGAAGTCGTTTTGTAACGTCTACAGAAAGTAGCGCTCACGAGAACTTTAAACAGTACATCATCACTAGTCAAGAAGGTGACACGATGTTGACCTTGAAGGAACTGACACCAGTTCGCTTATTGAAAAATGAATTTTACGCAAAACTACAATCCGCTTATCAAGACGGAGCCGATAAAGAAAAATTAACGGAAATTCTCGGACGTGGACGTGCGAAAAAAGGAATGTTCCAAGGAGATTTGGTGGAAGGCGAGTTGGAAATTGGTCAAATTGCCGGTCTTATTGAAAAAATCATTCCTGCGGGAGAAATAGTTCAAGAAATGATGACTGAATTTCATCAAGTACTGAACGAACAAAAGAACTATTTATGATTCATTTTGAACGATTTAAATTGGATAATGGCCTAACGGTCCTTTTCCACAAAGAAGCTTCCACTCCGATGGCTGTTGTCAATTTATTGTACGATGTAGGCGCACGTGATGAGAGCGAAGAAAAAACAGGATTTGCGCATTTATTCGAGCATTTGATGTTTGGTGGATCAGTAAATATCCCTGATTTCGACGGACCACTTCAAGCAGCAGGTGGAGAAAGCAATGCATTTACAAGCAACGATATCACGAATTATTACGATGTCCTGCCAGCACACAACCTCGATACCGCACTTTGGTTAGAAAGTGACCGAATGCTGTCCTTAGCATTCACCGATAAAAGTTTGGAAGTTCAACGTAACGTCGTAATCGAAGAATTTAAGCAACGATACTTGAATCAACCGTATGGAGACGTTTGGTTGGAATTACGTCCATTGGCGTATACCAAACATCCGTATAAATGGGCAACTATTGGTAAAGAAATCAAGCACATTGAGGATGCGAAAATGAGTGAAGTAAAAGCGTTTTTCAAAAAGCATTATCATCCATCCAATTGCATTTTATGTGTTATTGGAAACTTTGAATTGGAGTATGTCAAAGAACGCGTCGATCATTTTTTCGGATCCATCCCGAAAGCCAAGAAATCCGCACGCATTCTTCCATTGGAACCAATGCAAGATCGTTTTAAATCCAAAACCATAGTTCGAAACGTTCCTGCGGATGCATTTTATTATGCCTTTAAAATGCCCGAACGCAAGCATCCTGGTTATTACTTCGCTGATTTATTGAGTGACATCATGGGACGCGAGAAAGTATCTAAAATGTATGTCGAACTGATCAAGAAACAAAAATTGGTCTCTGAAATCAATGCCTATATAACAGGTTCCATCGATGAAGGATTGTTTATTATCACGGGAAAACTGAATGAGGGAAAATCCTTTCTAGAATTGGACAAAGAAATCTGGAAAATCATTGCACATTATACCGAGACTTTAATTTCCAAAAAAGAATTGGAGCAAATTAAAATCAAACTTCGAACGGCACGTGCTTTCCAAGATCAAGGATTATTGAACCGAGCGATGAATTTGTCCTTCTTTGAATTGTTAGGTGATGCCAATGGAATTAACGAAGAACAAGAAATCTACCAGACGATAAACGCGGAAGATCTTCGGACATTTGCCAAACAATTGTTCCTGAAAAAAAATGGTGTTTTATTGAAAGTTAAAAAGAAAAAAAATGCTTAATCGTCAAGTTGCCCCAAAGCTAACACCCATAAAATCCATAGATTTCTCGGTGCCTGAAATGTTTGAAATTCATGCTGGGATTACTTTATATTGGAAAAGCAACATTGCCAACGAAACGGCAAAAATCGAATTGCATTTCAACGCTGGAACGACGATTGAAACGCCTATTTTGGCTTCCTTAACTGCTGGACTTTTAATTTCCGGAACGAAGACTAAATCAGCGATTCAAATTCAACATGCACTGGATGCAGTAGGTGCGTATTACGATGTCAGCGTATCACAAGAACAAGCAGTTGTCACACTGTATGCCTTAAACAGCTACTTGAAACAAGCATTTGATATTTTTAACGAAGCATTTACAGCGGTGATTTTCCCAGAAAAGGAGGTGCAAGAAATATGTAATGAACGACAAGAAAAATTAAAGGTTCAGCTTCAAAAAGTAAATGTATTATCCCAACGAAAAATACAACAAGTCCTTTTCGAAGAAACGCCCTATTCACAAGTAATTTCTCAAGGAGATTATGCAACCGTAAAGAGAGCGGACCTCATCGAATTTCACCAAAAACACTATCTAAAAGGATTATCGAAAGTCTTTTTAGTAGGCGATTTAACAAAGGAAGTCATGCTAGACATTAAAACGGCTTGTGCTGATTTTACTGGAAAAGCATTCAAGCCCGTAAACTGTACGTTTAGCGGGAAAGCGCACATTGATCATCAAGAAAAATCAGACGCTCTTCAAACAGCGATTCGCATTGGGAAAATCATGTTTAATAAAACCCATCCGGATTTTATTTCCTTTTCCGTAATGAATACCATTCTTGGAGATTATTTCGGTAGTCGATTGATGAGTAACATCCGAGAAGACAAAGGATATACCTACGGAATTGGTTCCTACATGATGGAAAACACGCATTTCGGTTATTTCATGATTGCGACGGAAGTAGCGAAGGAAGTGCGAGAAGCTACGATTCAAGAGGTGAAAAACGAAATCGAGCGACTACAAACGGAATTGGTTCCAGTTGAAGAATTGGAATTAGTTAAAAGTTACTTGCTCGGACAATTGTTGAAAGCCGCCGATGGACCCTACGCGATGTTGGATTTATTTTCCGGTGTGGAGTTACATGGTATGGACATCTCTTTTTATAACAAATACATCCAAAAAGTACAAGAAATTACAGCGGAAGAAATTCGCGAAATGGCCTGCAAACACTTGGATTGGAAAAGTTTATCCATAATTAGCGTTGGATAGCAACTAATTCTGTTAACTTTCGTTATACTAAAAACGGTCTTTTCCCGTTATTTTACTGATGTTTAAAGTTACTTTTCTACTTTCCTTTTTATTGCTTTTGCAAAATACCTTTGCATCTCATGTCATGGGAGGTGAAATAAGCTATAAATTCCTTGGTGGAACCAATTATCAATTCGAATTAATTTTCTACCGAGATTGCAATGGAGCAGATGTCAATCCAGTCTCCGAACAATTGAAAGTTTGGAATCACCCGGGTTTATCTTCCATCACAGTAAATTTCTTTTCTCGTCAAGATATCTCCCCTACTTGCTCTCCCGTAACTGGTTCACCCGGACCACTTCTTTGTGGAACAGGAAGCAATGGTGGAAATGGTCAAGGAGCTGTTGAAAAAGTTCTGTATCGAAGTGCACCGGTTTCGTTAATTGGAATTCCTCCGGCAAATGGCTGGATTTTTACCTATGAAAACTTCTCCCGAAGTAACACCGTTTCCAATTTACTGAATCCCTCAAATTATGGAATTACCTTGTCTGCGATAATTTATCATTTAGATACTCCTGACGATTCACCTGTTTTTTATCAAGACCCACACTTTGTGAGTTGTGCTGGAACACCATACGCATTCAATGGAAATGCCATCGATCCAAACTTAGATTCTTTGGTTTTTTCCTTCGGAATTCCTTACAACAACATTCAAGGTGGAAGTTACAATCCACCAGTAGATCCCATTGCGGTGCCATTTGAGCTTGGATTCAGTGCCACTAATCCAACGCCAAACCAAAGTTTGAATCCAGGAAATATTCCAGCGAATCTAGACCCGGTCTCTGGCGAATTAACGTTTACCTGCGTGAACATTGGGAATTTCGTGGTGAAGGTTTTGGTGAAATCGTATCGTCAAGGAATCTTGATTTCAGAAGTTGAACGCGAAATGCAATTGATGATTATGCCTTGTTCCGGAGGAAACAATCCACCTGTGATTACGCCACCATTCCCAGGAAACTCCTTCGATCTCACCGTGAATGCCGGAGATTTGGTATCCTTCAACTTAAATGCCAGTGATGCTGACCTTCTCCAAGATGGCAGCCCACAAACATTGACCATGACTGGATCTGGTCCAATGTACGGAACAAACTTTACTTCGAGTACAGGATGTAGCACTGCACCCTGTGCGAATTTAACTACGGGACTTCCCTTGAGTGGAACAGGATCCATCAGTACCAATTTCAATTGGCAAACGACCTGCGATCACATCTCCGATGCGCAAGGAAATACGATGAGTCAAATGACGTATACGTATGTTTTCCGTGTACAAGACGATTATTGTGAAGTTCCTCAAGTAAGCTATGCTACGGTAAATATTCACGTTTTGAATCCTGGTATCATTGCTGCACCTGAAATTAATTGCATTCAAACGGCAAACACAAACGATTTAACCATATTCTGGAATCCAGTGACCAATAACAACAACGCGTTTGTATCCTATCAAATCTATTCGATTCAAAATGGATTAATTGGAACAATCTCGGATATCAATGCAAATAGTTTTATTGTTCCAGCAATCTACACACACCACGAATTCTATCTAGCTGTTCAGTCTGGATGTAACGGCGGAACACTTCGTTACAGCGATACAGTTTCCAATATTTTCTTAACGCTCGTCAATCCGAACAACGGGACGGCTGTCCTTAATTGGAATAAACCACGTGCGACACCACTACCAACCTACAACGAATACTTTTACATTTACCGAGAATATCCAACGAACTTCTTTAACTTTTTGGATAGCGTTCCTTACAGTCAAACGAGTTACATCGACACGATTGATTTGTGTGACGAATTCATTCGATACCGTGTGAATTTGGCAACAACAACCTGTAACTTCAATTCGAATCGACCGGGTGATAACTTAAGCGATATGTTTACCCCAGACATGCCCGTGATCTATTCTGTTGGATACGACACTACGACATTCCTTATGAACATCCAATGGAATGAAAATGCCCAAGATGATACCTACGGTTACGTTATTTATACATTCGACGCTAACGGATTTTTGTATGAATTGGACACGGTTTACGGAATTGGCACAACGAACTATTCGTACCTCGTGAATTCACCTGGTCCATTCTCATACTCTGTTGCCGCATTCGATTCCTGCTTTACCTCTGCGAATCCACCAACTTTTCAAACGTCCGCCAAAGCATTGGTACACACCTCCATTCTCGCCAGTTACACCATTAATATGTGTGAAGAGCAAGCGAGTTTGTCCTGGACTCTGTATGGTGGGAGCTCGGTAACGAACTATGAAATTTGGTCCAAGAACAACAACCAATGGACACTTTTGGGCAGTACAACTAACCTCAATTTCTTGGCACAATTGAATCGTGGTCAATCCTATTGCATTTTCATCAAGGCAAATTTAAGCAACGGAAAAGTAGCCTTCTCGAATCCCTTGTGTTTCTTGATGCCAGGTCCATCTGCTCCTTCGTATCATTATTTTAAATTGGCTACGGTAAATGGCGAGTTTATTGAATTGTACGATTACGTAGATGCCTCTGTTGGAATTACAGAAATCATCTTTGAACGCAAGGATACACTTGGGAATTTTGTAGAAATTGGCAGTGCTCCAGTTGTTGGGAACGTTGCGTATTTCATTGATGAAGACGTCGATATCACCTTACAAGCATGGGAGTACCGAAGTATGTACGTGGACAGCTGCGGGAATCCAGGTGCGTATGCGAACACCAATAAAACCATTTTTGTTACTGGAACTGCCGATCAATACAACATGATTAATACCATTTCATGGAATCCATATGAATTATTCGATGGTGATGTGATGGAATACCATGTTTACCGAAATACGTATGGCATCTTTGAAAATACACCAATGGCGATTGTCCCAAATAACGTTACGAGTATAACAGATGATGTTTCTGCCTTACGCACAAATGGCGAAGTCTGTTACCGAATCGAAGCAGTTGAAGGACTGAATTCCTATAACTTTAGTGAAACGAGTCGTTCCACCGATGTCTGCATTCCTTACGATCCATTGGTGTTTGTACCAAATGCTTTCACTCCTGATGGCTTAAACCCAATTTTCTACCCGGTTGTTTCCAATGCTGATCCAAAAAACTACACGTTTAGCATCATTGATCGTTGGGGACAAATCGTCTTTGAAACTTCGGATCCAACCATGGGTTGGGACGGGAAAATTTCCAGTTCCGGACTTGACGCAACGAATGATGTCTTTTTGTATCGCATTGAGATTACGACACAAACAGATGAATTGATTGTGAAAAGAGGATACGTGACGTTAATCAGGTAATGGGGACAAAGAAAATACTCATCATTCAAACAGCTTTTCTCGGTGATGTCATTTTGGCAACTCCACTGATTGAATCCTTGTCAAGTACTTTTCCATCTGCCCAAATTGACTTCCTCTTAAAAAAAGGGAACGAAGCATTGCTAGATGAGCATCCCAAATTAAATCGCGTGCACATCTTTGATAAATCCAATAAAAGAAAATCACTACTTAATTTAATTCAAGAAATTCGGAAAGAAAAATACGACCTTGTTCTAAACCTTCATCGTTTCGCTTCTTCTGGTCTCATAACCATTCTCTCTGGAGCAAGAGAAAAAAGGGGATTTTCAAAAAATCCATTTTCGTTCCTCTATTCTAAAAGGTTTAAGCACTCAATCAATAATGGAC
>JBILRU010000045.1:0-15635 GCA_044372485.1 Crocinitomicaceae bacterium
GATCGAAATTTATCCTTGATTACTGACCTCATAGAGAAACCGCAACGTCGACCACAATTGTATCCTAGTCAAGCGGACCTTGATTTCGTAACGCAATGGAAAAACGGACTCTATTATTGTTTAGCGCCGGCATCGGTTTGGTTTACGAAACAAGCTCCACCTGCTGTTTGGCAATATGTGATGGAAAAATTCGATGAGGAAGGAGTTCGATTTTATTTATTAGGTGGTCCTGACGACTATGAATTATGTGAAAGCATTAAACGCATCAGTCAACGCAACAACGTGCATAATTTAGCCAGAAAACTAAGTCTCATGCAATCTGCTGCTTTGATGAAGGATGCCAAACGGAATTTCGTGAATGATTCTGGTCCTTTACACATCGCATCCGCAGGAAATGCGCCTGTAAGCGCCTTCTTTTGTTCCACGATACCTGAATTCGGATTTGGTCCATTGTCAGATGACTCGAACGTAATTGAAGTAAACGATTTAGCCTGTCGTCCCTGCGGACTACACGGACACAAAGCATGTCCAAAAGGACATTTTCAGTGTGGAAAAGGACTTATTGAGGCGATGAATCGTTAGAGCAACGCATTGCTGGATTTGCAATCCTGCAGTACCACGATACCGTTACGCTGCAGCGGTACAGTTACGCTGCAGTTGTACTGCTGCGACCACGCATTGCTGGATTATTTGGAGACAATGACGTATATCGTGTAACCAAGGAATTAAAAGGTTGCTATTAGGAGTATCGCAGCAGTGCAACTGCAGCGAAGACCTCCGCTGTCCCAATGACGGCAAAAAAAATTGAGGAAAAAGTAGATGAAATAAAA
Source organism: Crocinitomicaceae bacterium (assembly GCA_044372485.1). Classification (GTDB taxonomy): domain Bacteria; phylum Bacteroidota; class Bacteroidia; order Flavobacteriales_D; family Crocinitomicaceae; genus UBA952. The sequence goes on from JBILRU010000045.1 coordinate 831, forward strand.
AAGCCATCCTCAGATGGCTTTCAATACTTATGCTAAAACTTCTTTGACCAAGTCAGCAGCTTCTTGTAGTTGCACAGCTGAGTGGACATTCAGTCCTGATTCGTCGATTAATCGTTTCGCTTCTACAGCGTTTGTTCCTTGTAAACGAACAATGATTGGAACTGGAATTTCACCGATGTTTTTGTATGCATCAACGATACCTTGAGCAACACGGTCACAACGAACGATTCCACCAAAGATGTTGATTAAGATTGCTTTCACATTTGGATCTTTCAAGATGATGTGGAATGCTTTCTCAACGCGTTCTGCGTTTGCTGTTCCTCCTACGTCTAAGAAATTTGCAGGGTTACCACCAGAAAGTTTGATAATGTCCATCGTTGCCATAGCAAGTCCAGCACCGTTTACCATACAACCAACGTTACCATCTAATTTCACGAAATTCAATCCAGCCTCATCAGCTTCCACTTCTGTTGGATCTTCTTCCGTTTTGTCACGCATCGCTGCATATTCTGGATGACGGAATAATCCATTTCCATCCATAGTGACTTTCGCGTCTACAGCAATAATTTTATCATCTGAGGTTTTGAACAATGGATTGATTTCAAACATTGACGCATCGATTCCCACATATGCATTGTATAAGCATGGAACGAATTTGCACATTTGTTTGAACGCTTCACCAGATAATCCAAGGTTGAAAGCGATTTTACGTACTTGGAATCCTTGAAGTCCGACACGTGGATCAACGAATTCTTTGTGTAATTTTTCTGGAGTATGTTCAGCTACGTGCTCAATATCCATTCCACCTTCCGTAGAATAGATAATTACGTTTCTTCCTTTTTCACGGTCAAGTAAAACGGACATATAGAATTCTTCTGGCTCAGAAGCTCCTGGATAGTATACGTCTTGCGCGATTAACACTTTATTTACTTTTTTACCTACGCCATTTGTTTGAAGTGTTGTGAGGTGTCCACCAAGGATACCAGCAACTTTTTCTTCCACTTGGTCAAGTCCTTTTGCGATGACAACACCATGAGAACCAGTTTCTTCCACTGTTCCTTTCCCGCGTCCACCTGCATGAATTTGCGCTTTCACGACAAACCAGCTTGTTCCTGTTTCCTCCGATAGTTTTTTAGCAGCTGCTACAGCATCTTCTATTTTATCGACTACTATCCCCTCTTGAACGGCAACACCGTAACTTTTTAAGATAGATTTCCCTTGATATTCGTGTAAATTCATTGTTGAAATTTTGCGAGGTAAAAGTACGTTTTTTCCCGGATTTGGATTTGAAAAATTAAATTATTTTACTCCATGCGATTTTTCCATGACGAAGAAATTTCTCTAGAAGCGTAAGCCTTGTTTTTAAATTCACTCACATGAGTCCAAATGGAATCGATGGCGTGTTGTAATGCCACGCTTTCTTCCTCCATCGCATTCTTGATTAATTCTGGGCTTGAGAAATGTTCTTTCACAAAGTTCGTGTCAAAGTTCCCACTTCTGAATGCCTCATGTTTCAACACAAATTTACCGAAATCAAGGGTTGTTTTTACACCAGATATTTGGTAATCATCGATGGCTTTGATCGCACGATCAATGGCTTCTGTGCGCGTTTTCCCCCAAACGACTAATTTCGCAATCATCGGGTCGTAGTAAATTGGGATTTCCATTCCTTCTTCAAACGCATCATCTACACGCACACTTTTTCCTGTTGGAATGCGGTAGCGGTTCAAGGTTCCAATATCTGGGGTGAATCCATTTAAACTATCCTCTGCATAGACACGAATTTCCACGGCATGACCATGAATGGCTAACTCATCCTGAAGTTTTGGCAGTCGTTCGCCACGTGCCACACGTATTTGCCATTCCACAAGATCAAGTCCGGTAATTTCTTCAGTTACGGGGTGTTCCACCTGCAGTCGCGTATTCATTTCAAGGAAATAGAAATCTAGGTTCGCATCAATCAAGAACTCGACTGTTCCTGCTCCTTCATAATTACACGCCTTACATACTTGTACAGCCGCCGCACCCATTTTCTCACGGATTTCAGGCGTCAGGACCGCACTTGGAGCCTCTTCGATTACTTTTTGATGGCGACGTTGAACGGAACATTCACGTTCGAAAAGATGCACAGCATTGCCATGTTGATCGGCGAAAACTTGAATTTCAATGTGACGTGGTTGGTTAACAAATTTTTCAATGAACACTGCATCATCGCCAAAAGAAGAGCGTGCTTCATTTTGCGCCAAAATCATTTGTTCCTCGAATTCACTTTCTTCGTAAACAAGTCTCATTCCTTTTCCACCACCACCGGCGGAAGCTTTGATGAGGATTGGATATCCAACCTCAGCAGCGATGCGTTTGGCAGCTGGAATATCGGAAATGGCTTCATCCACTCCAGGAACTAAAGGAACGTTGTATTCTTTTACGGCTTGTTTGGCGCTTAACTTATCCCCCATTAATTCCATCGATTCAGGTGATGGACCAATTAATTTCATTCCAGCATCTTTCACTTTGCGTGCGAAACCGGCATTTTCAGAAAGGAACCCGTAGCCTGGATGAATACCATCTACACCTAGATCCTTGCAAATTTTCAAGATTTTTTCTTGTTGCAAATAACTTTCAGCCGAAGGACTTTTTCCCACGTAAACGGCTTCATCCGCCTCCAATACATGAGGAGCGTTTGCATCCGCATCAGAATAAATGGCTACACTTTGAATATTCATTTTTTTCAAGGTTCGAAGAACCCTTCTGGCGATTTCACCACGATTTGCTACGAGTACTTTTTTCATATTTATTCTTTTATTTTCTCCTCTGATACCGGAGTAGTCATTTCATTAGTTGGAACTGTAACTGCTTGTTTTTTTCTTTTATCTATTGGTGCCTTTCCTTCTTTTTTTCCATTTAACAGGTAAAGTGCCTTTTGAATAAATTGTAGTTCGTTCCAATGATTAAACTCTTCACGATAGGAGATTCCAATTCCTTGTGTGAATGGACCTGAATTTTGTTTTACCGTAGCATTGTTTGATTGGTTGAATGCCCGAACACTGAAATTATCTTTAATCTTATATTCCACGGAAACATCACCAATAACTGAGTTTTGAACACTTTTCGCCCCACTTGCATCGCTAATGGAAGCGCGGTTTTCCACACCAATACTCGTAGAGATTACCAGTCGGTCATCCAAAACCCCTTTTTTCATGCCAATGGCAACGCTTGTTTCCCCCTGTGTGGCATCGGAACCAACATCCAAATTCAATTTGTAGTTTTCGGACAAATTACTCAACGCAGCGTTGATTTGTGATTCAATTAAATCCAAGGCAGCAGAACCTCCAGCGGAAACATTCCCTTTCAATGGCTGAAACTTACTCACCAAAAGCAGCGAGAAAAACTGGCGATTTTTCTCATCCGAATCTGCTACAACACGGTCAATTAATGCCCTTCCTGTTTCTGGTGCTCTTGGAGCTTTAATGTCAAAAGAAATCTGCGGAGATAGCAACTTATCTGACAATTTCAAGTAACAGTAAATGTCTTGATTCACCAAAGATCTGTCCGCAAGTTCTGGACTTAATTCCAAGATCGATGCTTTTTTAGTTGCCACCGTATTGACATCAATCAAGGCATCGTAAGGATCACCTGTCCATTCAATCACCGATCCGTTTTCAATCATAAACAATTGCTTAATGGAACCCATCGCAAAGTTGTATTTACTACCTGAGGCAATACTATACTTTCCGATCATTGTAAGCTGATCTAATTGGTCGAGTTTGATGTTCATTTTTCCGTCCCCACGCGCGATGATTTCATCTCCAATCTGCTCATTGAAAATTAATTTCATTTGAGCGTCTTGGGTGATGTTGAAGTTCAAGTCCAAATCAATACCAGTAAAATCTAATTTTCGTTCCAACTGATCCTGAAGAGTGGATGTGTTGATAAATCGAACAAAATCATCCTCTTTTTCAATCTCAGAAACCCCATACATTGGGAAGATGATTTCGGTATTTTTCTTTGTTTCCAAATCAACAAACACCTCCAAGTTACTTTCTGTCCCGGAAATATTCACTGTTCCACGAGCGAAGGCTTTACCATAATAAATATCACCTTCCTTGTATTTGGTGTTGAGCACCATAAACTGATCAATTGATGCGTTTCGTTTCGTTAACGGATTAATTTTACGAATATCATCCTCCATATTGATTTGCAGGTCATAATTCCAACCACTAAAGTTAGTATGGTTAATCGTACCAATAATGTAGGAAACATTTCCTACCTCATCGTAAAGTGGAATATTCGTGATTTCAAACGATTCTTCCTTCACGTCAATAATCCCTTCTGTCCGGTATTTTACGCCAAGCAGTTCCACTTGTGCACCACCATTCAACAGGCGAAGTTTACCGCTTAATTCAGGTTTGTCTGGACTTCCTTTTACTTGAATGTTCCCATTGATTTTCCCTTGAATGTCTTTCACAACTTCTGGATCGAGGAACGCATTTGCAAATTTGATGTCTGTTTGGTCAAATTTCAATTTAAGGTCAAGTTCATTTTTCTTCACAGCATACAATCCATTGAAATCAAAGGTGCGCAGATCCCGGTACTTCAGTTCTCCTTGCATGAAAATACTCTCGCGTTTTTCATTCCAATCGGTTAATACAGATACAGTCCCTACCTCTTCGCCATCGATGGAAAAGTTCTCCAAACGTGCGTCGCAACTGAAATTAAAGTTAGTGTATGGATTAGAGACATCACCCCAGCCAGAGAAGGATCCTCCAAAAACTTGCTCCATGCCAAACATGTGACTCAATTCTTCCAAATTCAGTTGGGTGACTTGGTAGTGAAGTTTGTCTTGGTCGTTTTTCGTGAGGCATCCAGCAATTTTAATTAATTGTCCACCACGTGATAAACGAAAATCTTCTATACTTAAATCGTTATTGGCAAGGGTTATGTCTGATTCGTTTTCAATTTCCCATTGGAAGCCATTTATAGAGAAAAAAGATGGTTTTAAGACAAAATTAATTTGATCATCGTCTAGGATGGTGGTGGTCCATTTGATTGACGAATAATCATTGGACTGTTTGTCCCAAATCAATGAGGACTCTAGGATTCCATTTTTCCCTTCATTCAAAAACTCTACCCCTTTAAACGACATTGAATCATCGTAATTCAATTCTTCAATATCTAAATTTCCTTTGATACCAGCAGACGTGATAGATTGATTCATATCAATGACATTCAAACGCAAATCGTCAAATCGTATTTCTTTACTCAACAGTTTAGCAAAGAGTAAATTCTCCATGGATTTAAAAGAACCACTCAAAACTGTTCCACTTGAAATAGTTAAACCAGGCACAAATATCTTCAGGAAATCATTGATTTCATTGACTTGAAATTGATAAGTAAAGTCGCTATGAGCAGCTTCGTTTTTCTTGAGGTGTTTGGTAACCGCAAGGGATGGAAAAACCATCGACAGGTTTTGAAGGAAATCATCAAAAACGGTATTGTAATCAATTTTACCTTGAATACGTGCCCCCAGTATTCCACTTTGTAAGTTGATAAAATCAGTATTATTTTGTCGGTCAAAAATCAAGTTCGAGTGGTGTAACTCCATTTTGTTATTACCTTCTTCGTATGAAAGCTTACTCGCATTTAACAATCCGGTTAATTCATTGAAACTTGTTCCATTGATCGTGGCATTCAAGGTCGTTGTCAAGTGAGATTCTTCCGCTTCCGTGAGGTTTAAGTTTTTCAGGTCACTTGAATGAATCGCTAATTCCACTTTGTAATGAGGGATATCATTCAATGAAATCGAACCTGAATAGTCCAAGTCCAAGTTTGGATCCTTGATTTGCAGCGTTGAATTAAATTGTTCATCGACAATCTCTCCATCTTTCAACTGGATATTCGTATAGGCATAGCCGAGATAGTCTAAACGACTTAACTCCGCCGTCATGTTGTTCAATGTATACGCTCCGTCATTGGCGAAGAAGCCATCAAAACGAACGAAGCCATTTGCTAATCCTAAATCAGAAACATCGGTTAATTTGGCCAGATCTAAGGATTGAATGTGAAGAAACGTTGAATCAACTTGAACAGGACTTAATGCTACACCGTCCGTTTTAAATTCCAATCTCATCGGACTTTTCAACCCGACTTTTCCGATGGCCGTTTCCGCTTCTTTCAGCTGAAGTTGAATCGTCGAAAGGGTTCCATTGATTTGAAGATTTTTGATTTTGGCAAAATCCAATAAGTCTAGGGTAGATCCCAATTCAATCGAAGAAACTCCTTCCGGCATTTTTAATCTTGCTAGATCCTGCACTGAAATATTTGCTGAACGAATAAATTCATTTAGTTTTCCACGATCTCCCAAGCGAAAATCAGGAAGAATCAGATTTCCTTTTAGGTATGAACTTCGTCCAAATCTGAGGTGTAAATCTGTCAATGTGAGGTTTCGAAGTCGTTCAGAAACCTTCCCAGAGAGCGCAATTCGATCACTCATTCCTTTTAAATCCGGCGCGAAATAACTGATATCAGTCAAATTGATCTTGCTCGGTGCTAGAAACGCATCAAAAACAACCTCGTCATCGAAGGAATTAAATGCATCCCAGTTCTTGAAGTCAAAATTGAACTTTGGAAAATGAATATTCGTTCGTGCGGTTTTCACCTTGAAATTTCGCAAGTGCAAACCTTTCTCCAGAATGGACACATGAGCTGAAAGGTGGTTAATGTTAATACCAGCGCGCTCTTTAAATGACAGTCGGTCTAATTGAAATCGAACATCATTTCCCCGAATGTTAAATTTACTTGCCAACAATTGAACATTTTTTAACCCTAAATGATCGTAATCCACCCCATATGGCATCGTATATTTTCGATTATCATCGTATTTGATGTGAAAATCGCTGAGCGTAATACGCTTTACATCTAATTTGATTGGTTTCGACTTTGTCGTCGTTTGATCAGAAGAAGCAAAGTAATCCGCTATGAACGCATAGTTGTAAGCGCCTGTTTTCTTATCACGCTGAATATTTAGCTTTCCTTTTTTGAGCGCTAATTGACCCAATACAAACTCGTTTTTAGCAATTTTCAATTGATTGATCGTCACGATTAACTCATCCATTGAAACCAAGGTGTCGTTTTTCAAATCCTTGACAATCAGTCCTTTTAAAGCAATTTTGTTTAAAAAGACGATTTCTAGTTGATCAACTTTTACCGTTGTATGAAGTTCTGAAGATAAATAATTGGTTGCTTGACGAGCGAAAAAAGATTGTACACTTGGGAAACGAACTACAAAGGCAAGAAGCATCACGGACAGCAAAATCCATTCCACTGTTACACCGAATATACGACCCAAGAATTTAAGTACCTTTGCCATTAGCATTACAAATTTAATAATCTTTTAGCAGTGAAAGACACGATTATACTTGGCATTGAATCTTCTTGTGACGATACTTCCGCAGCTGTTCTTCGTGGAAGCGAGATTTTATCCAATATTATCGCTGGTCAGGCAGTGCATGAGCTCTTTGGCGGAGTTGTTCCAGAGCTTGCTTCGAGAGCACACCAAGAAAATATTGTGCCAGTTGTTTTCGCTGCGTTAAAAGAAGCTGGAATTGGACTTGAGGACGTCGATGCGATTGCGTTTACACAAGGTCCCGGACTCTTAGGTTCCTTAACCATTGGAGCTTCTTTTGCCAAAGCATTGGCGCTTGCAACAAACAAACCTTTGATTCCCGTTCATCACATGAAAGCCCATATTTTGGCGCATTTCATCGATGATGCCAGTGAAATGAAACCAAGTTTTCCCTTTCTCTGTTTAACCGTTTCTGGCGGACACACGCAAATTGTTCGTGTGGACAATCCACTTCAGATGGACGTGCTTGGAAATACCATAGATGATGCGGCAGGAGAAGCTTTTGACAAAGCAGCCAAAATGCTCGATCTTCCTTATCCAGGAGGACCATTAATTGATAAATATGCACAATTGGGCAACGCGCAAGCGTTTCAATTTTCCAAACCACGTATCGAAGGACTCAACTTTAGTTTCAGTGGCTTAAAAACGTCCATTTTATATACCATTCGCGATCAGGTGAAACTGGACGAACAGTTTAAAGAAACACATTTGAATGACCTTTGCGCATCGATTCAAAACAGTATTGTCAGCATTTTGATGGATAAAATTGAAAAAGCAGTCAAGGAAACGGGTATTCATTGCGTGGTGATTGCCGGTGGTGTTTCCGCAAACAGTGAACTTCGAAAACGTTTGAGTGCGAAAATGGAACAGGGATGGAAAGTGTCCATTCCAAAATTCTCCTATTGCACCGACAACGCTGCAATGATTGCCATGGCGGGCAAATTCCTCTTTGAAAGTGGAGTTAGAGCAGACCAATCCGTAAGTGCTCAAGCACGCTTAGCTTGGTGATTCGGTAACAATTGTTGCTCTGCTATGTCCCGAAAGTTTCGTAATTTCGAAAACTCAGAAATCATCTAATGAAAATGAAAAACCTCCTTTTAGTGCTATTGATGTCCTTTACATCCATGATGTATGCTCAAAATCATGTGAAATGGACATTCAAGTACAACGCGAAATCAAGTACGGTCATTGCCACTGGGGAGATTGAACCTGGTTGGCATTTATATTCCCAAAAAACGGACGAGAATGCGGGTCCAATCCCAACAAAAATGGTGATTGAAGCATCCAAAAACTACAAAATCGTCGGTGCCGCAGTTGAAGGAACTGTTCCTCACGAAATTTTCGACAAAAACTTTGAATCCACGGTTTATTTGTTTGAGTCGCAGTATGCTGCCGAGCAACAAATCATTGTAAAAAAATCAGGGACTTTAAAAGGTGAAATGCACTACATGATTTGCGACGACACCAAATGCCTCCCTCCTATTTCCGTAACCTTTACTCTAGAAATCAATTAACATGAAAAACCTATTTTTCTTTTTCAGCTTCCTTTTCAGTTTGTCTTTTGTCCACGGACAAGGAATGATGAACGATTACATCAAATGGACGTATTCCGTAGAGAAAATCGATGAGTCACATGCGAACATTGTGTTCAAAGGAAGCATTATCGAAGGATTTCATATTTTCTCTTTGAAACACAATCCGGCGGATGCCGATGGAACAGGACTAGTACCTGAGTTCAACTTAAAAAAGTCTCCAAAATACAAGATTGTCGGAAAACCCTTTGATTTAGGAAAACCCATTAAACACGTGGATGACCTAGGGACATCTTATTATTTCGAGAAGAAAGCGACTTTCAAGCAACAAATTGAAGTGTTGACAAAGGATGAATTCGCACTTGACTTCGAAATTAATTTCTTCCAATTGTGTAACGCAGATGGATGTGTTGGTCCATTTGATACCGAAGGAAAAGTAAAATTAAGCGGATTTACGCCAGATGAAAATGCAACGGTAACTGTAGCAGACACAAGTGAAGTGGTAGCGACTACTGGAGACACAACAAGTGGAGCCAAAACGCAGATGGAGCCAAGCAAACAGGACAATAAAAAGAAAAAAGAAAAGGACTCCAATTTGGTGATTTTCATCGCTGGTTTCCTTGCTGGACTCGTAGCCTTGATTACACCGTGTATGTTCCCGATGATTCCAATGACGGTGACGTTCTTCACGAAACAATCCAAAACACGTAAAGAAGGAATTTTCAAAGCCTTGGTTTACGGTACGTCCATCGTTTTAATTTATGTCACATTTGGCTTAATCTTCACAGCAGCAATGGGCCCATTGGGCTTAAATGATTTATCGACGAATCTTTGGATGAACCTCATCTTCTTCGGTATTTTCGTCTTGTTCGCTTTCTCTTTCCTCGGTGCATTTGAAATTCAATTACCAAATTCATGGGTGAATAAAATGGATAAACAAGCTGATCGTGGTGGCTACATTGGCATTTTCTTCATGGCCTTTACCTTGGGATTGGTTTCTTTCTCTTGTACAGGTCCAATCATTGGAACCTTACTAGTGGAAGCGTCTACTTCCGGATCATACTTAACTCCAGCGATTGGAATGACAGGATTCTCTTTAGCTTTAGCGATTCCGTTCACCATCTTCGCGATTTTCCCAGGATGGTTGAATTCCTTACCGCAATCTGGTGGATGGTTGAATTCCGTAAAAGTAGTTCTTGGATTAGCTGAGTTAGCGTTGGCATTGAAATTCTTATCATCCGTAGATTTAGCGTACCATTGGGACCTATTGACACGTGAGTGGTTCGTAGCGATTTGGTTTGTTTTATTCCTTACCATGGGAATTTACCTTCTAGGAAAAATCCGTTTCTCCCATGATTCACCAGTGGAGAAATTAGGTGTTCCACGTTTTATGTTTGCTTTAGTTGCATTAACGTTCTCTGTGTATTTGTTTACGGGAATGTTCGGTGCACCATTGACCTTGATTGATGGAATTGCTCCTCCGCGAACACATTCAGAAGACAACTTCCGTTGGGTAAATGGTGGATTAGAGACAGGACTTGGTACGGATTCCATTTCTGTTCAATACGCTGCTGACATGCATCCAGTTGGAGACGGTTCGATTTTGGTGTTCCATGACTTAACAGTTGGACAAGAATACGCGAAGAAAAAGAACTTACCGATCCTCTTAGATTTCACCGGTTATGCCTGTCAAAACTGTCGTAAAACCGAATCAACTGTTTGGACCAACGACGAAATTCGTCCACTGTTGCAAAAACAATTTGTGATTGTTTCCTTGTACGTAGACGACCGCACACCATTACCAGCGAATGAGGTACGCGTATCCAAATTAAGTGGAAAAATCAAAACGGTTGGAAACAAATGGGCAGACTTAGAAATGGAAAAATATGGAAGTTTCCAACAACCGCTTTACGTGGTCGTTGACAGTGAAGGAAATGACCTGACCGAAGCCATTGGCTACACTCCTGACATTAAAACCTACAAAGCGTTCTTGATCAAAGGCATGAGCGCCTTCAAAAAATAAAAAAAAGCGGTGTTGATCACCGCTTTTTTTATGTAAAATTCGTTCATAACTCTCATTGCCTATCTGTAAATAAAGGCGCATTCTTTCCTATTTTTGAGATTCATATGTTCACCTTTCAATGAAACTTTGCATTGCCGAAAAACCAAGCGTTGCCCGTGATTTAGCGGAGATTCTAGGAGCTAAAAATCGTCGAGATGGCTACCTAGAAGGAAACGGCTATTGCGTAACTTGGGTTTTTGGACATTTGTGTTCCTTGAAGGATCCGGAGGATTATAATCCAAATTGGAAATATTGGAAATTGGAAGATTTACCGATTATTCCGGGTCAATTCGGCATCAAATTACGCGAGGACGATGGTGCGAAACGACAATTCAAAGTCATTGAAACTTTAATGACACAAGCTGAAGAAGTCATTAATTGCGGGGATGCTGGACAAGAAGGAGAGTTGATTCAACGTTGGGTTTTACTTAAAGCGAAATGCAAAGTTCCGGTGAAACGCTTGTGGATTTCCTCCCTAACGGAGGAAGCTATCAAAGATGGATTCAACAAATTAAGGGATGCTAGTGAATTTGATAATTTGTTCGCAGCTGGGAATTCACGCGCGATTGGTGATTGGATGCTCGGCATCAACGGAACACGACTATACACGCGCAAATTTGGACGCGATAAAATGACCTTGTCTGTTGGACGCGTTCAAACACCGACATTAGCCATGATTGTTCAGCGTCAGAAGGAAATCAATGCCTTTAAAACGGATGAATATTGGGAACTGAAAACCATCTACCGCGAAACAGAATTTAACTGTCAAATTGATCGCTTAAAAACGAAAGACAAAGCAGATAAAGGATTGGCGTATTTAGTAGATAAGCCATTTGAAGTGACCTCTTTCGAACAGAAAGATGGAAAAGAAGGAAATCCACGTTTGTACGATTTGACATCCTTACAAGTGGACGGGAATCGTTACTACGCATACAGCGCCGAAGAAACCTTGACGAAGATTCAAAGTTTATATGAAAAGAAGTTAGTGACCTATCCACGTGTGGATACGACGTATTTATCGGAGGATTTACATCCAAAGATTCCAAATATTCTGAATGGATTGCGTGACTACAAACGCTTTACAGATGCGCTACAAGGAAAACCAATTCCAAAGTCCAAGCAGATATTTGACGATAAAAAAATCACGGATCACCACGCGATTATTCCCACAGGGGTAGCGCCGTCGGGCATCACGCCGGACGAACAACGGGTCTACGATTTGATTTGCAGACGATTTATCGCCGTTTTTTATCCCGAATGTAAAATCTCCAATACGACTGTACTTGGAAAGGTCGACGCACTGGAATTCAAAGCCACTGGAAAGCAAATCTTGGACAAAGGATGGCGGGTGATTTACGATGACCTCAAAGCCGAAAATAAAGATGCTGACACGAAGAAGAAAGAAGGCGAAAGCGAGGATAAAATTTTACCGATTTTCGAAAAAGGAGAAAGTGGACCTCACAAACCTTTGATTCATAAAGGAAAAACGAGTCCACCAAAATACTATACCGAAGCGACCTTATTGCGCGCCATGGAATCCGCAGGTAAATTAGTGGAGAACGAAGAAATGCGGGAGATCATGAAGGAGAATGGCATCGGACGTCCATCGACACGTGCAAACATCATCGAAACACTTTTCAAACGCAAATACATCGAAAAGAAAAAGAAAAACCTTGTCGCGACCGATACAGGAATGAACCTGATTGACACCATCAAGAGTGAATTGCTGAAAAGTCCAGAATTAACAGGACAATGGGAACACAAACTACGTCAAATTGAAAAAGGAACCTATGACGCACAAACTTTCAAAGAAGAATTATTTGTGATGGTACGCGAGCTGACAGACGAGGTGATTTTTGGACGGTAATCTTTACACACAGTGCATGCCTATGCACTGTACACACAGGGCATGCCCTGTGTACCCAAATAATCGTAAATCACCATTTTCGCAGGGCGTGCCCTGCGTCTACGAATGATAATTTTCAATGTTTTTGGAAATATAATTTTCAATTCTATCTAATTCCACGGACGATCGAATGACCCGATCATGAAATCGAGGGTGCCATTCAAATACGGGATTAATTTCACGTGATTTTCTTGAAACTGCCGATTTAAATGATCCAACGATGGTTGAAATTGATTGATTACCGATATTTTGAAATCGATTTTCTTTCAATAACGGATCTTTGCTTGCAGAAACCGATTTATCGATGACAATGACGCCATGCATATGATCTGGCATCACAACAAATTGCCTTAAATGAACATTCGGGAAATGACCTTCAATTTCCAACCAACATTCTTTCGCAATTTTACCAATTTCAGATAAGATCATTTTGCGCTGGTTTATTTCCCCGAAAAAATGAATACGGTTCTTTGTGCAAATAGTGATAAAATAGGCTCCATCGTTTCGGTAATCCCAATCGGGAATTCGAAATTGGCTTTTTCTAAATTTAGCGGACATGCTTTTTTACTTTAAGTTAAGCAAAAAAGACAGGAATTAATCGGAATAAAAACACAGAAATAATCCCTACATCTTCATCGGTGCCTGCACACCTAATACCATTAAGCTTTGTTGAATCGCGCGTCGAACACATTCGCTCAACGCTAATCTTAGGTTTTTATTCGCTGTGTTTTCTTCGGAAAGAATTTTCACTGCTTGATAAAAATGATTGTAGTTCTTCACCAAATCATAAATGTAATTCGCAACGATTGCCGGAGAATAGCCACTTGCTGCTTCGTGAATGGTTTGCGGGTATTGAGTCAATAATTTGATGATCTCCTTTTCCTCATGAATCAAATCGGCCGTTTGGATTTCACTCAAATCTATTTTTCCAGCGCGCTCCAACAAAGTTGAAATTCGGGCATGTGCATATTGAATAAACGGGCCCGTATTTCCTGTTAAGTCAATCGACTCTTCGGGATTAAACATCATGCGTTTTTTCGGATCCACTTTCAATAAATAATATTTCAATCCACCTAAACCAATTTGTTCAAAAAGCGCGGTTCGCTCCTCTTGACTTAACGATTCGATGTGTCCTCGCTCCTTGGTCATCTCTTCTGCTTTCTCAATCACTTCATCCATCAAATCATCCGCATCGACCACTGTTCCCTCGCGGGATTTCATTTTTCCTGTCGGTAAATCCACCATACCGTAGGACAAATGGAAGCAATTTTCCGCCCAAGCATAGCCTAATTTTTTCAAAATCAAGAACAGTACTTTAAAATGGTAATCTTGCTCATTTCCAACAGTGTACACCATTCCATTTAGGCTCGGAAAATCATGAAAACGGTCAATTGCCGTTCCGATATCCTGCGTCATGTACACAGCTGTTCCATCCGAACGGAGTACTAATTTCTCGTCTAGGCCATCAGCGGTTAAATCGATCCACACAGAACCATCAGGTTTTTGAAAAAATACGCCATCCGCGATTCCTTTTATCACTTGATCTTTTCCTAACAAATAAGTTTCAGATTCAAAATACAATTTATCGAAGTCCACTCCCATTTTCGTATAAGTACTTTCGAATCCATAGTATACCCAAGAATTCATTGTTGTCCACAATAAATAAACCTGTGGGTCACGTGCTTCCCATTTCACCAACATTTCTTTGGCTTCTAGTAGGATACTCGTGTTATTCTTTGCCAATTCCTTGATTTTATCATCAATTCCTTGGATGGCTTTTTCGTCTTTACCGACTTTGGCTGCTTGAAAATTGGCGAAAGCTGTTTTCACCTCATCCGAGCAGGAAGAAAAATCACCCGTTTCCCAAGCGGAAATGAGTTCTTTGGCTTCTTTTTGTAAGTGC
>JBILRU010000081.1:0-9912 GCA_044372485.1 Crocinitomicaceae bacterium
AAAACGGTTAAATCTGCAAAGAAAATCGTTGATCGTAAAGAGCCAGTTGTTTGGGATATCTTAGAAAATGTATTGAAGGGTCACCCAGTTCTATTGAACCGTGCACCAACACTTCACCGTTTAGGTATTCAAGCATTCCAACCGAAATTAATTGAAGGAAAAGCGATTCGTCTTCACCCGTTGGTAACAACGGCCTTCAATGCCGATTTTGATGGTGACCAAATGGCGGTTCATTTACCTTTAGGTAACGCTGCAATTTTGGAAGCTCAAATGTTGATGTTAGCATCTCATAACATCTTGAATCCAGCGAATGGAGCACCAATTGCCGTTCCTTCTCAGGATATGGTCTTGGGTCTTTACTATATTACAAAAGGTAAACTTTCTGTAGAAGGTGACATCGTCAAAGGTCAAGATGGAATTTTCTATTCTCCGAAAGAGGTAATCATTGCTTACAATGAGAAAAAACTTGATTTGCATGCGCGTATCAAAGTGAAATCTTATGATTTAGGTAAGAGTGGTGAGCCAGAATTAATGCTGATTGAAACAACTTGTGGACGAGTGATGTTCAACGAGAATGTTCCAAGAGAAGTTGGATACATCAATGATGTATTGACTAAAAAAGCATTGCGTGATATTATCGGTGAGGTATTGAAAATATGTGGTACATCGCGTACTGCTCAATTCCTTGATGATATCAAAGGTCTTGGTTACGAAATGGCCTTCAGAGGTGGATTGTCGTTCAACTTAGACGATATCATTATCCCGAAAGAAAAAGAAGTTTTAGTTGGTAAAGCTGAAAATGAAGTGAAAGAAGTCATGATGAATTACAACATGGGTCTTATCACCAATAATGAGCGTTACAACCAAATCATTGATATTTGGACACATACAAACTCACGTTTGACTGCTACATTAATGGATCAATTGAAAACGGATCGTCAAGGATTCAATTCAATTTACATGATGTACGATTCAGGAGCTCGTGGTTCGAAAGAACAGATTCGTCAGCTTTCTGGTATGCGTGGATTGATGGCGAAACCACAGAAATCTGGTGCTTCCGTTCAAGAAATCATCGAGAATCCGATTTTATCCAACTTTAAAGAAGGATTATCCATTCTTGAGTACTTTATCTCCACTCACGGTGCACGTAAAGGTTTGGCCGATACAGCACTTAAAACAGCCGATGCAGGTTACCTGACTCGTCGTTTGGTGGATGTTGCACAAGATGTGGTAATCAATTCTAACGACTGTGGAACTCTTCGTGGAATTGTTGCTACAGCATTGAAGAAAAACGATGAAGTTGTTGAACCATTGTATGACCGTATCCTTGGACGTACATCTGTTCATGATGTTTACTTACCAGATACGGATGAATTAATCATTGCTGCTGGAGATTTAATTTCTGAGGATATCGCTAACACGATTTCAAAAGCTGGAATTGAAGAAGTAGAAATCCGTTCAGTATTGACGTGTGAAATGCGTCGTGGTGTTTGTTCTAAATGTTATGGACGTAACCTTGCAAATCACCGCCTTGCTCAAAGAGGAGATGCTGTTGGTGTTGTAGCTGCTCAATCAATTGGTGAGCCAGGTACACAGTTGACGCTTCGTACCTTCCACGTTGGGGGTACAGCTTCGAATATCGCGGATATTTCTGACTTGAAAGCGAAAGCAAATGGTAAATTAGAAATCGATGAGTTAAGAACAATCGAACGTAAAAATGCGGATGGTACCATTCAAATCATCGTTGTTGGACGTTCAGCTGAATTGAAAATTACGGACGAGAAAACAGGAATTACTGTCATGACGGCAAATGTTCCTTACGGTTCTGAATTAATGGTTGCTGGAGAAACAAAAATTAAGAAAGGTGATGTGATTTGTAAATGGGATCCATACAATGCTGTAATCATTTCTGAGGTTTCAGGAAAGGTTGTCTTTGATGGCATCATTGAAAATATCACTTACCGCGAGGAAGTCGATGAGCAAACAGGATTTACTGAAAAAGTAATCATCGAATCTCGTGATAAAAAGAAAAGTCCAGCAGTTCATATTATTGATCCAAAAACGAAGGAAGTTTTAAGAGAATACTCTATTCCAGTTAACGCGCATATCTCTGTTACAGAGGGCGATAAGATTGAAGCGGGTGTGATCATGGTTAAAATTCCTCGTTTAGCTGGTAAAACCGGAGATATCACCGGAGGTCTTCCACGTGTAACGGAGTTATTCGAGGCAAGAAATCCTTCAAATCCAGCAGTTGTTTCTGAAATCGACGGAACAGCAGCATTTGGTAATGTGAAACGTGGTAACCGTGAAATTATCATTACATCGAAATTGGGTGAAGTAAGAAAATACTTAGTTCCACTTTCTAAACACATCCTTGTACAACAAAATGATTTCGTTCGTGCTGGTCAACCATTATCTGATGGAGCAATCACACCAAACGATATCTTAAATATCGAAGGACCTACGAAAGTACAAGAGTACATCGTAAATGAAATCCAAGAGGTATACCGTTTACAAGGGGTGAAGATTAATGATAAACACTTTGAGGTAATTGTACGTCAAATGATGTTGAAAGCACAAATCATCGAATCTGGTGATACACGCTTCTTGGAAGGTCAATCCATTCACAAAGCAGATATCATGGAAGCAAATGATGCTCTTTACGGAATGATGTTCGTGAAAGAATCTGGTGATTCAGCGGAATTGAAAAAAGGACAATTAGTTTCCGTTCGTCGTTTAAGAGATGAGAACTCGAAATTGAAACGTGAGGATAAAACATTAGTAGAAGCGAGAGAGGCAATGCCAGCAACGTCGACACCATTGTTACAAGGTATCACACGTGCGTCACTTCAAACGCAATCGTTTATTTCGGCTGCTTCCTTCCAGGAGACAACGAAAGTATTAAACGAAGCGGCAATTTCAGGTAAAGAAGACCATTTGTTAGGATTGAAAGAAAACGTTATCGTTGGACACTTAATCCCAGCTGGTACAGGTGTACGTGAATACCAATCAATGATTGTTGGTTCACAAGAAGCTTACGATGAAATGCTACAAGACGCTTAATCGAAAGAAATAATAAAAGGAGAAGGATGATCGAAAGGTCATCCTTTTTTTTATGAGATTCGTCCCCAGTTTGGACGTGATTTCAATACTTGCTGCATGCGCTGATTCAAGCGCTGATTCTCTGGTAATAAAAGATCTGGATCTTTCTCAAGAATCTCTCGCGCCTTTTCTCGCGCCAAACTGACGATTTGACCATCCCTCGCTAAATCGGCCAATTTTAAATTCAATACTCCACTTTGTTGCGTACCCATTAAATCTCCTGGTCCACGCAATTGCAAATCGACTTCGGAAATTTCAAAACCATCATTTGTCATCACCATTGTATCCATCCGTTTCATGGATTCTTTGGAGAGTTTATCTCCCGTCATTAATATACAATAGGATTTTTCTGCTCCTCTTCCAACGCGTCCGCGCAATTGATGCAATTGTGAGAGTCCAAAACGCTCTGCGCTCTCAATCACCATCACAGAAGCATTCGGAACATTCACTCCCACTTCGATAACAGTAGTTGCCACCATGATTTGTGTTTCAGCTTTCACAAAACGTTGCATTTCAGCATCCTTCTCAGCAGGTTTTAATTTACCATGAACCATACTCACTTCATATTGTGGAGAAGGAAAAGCATTGGTTATTAAGTCATAACCCTCTTGAAGGTTTTTGAAATCTAATTTTTCGGATTCTTGAATCAACGGATACACGATATAGATCTGTCTTCCAAGTGAAATTTGTTCTTTGATGAACTGCAATAATTTCGGACGATGGTTTTCTCTTCGATGGATTGTTTGAATGGGCTTTCTTCCTGGAGGAAGTTCATCAATGATGGAAACATCTAAGTCACCGTAAAAGGTCATGGCTAAGGTTCGTGGAATAGGTGTTGCCGTCATGATTAATACATGCGGTGGCACTGCGTTTTTCCCCCACATTTTAGATCGTTGTGCGACACCAAAGCGATGTTGCTCGTCGATCACTACAATTCCTAAATTGGCAAACTGAACCACATCTTCCAATAGCGCATGTGTTCCAATTAACAAATGAATGGATCCATTTTGAAGTCCTTCGTGGATTTCCACTCTCCTTGCTTTTTTCGTTGACCCCGTTAATAAAGCAATTTCAATGGGAAGTCCATTCACTAATTCTCGAAGTGACTCATCATGTTGGGTTGCCAGAATTTCAGTAGGAGCCATTAGTGCTCCTTGAAAACCGTTATCGATTCCCATGAGTAAGGTTAATAAAGCAACGAGTGTTTTCCCACTTCCCACATCCCCCTGCAGGAGTCGATTCATATGTTCTCCATGCAGAAAGTCTTTGCGGATTTCTTTGATTACTCTTTTTTGTGCATTCGTTAATTCAAAAGGTAGGTGTTTTGTGTAAAAAGTATGGAAGAGGTTTCCTAATTCCGAAAATACAAATCCTTTCATTTTTTTCGAACGAATCTCTTTTCGAAGCAACAATTCTAGTTGTAAAAAGAATAACTCCTCAAATTTTAGTCGGTACCGAGCTTGTTTAAATTCAACTTCATTTTTTGGCGCATGAATAGAAAAATAGGATTGTTCTTTGGAGATCAGGTGAAGTTCTTCTGTCAGGTAATTCGGCAGTACTTCTGGAATCTGATTTCTGATTTGAGGAAGAAGTCCTTGAATAATTTTCCCGATTCCTTTCGCATTTAATCCCTTCACATTCAATTTTTCCGTGGAAGGATACATCGCTTGTAAGCCAAGTTCCGTGGATTGCTCTCCCCATTTGGTTAATTCCGGATGAGGAATGGTCCATTGCTGATTGTACGCCTTTGGTTTCCCGAACAGTAGGTAGGTCTCCCCAACGCGTAAATTGGATTTAAGCCATTGAATTCCCTGGAACCAAATCAAATCTACTGTTCCTGAATTATCTTCAAATCGGGCGGTTAATTTGCGGTGACGACCGGTTCCAACTTCACCGATGTATGTGATTTTACCTTTTAACTGCAGGTAATTATCCACCAAATGAATATCCCTTATTTCATGAAATACAGATCGATCTTGGTACCGAAATGGAAAATGATTGAGGATATCACGAAAGGAAAAAATTCCTAATTCTGTTTGTAAAGTGGCTGCACGTTGTGGGCCAACACCTTTTAAATATTCGATGGGTGTGGATAACAAGTCAGTCATTAATGGAATGTTTCGCGGTGTTTATTTCCAAACACCCATTTGACAGAATTTTTCAATGCGGTCTTCCACGCGCTTATCCGGATTTTGTTTCTCTAATTCTGAGATATAGTCCTTGATTTTAGCTTTAACCACTTGAAACATTTCTTCAGGATTGCGGTGTGCACCATTAGAAGGCTCTGGAATAACTTCGTCAACAAGTCCATTTTTACGCATATCTGTTGACGTTAATTTCAACGCATCTGCCGCGGTTTCTTTGAAGTTCCATGAACGCCATAAAATGGAAGAACAACTTTCTGGAGAGATCACAGAATACCATGTGTTTTCCAACATCACCACTTTGTCTCCAACTCCAATTCCAAGTGCGCCACCTGATGCACCTTCACCAATGATGATGCAAATCACAGGAACTTTTAAGCGCATCATTTCGTAGATATTACGAGCGATTGCTTCTCCTTGTCCACGTTCTTCGGCTTCTAATCCTGGGAAAGCTCCTGGAGTATCGATAAACGTTATGATTGGCTTATTAAATTTCTCGGCTAATTTCATTAGTCGAAGCGCTTTACGATATCCTTCTGGATTTGGCATTCCAAAATTACGGTATTGACGCATTTTTGTGTTGATGCCTTTTTGTTGACCAATGAGCATGACGCTTTTACCATCAATCATCCCAAATCCACCAACCATTGCTTTGTCGTCTTTTACACTGCGGTCTCCATGTAATTCAATCAATTGTCCATCCGTGATGGCATCAATGTAGGCTAGGGTATAAGGTCGGTCTGAATGTCTTGAAAGTTGAACACGTTGCCATGGAGTGAGTCCTGAAAAAACTTCTTTCGTTTTTTCATTTAACACTTGCTCTAATTCAGCAAGTTGCTCTGACATGTCCACATGCGTGGATTCACCAAGTTCTTTGGTTTGAGCAATTTGTTCCTCCAAGGATTTTAAAGGTTCTTCAAAGTCAAGATACGTAGACATAATTTTTAAATTGAGTAGACAAAGTTAATTGATTTTCTGATACCATCATTTCCAATTGGTGTTTGCTGAAAAGTTCACTTGAAAAAACTACATTTGTTTCATGATTTTATATCCACCAGCGAAGATCAATTTAGGCTTAAACATCCTTCGGAAAAGAACCGATGGCTATCATGACATTGAAACGTGCATGGTACAAATTCCTGTTTTTGATGTATTGGAAATCACACATTCCGAGCACTTTGAGTTCATTCAAACGGGACGAACGATAGGAGGTTCATCGGATATGAATTTGTGTGAAAAAGCCTATACTCTCATGAAAAGTCAATTTCCCATTGGTCCAGTCCGTATTCATTTAAGAAAACAAATCCCGATCGGAGCAGGTTTGGGAGGAGGATCAGCGGATGCTACCTTCACTTTGATTGCTTTAAATCAACTGTTTCAACTTAATCTGAGCACCCAAGAACTCAAGCAATTATCCTCAGAATTGGGTAGTGATTGTCCATTTTTTGTCGATTCCAATGCACAAATGGCAACGGGCAGGGGGGAAATACTAGAAAGCATCGAATTAACGCTACCCACACTTTATCTGGTCTTATTGAATCCCGGAATTCATGTTGGAACAAGTGATGCCTATGCGGGCGTGAATCCAAAGCAGGCATTAGTTCCGATCCAAGAAATACTTAAAAAACCAATTTCTAGTTGGCAAGAACAGTTAATCAATGATTTTGAAAGATCTGTTTTTGATTTGTATCCTCAAATTGGGCAATTAAAGCAAGATTTACTGGATGCAGGTGCAGTTTATGCGGCGATGTCTGGCAGTGGATCCAGCGTTTTTGGCCTGTTTTTATCCGAAGCCGAATCTAAGACCGTTTCATCGGAGCACCTTATTTACAGAGGTTTGTTTAAAAAACAGGCCCAGATATAAAAAAAACTATTTCGTATTATGAAATTTTATTTTTATTTTTGAATTGTCAATTTGACACTAAGTATTTTTAACCTTTAATTTTTAAACTATGAAAAAATTATTTACTTTAATTTTATCTGTACTAGTGACAGGTATGAGTTTTTCCCAAACTTCGCTTGGAATCGTTGGTCAGTTTACCGGATGGGCAGCAGGTTCAGATGTGGCTATGACAAATGATGGGACAGGTCTTTGGACAGCGACGAATGTTACAATAACAGAGGCAGGAGGAGTTAAATTTAGATGGGATAATGATTGGACTGTGTCATATGGTTTTGTTGATGCATTGAATTCTTGGCCTTCTGGTAGTGCAACATCAAGTAACGGAGGAGATATTCCAGCTGAAGTTGGTTTCTACGATGTTACTTTTGATATGAACAATCTAACATATGAGTTTGTAGCAGTTACTCCACCTTTTGATAATATCGGTTTCAACGGTAATTTTAACTCATATGGGGCTGCTGTTCCAATGTTTACTACAGATGGAATTCAATACCTAAAATCTGATTTTCAATTTACTGCGGCCGGAATGAAATTTATTAACGCAACAGCAAACCAAACCTTTGGAGGTACAATGTTTCCAATGGGAGCAGCAGTTTTAAATGGTCCTGAAATTCCAGTAACCGAAGGATTCTACAACGTAGGCTTTGATAAATCATTGCAAGGTTATGGTTTCCAACAAGTGCCTGTAGGAATTATTGGGTCAGCTATTCCTCCTTATGATTGGACAGTAGACGTTCCGATGACTTCAACTGATGGAGGCGTAACGTTTACATTAAATAATTTTGCAATCAATGATGGTGTTTGTAAATTCCGAGCAAATGCATCTTGGGCAACAAATTGGGGTGGAACAGGATTATTCCCAAGTGGAACGGCAGAGTTAAACGGAAACAATAATGATATAGCGGTTGTAGCAGGAACATATAATATTTCTTTCAATCGTGTAACAGGAGCATTTAGTTTTGAAACGGCAAGTTTAACAGAAAACCAACTAGTGAAAGTTTCTGTTTCTCCGAATCCAGCAAACGAAGTTGTGAACTTTAACATTGATGCTGAAAACTTCACGATTACATTAGTGGATATGGCAGGTAAAGTGGTTGCTACAAGCACTTCAAATGACATGAACATTTCTTCATTAAACAATGGTTTGTACACATACTTGGTAAACACAGCGAATGGTGTTGCTACAGGAAAGTTGATCAAACAATAATTTTTCTTTAAAATTTGAAAAGCCTAAGTTGAAAGATACTTAGGCTTTTTTTTACCTTAAACATTTCGGATGAAAAAAATATTCCTTACCGTATTCGCTAGTGCTTTTAGTTCCATACTCATCGCTCAAGTTTTAGACGTTTCACCAGCCTTCCCAACCGTAAACGACGTGGTAACTATAACCTACGACGCCACCCAAGGAAATGCAGCGCTGATTGGTCAGTCTCAAATTTATGCCCATGCAGGATTGATTACAAGTACAAGTACTTCGCCATCTAATTGGCAATACGTGCAGGGAACATGGGGAACAGCAGATCCTGAGGTAGCTATGACCAACATCGGAAATAATAAACATACTCTTACGATCGATATCGATCAATTTTACGGGTATCCACTCGCATCAACAACGGTACTGAAACTTGCTTTTGTTTTCCGAACTGCCAACGGAAGTATTGTTGGACGTTCAGCGGATGGAGGAGATATTTTTTACGATGTATATCCAGTGAATGCTGGATTACTCGGACAATTTTTCCATCCCAACAATGGAAGCATCTACAATCTAAACGATCAAATTTCGGTCAATGCAGAGGCTAATACGCCTTCTTTGTTGAACTTAAAAGAGGATGGAAATTTAGTGACAAGCGTTTCCAATGCTACCACACTTAATTATAGTTTAACAGCAACTACGAGTGGTACACATTTGTTGGAATTTGAAGTAAATAATGGCGCAACGACAATCATTGATAGTGTGTATTATACCGTAAATCCTCCCGTAAACGTTGTGAATCCCACCATTGCTGGATTAATGAACGGTGTGAATTACATCAATGACACCACCGTTATCTTTCAGTTGTACGCTCCTGAAAAGCAGCATATTTATGTCATTGGTGGTTTTAATAACTGGACTCCTTCAGCGGCCTATCACATGAATTTGTCCACGGATAATGCAACATGGTGGTTGGAAATCACAGGACTTACTGCTGGACAAAAATATGGTTATCAGTATTTTATTGATGGTTCGATGAAATTTGCTGATCCATTAAGTAGCTTGATTTTAGATCCAAATAACGATGGCAGCATCAATGCAGCTACGAATCCGAATCCACTTCCTTATCCAACTGGACAAACAACCGGCTTTGTTTCTGTTTTCCAACCAGGTGCAACACCGTACATTTGGCAAAACACAAACTTTCAGGCGCCGGCGAATAAGGACTTAGTGATTTACGAATTATTAGTGCGCGATTTTGTTGCAAAACACAATTACCAAACATTGATCGACACCTTGGCTTACCTAGATGCACTTGGAATTAATGCCATTGAATTAATGCCTCCAGGAGAATTTGAAAACAATGAAAGTTGGGGGTATAATCCGTCCTTTCACAAAGCATTGGACAAATATTACGGAACACCAGAAAAATTCAAAGAGTTTATTGACAGTTGCCATAACCGTGGCATTTCCGTGATCGTTGATATGGTATTGAATCATGCCTTCGGTCAAAGTCCCATGGTTAAAATGTACTGGGATGCAGCGAATAATCGTCCGGCAGCAAATAATCC
>JBILRU010000083.1:0-9878 GCA_044372485.1 Crocinitomicaceae bacterium
TTTACTTTTACTCGTTTCAACAATGCCCGTACGCGTAATTGAAGTTCCTCCAAGCTAAAGGGTTTTGTTAAGTAATCATCGCCTCCAGCATTAAAACCTTCTATTTTATCCTCAGTCATCGATTTTGCAGACAAGAAAAGAATGGGAATGTCTGTATTTACTTTTCGAATGTCTCTCGCTAACGTAAATCCATCTTTAACGGGTAACATCACATCAAAGATGCATAGGTGATATGGTTCTTCATTAAACCTACGCAATCCTTCGGATCCGTTTTCGCAAAGTGTTACTGAATAACCATCAGAACGGAGCTGATCGGAAATAACGATTCCAAGATTGATATCGTCTTCTACAATGAGGATTTTTATTTTCATGGAAACGTCTTAAAAAGCCAAGAGCCTTGGAAAAACCAAAGCTCTCAACTATTAACCTAAACCTACTACTAGTTTCAACAAAGATAAGTCAATTTCAGATGGTAGGTTACATAGTTTATGTTAATTTTTTCCTAAAAAAATAAAATCATTACGGATTAACTAGAAATTGCTTCACGCTATAATGTATCTTTGATGTATAAAACAGACAATATGGCTTTTATTTTTGTGGTTGACGACGAGGAAGACATCAGGGAATTGTTGCGTTATAATTTGGTTCAGGACGGACACCGTGTTTCTACATTTGAAAACGGGAGTCTTTGTTTGAAAGCGATTGAGCTTGAAAAGCCAGACCTCATTTTATTGGATGTTATGATGCCCTTGATGGATGGAATTGAGGTGTGTGAAGCGGTTAAAAATAATTCAGAAAACGAGGACATTATCATTTGTTTTTTAACTGCTCGCAGCGAAGATTACAGTCAGATTGCTGGTCTCGAAGCAGGCGGGGATGACTACATTTCAAAACCGATTAAACCGAAAGTTTTACTAAGCCGCATTCATGCCTTGTTGCGTAGAAAAAAGAAATTGGATGACAAAGTTCTGATTTCTCAAGAGCTCAAAATAAATAGAGAACGTTACCTTGTTGAAAAAGATGGAATGGAAATTCAATTGCCACGTAAAGAGTTTGAATTACTGGCGCTTTTGACTTCTAGACCTGATTTTGTCTTTAAAAGGGAGGTAATTTTAGAGCAAGTTTGGGGTTCAGAGGTTGTTGTCGGTGACCGCACAATTGATGTTCATATACGAAAGTTACGTGAAAAGATAGGTGAGCACTATATTTCTACGGTGAAAGGCATTGGATATAAATTCAATAGATAGTTTTGGTTCAATCTTTGTAAGCATTCGCAAAAATTAGTTTATGAAAACAGTTTACTTTTTTATCGCTGTGCTCTCTTTTCAGTGGGCGCACGCGCAGACTTTTGAAGATCAGTTTAAACCCGTGAAGGAAAAATTAGAACGTTGGGATCCTATTCGTGGTAATTGGTTGGCACTTTCTATGATTGCGCTTTCCGAACGTAAAAACGTCCCAGACAGAACATTTCCGGAGGATTTTACGCCATATGAAATGTTGACCATGGTTCCTCTAGCTGAGCGTAGAGACATTGAATCGATGGTCCAGCAAAATAGAACTCCCAATGGTTCCTTTGTAAATAGTCAATGGGAAACAGTCGATTTAATTGTGACTCATTCGATGTGCAGTCAGATTATTGGTCGCAGTTATGGTGATCCACATTTGAAGTCATTTGATCAAGCTACTTATTCTTTTCAAACTGTAGGAGAATTCATTCTCTCTAAATCAGAAAAAAGTTCCTTTGAAGTCCAGACACGTCAACGTGCGCAGTCTGATAACTTTTCTTTAAACGCAGCGGTTGCAATGAATGTTGCTGGAGATCGTGTATGTTATTACGCGAGTACGAAACCAGATCAGATGAATGGTAACTTGCGCTTAAATGGTATGCCGATTCAACTTCAAGGAAGAACGTATTTCCTACCAAATGGAGGCGTTGTTCGATTTGAGGGACGAAACTACACGATTGCTTGGCCAACAGGAGAGATGGTTATTTTAGATGTTCGTTCTTCAGGTGGATTTGGTGGATTCTTGAATTCAACCGTACATGTCTTTGAATGTGACCGTTCTTCTTTCCAAGGATTGTTGGGGAATGCAAATGGTATTGCCGATGATGATTTTCAGGGACGTAACATGGATCGACCTAGACCAAATTATATGGCTTTTTCGACCTTTGGAAATTCATCTTTGCAACAAGCATCAAATTTTGCAGAAAAGGAATATCTTTCCTTTCTTGCAAAAGATTTCGCAGAAGATTGGAGAGTAACAAGTCAAAACACGTTGTTTGATTATGCTCCCGGAACGTCAACGGAATACTACACGGATCGAAGATTTCCAATGGTGCATTTAACCGTTGCAGATTTAAATCAGACGCAGCGAGATAACGCTCGTTCAAGATGTCAGGCAATGGGTATTCCTGCGGATGAGATGGGTGGATGTATTTTTGATCAAGGATATTTAAATATTCCCCCAAATCAAGTTCCATTGCCTTCTAGACCGAATCCAACAGAAACGGTGTTAGGAACGATTAATCGTCCGGCTTTGCATACGAATCAACTGGTTTTTCCTGAGGAAAATTTAGCGCCAGTAGGTGGAAACGCACCGCTACCCATGCAACAAAAAAATCCAAGCATGAATCGCGAAGAGCCAAACTCCACCGTAGAGAAACCGCAACGCGAGAATGTTTCTAAGCCGAATGAAATGAACAGTCGTCCAGATGTACCAGCAAATAAGCCGGTCAATGTCCCAATTCAAGTCCATCCTGCTCGTCCATCCGCACCAGCTCCAACTAGTCCTTCAAAACCTCCACACACTCCTGTTCCATCAAGTCCAGTGAAACCAAGTGTTCCAGCTGTGAAATCAGGTAAAGGATAGTATTTCATTCATACTTACAAAGTAAAGGGGATTTCATCATCTCCTTTTTTATTGAAAATAGTTACACAAAAAAGGGCAAGAATTTCTTCCTGCCCTTTTCCTGATAAGAGTTCACCCGATTATTTAATTACTCGGTAGGTAAACGCTTTTTGAGTGTTTTTCAAATGAATAAGATATGTTCCGTTTGCAACATTTGTCAGATCAATTATTGAATTAGAAGGACTCACCTGACCACTTTGAATGATCTTTCCATCCATGTTCGTTAAGGTAAAGTCTAACGATAAAGTGATGTTTCCAATGTTCAATTCATTTTGAGCTGGATTAGGATAAACGTTCATTTGGGACAAGTTATTGTCTTCAAGACCAGCTTCTTCTAAATTTAGTACGGAAATGATGTTGTAGTAAACAGGTTGAGATTTGATTGGACAGAATAGTTGTAAAACTAAATTATACAATCCCGTTGATCCAAAAGGAACAGAAAACGTGTAGTTTACATACATGGAGTATCCGTTTGTATCAACCAAATGCCAAGTCGTGTAAAGAGAATCTTGAGTAAACATCGAATTTCCAAAGACTGCAGAAACCATGTAAGCTGTATCTAAAGCAGCTAAATCAATCGTACAGTTGTAAATCCATCCTGAACTCATCGTTCCAATGACATTTGCGCCGGTAGCAAGGTTCCCAATAACTGTAACAGAGTCGATGTTTGTAGAAGCGCTTCCAATGGTACAAGATGATGTGAACGAACATTGATTGTTGTCAACAACGGTAACAGTATACGTTCCAATACATAAATTTGTCGCATTTTGAGTGCTTGATCCATTTGACCATTGGTAGATGAAAGGGCTAGTTCCTCCGGTAATCGATAGTACTGCTGAACCATCACATGCTGTTGCCATTGTTGCATCGGTACTTGTTATGTTTCCGTTAAATCCAAAACATGGATTTATGGCATTTGAATCAACCATGACTGTTGCACTCGCTGTTCCTGAACAACCATTTGCATCGACAACCATAACCGAATATGACCCAATACATAGATTTGACAAGGTATTGGTTGTAACCATCCCTCCAGTATTTGTCCATTGATACGTATATGGAGCTGTTCCGCCAACGGCAGTCACGTTAACCGAACCATCGCAAACATTGGCAGCAGAAGTTGGTGTACTTCCACAGAAAATTGAAAACCCTGCGCATGGATTTGGAACATTAGTTCCAATTGTAAAGGGTGTTGTTGATGCAAATCCACCACCCATGAAATTAAGGCTATATTGACCTGCGCACAAATTGCTGATTACGTAACCACCATTTTGTATTACTGTATTTCCTTGCATCCATGTTAAACTTGCAGAATTCACTAAATTGTTGGTATCAACCATCGCTGTTCCATCACAAAGACCTGGGGAACTTACATCGGTAATGTTTACAATGATTTGCGATTTCGCTTCAAATGACAATAAACTAGACAGGATAAAACTTAAGAATAGGATTTTTTTCATAATAAAAATTTGTGTTTAGACGACCCGAAATTACTAAAGGTTGCTTATAAATCCTTGTGTATTGCTTAATTTTGTTTCATGAAAAACTTAGGACTTAGGATTTTACTCCTTTTCTGTATTATTGGCGGACAAATAAACGCTCAAAAAAAACCCAAAATCATCGTTGGAATTGTTGTCGATCAGATGTGCTACGATTATTTATATCGATATCAACAACATTTTTGTCCCGGTGGATTCAATCGCTTTTTGAATAAAGGGATGAATTGCCGCAATACACTCTACAACTATGTCCCAACTTACACCGGACCAGGGCATGCATCCATTTATACCGGAACAACTCCTTCCAATCATGGCATCGTAGCGAATGAATGGTATCAGCGCTCTAGCAAGACAATTGTTAATTGCGTTTCCGATAAAACTGTTCAAACAGTTGGTAGTTCTTCGTTGGAAGGACAAACGTCTCCAAGAAATTTGAGAACCTACACCGTTACCGATCAACTAAAGTTGGCTTCTCCAGAGTCAAAGGTTATTTCGATTTCCATTAAGGACCGTAGTTCCATTTTACCTGGCGGACATTTAAGCGATGGTTCGTACTGGTATGATTACGCTAGTGGAACGTTTATCACGAGTACTTACTATAAAACAGAATTACCTAAATGGTTACAGCAGTTTAATGCAACAAAAAATGCGGACAAGTATTTAAAAAAATGGGATTTGTTGTATCCAAAAGTCAATTATAAATCGATGGACGAAAGTCCATATGAAGTTATCCTCGGTGGCAAAACAAGCGCTACATTCCCATACGATTTCAAAGAAATGTCTATGGTTTCCAATAATGCACATCAGTTGTTTACCATCTCTCCATTTGCGAATGAACTATTGACTGATTTGGCCATCGAAGCGTTATCTCGAGAACAGTTAGGCTTGGACAATAAAACGGATATGTTGTGTATTTCGTATTCAACTCCGGACATAGCTGGACATGCATTTGGACCTTATTCCTTAGAAATGGAGGATATGTACGCGCGTTTGGATCGGCAATTAGAGAAATTACTGTCTCACTTAGAATCGAAGTATGGAAAAGATGGATTTGTGGTTTTTTTAACAGCAGATCATGCCGTTGTTCCTGTTCCTCAAATGTTGATTGACCGCAAGATGCCTGGTGGATATCTATTCTTAAATGAACGATTATCCACGCTAAAAAATGAGTTGGTTCAAAAATATGGAATAGACTTGATTGAGGCTGAAGAGAATCAAAACATCTATCTGAACAAAGGTCGATTAGATTCCTTGAACTTATCGAAACAAGCAGTTGCGGAATACATTGCTGGACAAATTAGACTCTGGCCAGAAGTGAAATTAGTAAATACTCAATCCTCGCTTTTATCTGGAACGGAAACGTTGGATGAATGGGGACAAATGATTCAAAAGGGATTCGATATAGAACGCAGTGGTGAAGTGATTTTTATGTTGCAACCGGGATATTTGGCTAAAGCTTTGGACGAACCAAAAGCGCATAAGGGAACCTCACACGGTTCGGCTTTTAATTATGATACGCATGTCCCGTTGTTATGGTACGGTGCGAATATTCCATCACAAAACTGTTATCGTCCCATTCAAATTGTGGACATCGCTCCAACCTTGATACATCTTTTGAATTTACAACGTACAGGTGCCATGACAGGAACTCCGATTTTAGAAATACTTCAAAAATAATCCATGTCAGAACGCGATTTTTTCCTCTCCCACCTCGGACAAACAACACCTTTTCCATTTTTGGTAGAAGTGGAACGTGCGGAAGGAATTTATATTTATGACAAGCAAGGTAAAACTTACATGGATATGATTTCAGGTGTCGCGGTCAACAACATTGGACACCGTCATCCGAAAGTGGTTTCTGCATTAAAAAATCAAATTGACAAGTATTTACATGTCATGGTTTACGGAGAGTTTGTTCAAGATCCACAGCAATTGTTGGTCAAAGAATTACTCGAAGTTTTACCTGATTCATTGGACGGCGTTTATGTCGTTAATTCTGGTACGGAAGCTATTGAAGCCGCGCTGAAATTGGCGAAAAGAGTGACAGGACGAATGGAATTGATTTCTTTTCGTGGTTCCTATCATGGAAGTACGCATGGATCGATGAGTGTTTCTGGAAATGAAGTGAAAAAACAAGCGTTTCGACCCTTATTGCCAGATGTGCAATTTTTACAACTCAATCAGTTAATAGATTTAGAACGCATTACAGAAAAAACTGCCGGAGTCATTTTGGAAACAATCCAAGGTGATGCAGGGGTGCGACGTCCAAGTGTAACGTTTATGAAAGCACTGCGTCAAAGATGTGATGAGGTAGGAGCACTGTTGATTTTGGATGAAATTCAATGTGGAATGGGTAGAACAGGGAAACTGTTTGCCTTCGAACATTTCGACATTGTTCCAGATATTTTAACGCTTGGCAAAGCTTTGGGAGGTGGAATGCCGATTGGAGCATTGGTTTCATCGCAAAAGAAATTGATGGAATTCACTCATGCACCGATGCTTGGACACATCACAACATTTGGCGGACATCCCGTTATTTGTGCAGCGGCAGCAGCGGCAGTTCACGTGTTGAAGTCAGAAATTGATTGGAAAGAATTGGAAGAAAAAGCACAGCGATTTGAAGTGAAGTTTAATCATCATCCGGAATTAATGGAAATTCGACGAGTAGGAATGATGTTTGCTTTTGACATGGTTAGTGCTGAACGAGTTGAACGGGTTGTTTCTCGTTGTATGGAGAAAGGACTTCTTACTTTTTGGTTTTTGTCACATCCGTATAGTTTTAGGTTGTCACCGCCATTGACCATCACGGAAGATGAATTTAATTTGGCAGCAGATTTAATCCTTCAAGCAATCGAAGAAACACGTGTTGATTAGTCCGTTTCTTTCGAAAGCCGTATCTTTGCACACGCTAAAAGAATTATGAAAGTAACCGACCACATAGAAAACGCTCAAGACACACTTTTCTCATTTGAGATCTTACCACCGTTGAAGGGTAAGAGTATTCAATCCATTTATGAGGGAATTGATCCGTTGATGGAATTCAAACCGAAATTTGTGAATGTTACCTATCACCGCGAGGAATTTATTTACAAGGAACGCGAGAATGGATTACTAGAAAAAATCGCCATACGCAAGCGTCCAGGAACTGTAGGTATTTGTGCCGCCATCATGAATAAATATGATGTAGATGCAATCCCGCATTTGATTTGTGGTGGATTCAGCAAGGAAGAAACTGAAAACGCTTTAATTGATTTACAATTTTTAGGAATCGACAATGTTCTGGCTTTACGAGGAGATTCCATAAAAACCGAAAGCACTTTTCGTCCACACAAAGAGGGACATGAGTTTGCGGTAGACTTAATTCACCAGATCAGTGACATGAATAAGGGGAACTATATGATGGACGATGTTCAACTAGAGCCCACAAACTTTTGCATTGGAACTGCTGGATATCCTGAAAAACATTTCGAAGCAATGAATTTGGAAACGGATTTATTGAATGTGAAACGAAAAGTAGATGCTGGTGCATCTTACATTGTCACTCAAATGTTCTTTGATAATTCGAAGTTTTTCCGTTTTGTTGATGCTTGTAGAGCAGTGGGAATTACGGTTCCGATTATCCCAGGAGTGAAACCAGTGAAAACCTTAACCCACATATCATTTTTACCAAAATTCTTCCACATTGATTATCCGGTTGAGTTGTCCAACGAATTGATAAAATGCAAGGACAATAAAGCTGTGGAGCAGGTTGGAATTGAATGGGGAATTCAGCAATCAAAGGAATTAAAAGCGCATGGTGTACCATGTATTCATTATTACACGATGTCTAATTCAACATCTGTTCAAAAAATTGCTCGTGAAGTTTTTTAATGTATTTACTATGAAAGCACTACTTAGCTTATTTTTATTGTTCACCATTTCTGTTTACGGTCAACAAATCGCGTTTAAAAATGCTTTGGTTATTGGTCAATTTGACAAGTCGGAGGATCGTTATGCGATGGAATTGAATTTAGTGGAGATCCTTCAACAAAACGGTTACAAAGCATTTCCGTCCTTCAATCTACTGAAACAAGGAGAGGCCTTAGGGAATTTATTGAATGATTCTACACGAAATGTATTGAAATCAAAAGGTATAGATGCTTACGTTGTGTTGAACGTTCGAGGATACGACCGCAAATTCAAATCTTCGGAAGCGAAAACGACCTTGAGAGAAATGTTGGATATGACGAGTATTTATCACATTTACAGGGATGAGGCTACTTCGGTTACCTTTGAATTTACCTTCTTTGATTTGAACAATCAATTGATTGGACGAAGTTTATTGAAATGCGGTAATGTTTCTGATCGTGATTCCGTCATGAAACGTTTTAGAAAGAAATTACCTAAAACCATCGCAAAGGACTGGAAGTCATAGAAAGCAACTATTGCATTTCGTATTGCTTCTGCATTTCTTTGTCCTCAGGTGTGCTGTACACTCCGCACTTATTTGGTTTTTCGAACAACTTAATAAATTTCACTTGTGCTTGAATAGGCCAATATCCAGATGAATACCAATCGAAATAGGCATTGAATCCATCCCAGTTAGTTACGGTGACAATGGGAAGTGTAACACTTGGAACGAACATCCACGCTTTGTTTAAACGAATACCGACACCTAAACTATAGACGAATTGGGCTGCTAGTTTTTCATCGTTTAACCCTTCATAGTAACGTGGTGCTAAATTCGGGTTAAAGTTGTTGTTAGAATATTCTGATGTTCCCGGCGAGGCACAATAGGCAAATTGAAATCCAAGACTATTATCAACAAAGTGTTTTCTAACCTTTACGATTTTTTTCTTACCGAAATACACGAGTGAATGTGCGCTATAGCGTCCATAGACATATCCGTTTTTAACTTGTCCATACTCGTTTTGAGTACTAACGACATCTCCTAACGCATTTTTATAGGTGATTTCCGTTTCTTCGGTTCCGCGGATCAAGCTGTAACCGAATCCCCAGTCGAAGTAATCAATGATCCGGCTTTTCTTCAACGCTTTGATTGGTGTTCCCTTCCATTTTGGAAAATGGACCATTCCGAATTCTGCGTAGATTCCCAATTGACTTTTTGGTGTAATGCTGTAATTTCCTCTAGCACCATTCAATAATGTTAGGTCGCCAAGTATGGGATTTGTATGAAAAGAGTAGGTTGGTCCAATGGAAAATTGAATCCCGTGGTTACTCACCACCATGTAATCGTTTCCTTTTTTCTCCGATTTAACAAATCCACCCTGAGAAAATGCCTGCGATGAGAATATAAGTCCAACGATGCAAATGAAATTTTTCATACTTAGAATTTAAAGTCCGCGCTCTTTTCCAATAAAATATCCATTACGATTTTTGAATCCCATTCTGCTTCAATATTCGGAAGTGCCATGACTTCATCCATGATGTCACTTTGAATTTTTCCTTGTTTGTATGCTTCGCTGTAGC
>JBILRU010000174.1:0-2533 GCA_044372485.1 Crocinitomicaceae bacterium
ACATTTACGAACGCCAAAGGAAAAAAGTACATTCTGTTGGATTTAGATTACCGTGACAAAGTACTTGATGCAGGATTCGAAATTATCAATAGCACAAGTATCTCTGGAAAAAGAATTTCAGAAGCTTGGGCGAATGAACAGCATTTTTATTTTCATTTAGAAACCTCTACTCCATTCAGCTCAGCGAAACCTGTTAAAATTGCTGGGACTCATAAATTATTGCTCGAATTCCCAAAGAACACCAACGTGCTATATGTCAAAGTTGGTATGTCACATGTGGACCAAAAAGGTGCCGCACATAATCTACAACTCGAAATTCCTGGTTTCGATTTTATGCAAGTGTATTCGCGAAACATCGAAAAATGGAACAAAGAATTAAGTAAAATAAAGGTTGAATCTTTGAATTTTGAGGATGCAATCATCTTCTACACCAGTTTATACCATTGCATGGTGGCTCCAAACCTCATGAGTGATTTAGACGGCAGATACCGTGGACGTGATCAGAAAATTCATCAATTGATAAAGGACAATCAATACACAGTTTTTTCACTTTGGGACACCTACAGAGGTAATCATCCTTTATTTACCTTGATTCAACAAGAACGAACCACCCAATTTATCCGTACTTTTTTACGTCAATTTGATGAAGGCGGAGATCTTCCCGTTTGGGAATTAGCAGCGTGCGAAACCGAATGCATGATTGGTTATCACAGTGTCAGTGTAATTTCCGACGCCTACATGAAAGGTTTAGATGGCAAAACAAAAGTTTCAGGAAAGGCCTACGATGCGAAAAAAGCGTTAAACGACATGCATTTCACTGCAACCATCAATGAATTTGGAAAACAAACCTATGCGGATAAAGGCTATTTAAGTTCAAGCGATGAACCAGAATCGGTTTCTAAAACCTTAGAATATGCCTACGACGATTTTTGCATCGCCGAAATGGCGGCTGCCATGGGAAATGACGAACTGGCAAAAACCTATCGAAAACGCAGCTTTTCCTTTGTAAACATATTTGATCCAAATACCAAATTCATGCGTCCACGCCGCGGTGCTCAATGGTATGGTCCCTTTGATCCTTCGGAAGTCAATTTTAACTACACCGAAGCAAATAGCTGGCAGTATTCCTTGTACGCCCCGCACGAAATTGAAGTGTTAACGAATCTGTTAGGCGGACGTGATACCTTAGAAGCTTGGTTGGACCGTTTATTTACGACTGAGATGAAATTATCGGGACGTGAACAAGCAGATATTACTGGATTAATCGGACAATATGCACATGGAAACGAACCATCCCATCACATGGCTTATTTGTACAATTTCACAAATGCTCCGTACAAAACACAGCATTATGTAGATCGTATTTTAAAGGAAATGTATCACGCCAAACCAGATGGACTTTCCGGAAACGAAGACTGCGGACAGATGAGCGCTTGGTATGTCTTAAGTTCACTTGGACTTTATCCAATTGCTCCAGGAAATACCATGTATCAAATTGGAAGACCCATATTTAATAAGGCGACGATTAACGCAGATAATGAAACAAATTCAAAAATTGAAATCATTTGCAACAATCAGAGTGCAACAAATTGTTACGTCGCATCCGTAAAATGGAATGGGAAATTGATTCCAGATTTTCAAATTGACCATAAAACGTTGATGCTTGGTGGGAAATTGGAATTTGAAATGACCGATAAAAAACCAGCGAAATCAAGCTTCCCACAAATGAATACCGTGGAAATTCCGGCTGAAGTGGTCCCTGCCCCATTCGTTAAAACGGAAAAACGCATCTTTGATCAAGAGTTGTATCTAGAATTAGGACATGTGGTTTTGACCCCAACAGACACCTATGAATTGAAATACCGTTTGGACAATAGTCCATGGAATGTTTATTCTCAACCGATAAAAATCAAGGAAACAACCACTGTTTACTTACAATTACTCAGAAAGAATGAAGCTGGAATCAGTGCCGAAAGTGCGATTGTTTCGAGTCAATTCATCCGTAAAAATCCTAACGTTAGTTTGAAACTAAGCACGAAGTTTTCAAATCAATATGCGGCATCTGGAGAAAATGCTCTTATTGATGGACTTTTGGGAGGTAATGAATTCAGAACAGGAGACTGGCAAGGATATTATGGAAAAGATGTTGTGGCAACTGTGACATTCAAAGAACCAGTTGCGATTCATGAAATTGGTGCATCTTGTATACGCGATCAGAAATCTTGGATTTTCCTTCCAAAAGAAATTCGTTTCGAAATTTCTTATGATGGAAGCACCTATCAAAACCCGCAAATCATTTCGATTCCAGAAGCAACGCAAACAGATAAAAATCCTTACAACCAATCCTTTACACAAGCAATTGAATCCGATAAAACACTAAAAATAAAAAGCATCCGCTACACGATTGTCAATCCTGGAAATTGTCCTACATGGCATTTAGGAGCTGGTAATCCGTCATGGGTGTTTTTAGATGAACTAATTTTTGATTAAATTTAATCCATGAAATCAATTTTTACTAAAATTCGCGTGAATA
>JBILRU010000085.1:0-9690 GCA_044372485.1 Crocinitomicaceae bacterium
TTTCATTAATTGCTGTTGTAGGTCTAGTTCCATTTTATCTTTTCTCGGCTATTGCGGTAAAACTGTCATCGCCTGGACCAATTTTCTTTTTACAGGAAAGAGTAGGAATTAATGGTAAGATTTTTCGTATTATCAAATTCCGAACGATGTACGTGAATTCTGAGCAGCAAGGACCACAACTTTCCACTGAAGGAGATCCACGTATAACACCCATTGGACGTTTTATGCGCAAGACTAGGCTTGATGAATTTCCACAGTTCGTCAATGTCTTACTTGGACAAATGTCGCTAGTAGGTCCTCGGCCTGAAAGACAATTTTACATCGATCAAATCGTTCAAGTTGAGCCACAGTACACACATTTAACGAAAGTAAGACCAGGTATCACATCATGGGGACAAGTTAAGTACGGGTATGCCGAAAATGTAGATCAAATGCTACAACGAATGAAATTTGACCTGATTTATCTCAAGAATAGAAGCCTTGCCTTAGACATAAAAATTATGTTTTATACGGTGATCATTGTCATAAAAGCCAAAGGAAAGTAGAATCTTCATTTAGAAGTATTGGAATTCAAAAAACCTTTGTATCTTTGCACCTTCAAATTCATTTATAAACGTAGGTTTCGTACCTCAAATTGTAAACATTATGGCAACAAGAATCAGATTACAGAGACACGGTAAAAAAGGTAAACCATTTTTTCATTTGGTTGCAGCCGATAGTCGTGCAAAAAGAGATGGTAAATTCATCGAAAAATTAGGGACGTATAATCCAACTGCCAATCCAGCGGTAATTAACATTAATTTCGAGGCAACTTTAAATTGGGTTCAAACTGGAGCAGAAATGTCGGATACGGCTCGTGCAATTTTATCTTACAAAGGAGTTTTATACAAAAACCACCTTTTAAATGGAGTTAAAAAAGGCGCATTAACAGTTGAGCAAGTTGAAGAGAAATTTTCACAGTGGTTGGCTGATAAAGATTCAAAAGTTCAGAACAAAGTTGATGGATTAGTGAAAAATGCAGCACAAGAGAAAATCGCTCGTCAACAAGCGGAAGTTGCAGCAAACGCAGCGAAAGCGGCAGTTGTAGCAGCGAAAAACGCACCAGTTGTTGAAGAAGTAGCAGAAGAAGTTGTAGCTGAAGAGACTACAGAAGAAGTTGTAGCTGAAGAAGTTGTAGCTGAAGAGACAACAGAAGAAGTTGTAGCAGAAGAAGCACCAGTAACGGAAGAAATTGTAGCAGAAGAAACTCCTGCAGTTGAAGAGACTCCGGCTACGGAAGAAGCATCAGAAGAAACTGCGGCTGAATAAGCTTTATGCAAAAAAAAGATTGTTTTTATTTAGGAATAATAGCGAAACTTCACGGATTTAAAGGTGAAGTTTCGTTGTTTTTGGACGTTTCTAATCCAGCTGAATACGCAACGTTAGATGCGGTATTTGTGGAAATTGACGGTGGACTTGTTCCCTTTTTCGTGCAAAATATTAAAATTAAAACCAAGGGCTTTGTGGCAGTGAAATTCCAGGGAGTCGATAGTGAACAAGATGCACAGCGCATTTTGAAAAAGCCAGTTTATCTTCCTGAAGCATTTTTACAAGAATTAGATCAGACCTCCTTTTATGATCACGAAATCATTGGTTACACTGTAATTGATGAAGTTCATGGAGACGTAGGAATCGTTGAGAATGTTATTGATATGGCTGCAAATCCCTTGTTGCAGTTAAATAAAAATGGAGTAGAGGTATTGCTTCCAATTTTTGATGGACTCGTTCAAAAAGTTCAGCGCAAAAAAAAGGAGCTTTATGTAAAAGCTCCTGAAGGATTAATCGATTTGTATTTAGGTTAATTCACCTCTAACAATCCCATTGCAATTTTCATGCGGATTACTTTTTTCGCAGCTTCATCCACTTTCTTTTTGAATTCTTTATTCGTGCGGTAAGAAGTCAAAATCTCTTGATGTGCTTTCTTTGCATCCAACGGCATTAGCACGATGTCACATCCTGCATTGATTGCTTTATAGGCCGACTGTGGGACATTTACAACACCTCCCATATTCATTGCGTCAGTAACGATGAGTCCT
This sequence comes from Crocinitomicaceae bacterium, assembly GCA_044372485.1. Lineage (GTDB taxonomy): Bacteria > Bacteroidota > Bacteroidia > Flavobacteriales_D > Crocinitomicaceae > UBA952. The sequence goes on from JBILRU010000085.1 coordinate 2,076, forward strand.
TTGAATCCAAGGCTGTCTTTTAGTAATTCAGTAACAATTTTCTCTGAACAAGTGGACGGTAATCCTTTTGTGTCGTATTTCGCATTGTTTTGAACCGCAATGTGCGCAACCATAATCGATAAAACACCGTTGGCAATTAAGGTTGGGTAATTACCTATTTCTTTCATCTCACCATCAATCACCTGTAAAGCTTTGTGCGTATCTCCGGTTACAAGTCCGTGACCTGGGAAATGTTTCGCTGTTGCGATGATATTGTTGCGTTGTGTTTCCTGAATAAAGGCGTCTGACCAAGGAATGATATTCGCTGGGACAGCACCAAAACTTCTGAATCCAACAGTTGTATTTGGTGACATATCTACAACCGGGGAGAAGTTATAATTGATTCCTATGGCATTTAAATCACCTGAAATGGTTTTTGCACAGGCAATTACTTCATCCACGGTTTTCAATTCGTTTGCTTTTTTAACAATGGTAGAACCAGCTATTTTTCGGTTGACTAAACTCGGTTCGGCATCTGCGCTATATAAGAATGGAAGATTGCCGAATTTCGCATTGTTGGATTCAAAATCTTTGATCCATGAGATGAATTCTTCTTTGGTGCCGTTCAACATCAATACACCACCAATCACACGATCTTTTATGTGTTGGTCAATGGTTGCTTTCGTTTGTCCCAATCGTCCGACAGCGGGCATGATTAACTGCGCAACAATCGCAGTGTCATCCATTTGCTTAAAAATTCGCTCAACTTCTTTGTCCAACGCAGGATTATCCTTCAAAAAATCAGCCAATTCAAAACTGATTTCCGTTTTTGGTTGAATAACCTTGGCTTGTTTTGTTGATTCATTTGATTGCGCACATCCTTGAAAAAGGAGTCCAGCCAGAAATAATGGGGTGATGATTTTTTTCATAGTATAAATTGTCAGTGTAAATTTAAGGATATCCCTTTTAGACAGATGAGTTATTTGTTGAAGAAATAACCAAGACCTTGTCAATAACTATGCCTAAGCTTCCATTCAAGACCGGTCGTCAAAAAATACTTAACTTTAAGTTAATATTGCTCAAATATTACGCAAGTATTACCATTAAGTGTCATCAAAGCAATAAACTAACGTACGTTCAAATGAGAAAAACAATTCTAATCCTTACCTTTTTTATATCCATGATTGGATTTTCACAGGTTCAAAACTTCTATGATCGCTCCACAATTCAAACCATAGAGGTGTTTTTTAGTTTTTCGAATTGGGATGCACAACTTGACGCTGCAGTTGCTTCCGAAGCATATATCATCGCGGATTCTGTTCGAATCAATGGTGTTTCTTTTGATAGTTGTGGCGTGAAATACAAAGGAAACAGTTCTTACAGTCCGACAAATCAAAAGAATCCTTTACACATCGAACTCGATCATATTAAGGGAAATCAAGATTACCAGGGATATACTGATATTAAATTGCAAAATGGCTACAAAGATCCATCCATGATTCGCGAGGTACTTTCGTATGCGATTCTCGAGCAATACATGGATTGTCCAAAAGGAAATTTTGCCAATGTGTATGTCAACGGTGTCTATCGCGGCCTATATTCCAGTGCGGAGAGCATCAATAAAACGTTTAATGCCAATCATTATTATCAAAATGGGGATACATACTTTAAATGCAATCCAGTTGGAGGGGCTGGGCCGGGAAGTACAGTTAGTCCGGATTTGAAATTCATAAGTATGGATAGCAGTGCCTATGCAAATGGATATGAATTACGAAGTACTTATGGTTGGAATCGTTTAGTGGATCTCATCAATACATTGAATAATGATTTTACAAACATAGAGACGAAATTGGATATTGATCGGGCGATTTGGATGTTAGCCTTCAATAATGTCCTGGTTAATTTGGATTCATACAGTGGAGCATTTCGTCAAAATTATTACTTGACTTGGGATAACAACTTTCGCTTTGTCCCAACAGTTTGGGACTTAAACATGAGTTTTGCAGGCTTCCCTGGTGGAACAGGTTCAAGTTCAAGTACCACAACATTAGATCCAATGTCGAACAGTACATCGACGATTCATCCGCTCATTGTGAAAATCTTAGGTAATCCGATGTATAAGCGCATGTACATGGCACATGTCCGCACGATGGTGCAAGAAATGTTTGCAAACGATTATTATTTGACGGTAGCGAATCAATTGCGCACAACGATTGATGCAACGGTGAATTCAGACCCATATAAATTCTACACATATACACAGTTTCAAAATAGTTTAACAACTGCCGTAACTGGAACCGGTGGTCCGGGTGGAGGTGCCAGTATTCCAGGAATTCAAGCCCTCATGAGTGCACGTGTTTCTTATTTCAACACCAATGCCAATTATGCCTTAGTTGCCCCTACGATTTCCAGTTTTTCATCATCTGTTGCTAGTCCTGTGTATAATCAAACGATAACAATCAATGCCACTTGCGCAAATGAAACATCTGTCTTTTTGGGCTACCGTACGAATCACCAATTGAAGTTCAATCGTGTAGCGATGTTCGACGATGGTTCACATAATGATGGTGCAGCAGGAGATCATGTTTACGGAGTTGATGCCCTCGTGAATGGCGTTGTTTTCCAATATTACATCTATACGGAGAATTCGAGTGCTGGATTGTTCAGTCCGCAGCGAGCAGAGCATGAATACCATTCATTAACAGTTTCCGTTCCTTTCCCAACCGTTGGGTCCGTATTAATCAATGAAATTGTTGCTTCGAATGGCGCTTCAGCATTGGATGAAAATGGTCAATTTGATGACTGGATTGAATTGTACAATACCACTTCGAATCCAATTGATCTTTCTGGGATGTATTTAACGGATGATGCTTTGAATTTGATGAAATGGTCGTTTCCGGTAACTACAACGATTCCTGCCAATGGATATTTAATTGTTTGGGCGGATAATGATCTGTTTCAATCAGGCTTACATGCCTCATTCAAATTGAATGCTTCTGGAGAATTAGTCATATTAAGTAACGGTGCTGTCTTTCATGATCAACTAGGCTTTGGTGCACAGATAACAGATGTTGCCTACGCTCGATGTCCAGATGGGGGAGCGACTTTTGCCTATGTGATTCCCACTTATTCATCGAGCAATAATTGCTTTGCTTCCGTAGAACAGGCGGATTTTGAGGTTCGTATATTTCCAAATCCGTTTAACGAGCAAGTTACGATTCAGTTGGATAATCTAATGGCAGCTTATGTATCCATCACCGATGTGAATGGAAAAGTTCTGTTGAACGATGAATTTTCAAATCCTGAAACGATTATTTCTACAGCGAATTGGTCGAACGGAATGTACATCGTGAGCATTCAAAATGAGCATGGAATAAAAACACTGAAATTAATGAAGTAAAAAGTAATAGCAAAAAAAAATCCCTGAATGAGTCAGGGATTTTTTTTTGAATGAATTTTCTTATTGTTTTACTTGCTCTGCTTCCTCTTTTTGCAAAATAGCAAATTGTTCCTCAGATAACATGTGTTTTAACATGGCGATTCTTGCCACTTCGTTCGATTTAATAATATCTTTCTTTTGCTCTTCAGTATAATTGGAATTTAAAATCCCTTCATTTTTTTGAGCAATTCCGAAATGTATCGTATGAACCTCATCTTGTTGAGTTGGAGTCAAATTCAACATTTTTGTTAAACTTTGAGTCATCGTTTTAGCATATTGTTCAGGAGTTTGTGCTTGTTGTGCAACTGCAGTTAGACCTAAGAAAAATGAAAAACATAAAATTTTAATTGCCTTCATGGTTATTGTTTTTTGTGATTAGTCCAAATTTACGAAATGAAGTTAAGAAAAAAGAGCAAGTTCCTAATTCTTTCTTCCTAGAAGATACTAAAACTGAATTTATTCCGTTAATTTCGTTTAAAATTCAATTGTGAAACTTCTTTCCTCGCATCATACTGATAAACGAAAATGGGATCAAATGGTTGCTTCAGATGCGCATTTAGATTTCTTTTCTTTGACATGGGTTTGGGATGTTCTTCATCCAAACTGGCAAATGTTATGCGATGATTCAGGGAATTACTTAGGATTATTGCCTCTAGCGGATAAATTTGGCATTTCTTATCGCATGCAGCCTTTTTTTATACGTTCGATTGGCTTTGTTGAATCATCCACGGATTCATTTTCAGAACTGATGTCATTTGTTGCAAATTCTGCACGCTATGTTCATTTGAATTTTACAGGCAATGAAGAAATGAAGGAATGTGAAAAAGGGCAATTTCAACAATTAGATATTACCAAAGGAATAAATGATTTAAGAACAGATTATTCTACCAATGCCAAACGTTTATTGAAAAAAACACCTGTTTCCTTTTGTTTGGAAACGTTAGATTCTCCATCTGAATTTGTCTCCTTTTTCAAGGAGCAAAAAGGGGAGGAGTTGAACGGATTCACTGCCTTGGTATGGAAACGTCTTTTGGATTTATTAGTCGCAATAAAGCAACATGGGTTACTTACTATCTATGCCATAAAAGAAAAACATGAGATTATCGCTGCAGGAGCATTCATTTCTTACAAAGGAACCTTCTATTTTTTGAAAGGAACAGCTACAGCGGAAGCAAAGAAAAATGGAGCGATGTATTACTTGTTGGATGAAGTCATTTCCATGATCCATGAAACACACCACACCTTGGATTTCGTTGGTTCAAATAACGAGGCGATTGCACAATTTTACCGAAAATTCGGGGCGCAAGATGTGAAATATTCCATCCTTAAAAAAAACAATCTACCAAGATTACTAAAAGTTTTTAAGTCTTAGCCAATGCGTTTTTGAAAGACTAAACGAGGATTTTTTATTGAATCAACATCTTTAATATTCAAGTTAATAAACGATTGAAATATGTCCAGTCATGGTATCCTCTAGTGTACTTAATTTATAAAAATATACGCCAGGGGTTAGTCTTTCTCCTGATGCATCAAGACCACTGAAAGGAGTTGCTCCATTCTTTGTTTCAAAGACAACATTTCCCCATCGATTCAGGATGACCAAATCGAATTCACTACAATTCTTAAATAGTTGATCAATTTCCCAATAGTCATTTTTTTGATCGTTGTTTGGAGTGATTATGTTAGGAATTACTAATTTATCTATCGTAATGGATGGGATTATAGTGAAGCCAAATGGAAATGAATAATCGCAGTTGTTTGCTCCGAAAAGTGTAATGTTCCCATTGTAATTACCGGCATTTGTAAATTGATAATCGAAATTGATACTATTTGTCGTAAACAGTGAAGGAACATTCCAAATTAAAGAATCAACTTGATAATTACCCAAGGTAACATTCAACTTGAAATTTGCATTTTGACCGCAATATGTGTCAATTAAAGGCTGTATAATTGGAATCGCAATAATTTCAATCTCAAGTGCTTCACTGGAAATACAACCTTCGCTTGTAGTTGCCGTAATGTTGGTTAAATAAGTGCCTGAATTGGCGTAAATATGTGTTGTATTTTGCAAAGGCGTAGTTTGTCCATCTCCAAATGATAATAAGTAGGTCAAATTGGTGTTAGGTGGGGGAGTGTTAGTCCATGATGAGCTTGAAGAAAATACAGCGCTCTCACCATCGCACAAAAGATTAGCATTTAAAGTTAATTCTGGATAAGGGTAAAATGAAATTTCAAAAGTGTCCCTGTGAGAACAGCCATTTTGAGTCGTTATGTCAACTATATAGTTATTTTGGCTAAAGGGTTCTATCAGACTTGTAACATTATTGAGATTTGCTCCGAGTCCTAGAACAGTGTTGTTATTGTCGTTGTCAAACCAAGTTATTTGATTAACTTGATCTAATGGATCAATGATGTAAGCCGAGCTGAAGTCAACCGTATTTCCACAAACTTCGATGTCTCCACTGTAATTAATAGTTGGGTTATCTAAAATGATCGCTGTATTTACAGATTGTTCTGAAATACATTGTCCAATATTCACGGTTAAGTTAATGGGGAATAATGGATTTTGAGTTTGTGTTGTCCAAATCGTATCGTTAGTATAGGTGTTTCCAAATGCATCTGTCCAGAAGTATTCATAATTATTATTTTCGTTTGTCCAAAAAGCCAAAGAATCTCCGTTGCAAATAGGTCCATTATTGAAAATAGCAGGTGCGTTTGGTATTTCAATAACTGTTATTGTAATTGTGTCCGCTAATAATTCACAGGTCCCTGGCAAATAACCTGAAATCACATAATTTCCTGAATTAGAAGATTGTACATTAGGTATGTTAATAGAATTACCAATGAAATTAGTGTTGTTTGGACCCGCCCAGTTATAGGTTGCACCGGGTAAGGAATCGTTGAATAACTGAAGTGTATCTCCACTACATAATATAGAAGATTCTGATTGAATGGAGTATTGTAAAGATGCAAAATCGCTAAAATAACCATAACGACACCCGCTACTTGCCCCACCATGTATGATCCCCATGTGAAATTTCACGTTTGGATTTTCAATACGTGAGGCTTGCTGAACCGGAATGAATCCTCCTGCGTTTATTTGGGCAAACATCCATTGTCCAGCTGTTCCAGGAACTGTTTGAAAATCTGCTGCGGTAATATTTGTACTGGAACCGTTTAAAACAAAACTATTTTCTCCACCACTTGGAACTAATATATTTAACGCGAAAAATTCTCCCGTTGAACGGACAAAAGCAACATTATTCGAACCTGTACAAACAATTGGGGGGAGTATTGCTCCCCCAACTTCACAGCCGAATCCAGAAGTGTGCAACACATGAGTGGGTCTATCACTGGTAATATAAGCAGTAGGGTTTGATAGGGTATGAACGTACATTTCTGTCGCGTTTATTACTCCTACAACAATTCCGTCTATCGTGATTTGCGTATTATTCAAGGAAGCAACAATATAAACTCTATCAGGACCATTTAGGTAACCCTTAATTGCAATATGTTCCTTTCCAAGCACACTATTTGGAATGATTTGATCTCCCATTAAATCGGCACAACCACCATTTGACATAGAATCATCATTAATTGTTATGGCAATGGGGCGATTTGATATTACAGTTGATCCACTTAAATGTTGATTTGCGTTTGTCCCTAATGCTTGAGCTGAATAGGTTTCGCCGCTATTTAATGTAATTAAAAATGGTATGTTTGCAAGATGCCCTACGATGTCTTGTTTGGGAATGATTGTAATGTTTGTATTATTTTCTGTTGCGACGATATCAAAACCGGACCTCGCATCCACATAGGCATTATTCAAGAAGTTTTGAAATGGAACAACGAAGCTCAGTCCCAACGAGTTTTTTCCTTTCAAGGTGAAAATATCCGGATTACAATTACAAGATGGCGTCACTTCATAATATGCCATAATTGGTGCGCTTGAAACGATTTTAAATCCAAAATTTAAAATTTGATCTGCCGGTTTATTTTCTACAATATCAATCCACGTTGTTAAATCAATTGTTTGGGCAGCATTTGCTCCTAGATTTATCGTTTGCGGAGGAAACAAGGCATTTGCCGGTTGGGAAATCGTAACATCTGCCGGTTCATTTAAGGTAGCGAATCTAAAAACAATGGGACGATCACCATGGCTCGAAATAACTTCTGGAGCCACAAACCAGAATAGTG
>JBILRU010000096.1:0-8075 GCA_044372485.1 Crocinitomicaceae bacterium
CCTCTTGTTTTGGATACTTTGCAGTCAGTTCGTCCACCTCTGGTTTGAGGATGCGCATTTTAACAGAAGAAACAAACATCTTCCATTGTATAGGCATCAAAATCAATTTCAAAATCAAGGTAAGAATCAAAATCGCAATGCCAATCCCCATTCCGTAATCTATAAGCAAGGTGAAAATCGGTTGAACAGCATATAAGTTGATCCAGCGGAACAAGCCCCAACCGAAGTTTAGGATATCATCGTAATTGCTATTGTAGGTTTTCAATAATTCATAATCATTTGGACCAAAGAACCAATTAAAAGAAGCTTTGTTGTTCGTGAAATCCAATGCCATTGTTGCACTGTATCCTTTTAGTAAGGTCCAGCTTTTGTGTTGATTCCCTTTAAATGTATTGATTCTAAATTTCGTTCCAGACTTCGGGAAAGCGTTTGCTGGTTTCAAAATTGAGGAGAAGTACGATTGTTTGAAAGCTACCCATTCAATGTTGTCTTCCGCTTCTTGCGCATCGTCAGATGTCTCGCTCAAATAATCTAATCCTTCGTTACTCTGATTGAAACAAACGGTAGAAACACGGCGTTGCTCACTAAATAAACGTTCCGTTTTGTTGTAATCAGTTTTCCAATTCAACTTTACGTTTTCATTAGCAACACCTTTTAAGTCAACTAGTTCAACAACGTAATCTAAATCATAGCTTTTATTTAACGAGTACGTTTGACGAACTTTTCCTCCAGCTAAAGTAGCTTCGAATACGATGGATTTCGAATCCTGCTTCACGACTTCGAATAAGTAATTACGCGTATGAATCTTTTGATTTCCAACAGGGATGACGAGTTGATTGTAAGCGTTCCCATTTTTAAACAAACATAACTCAGCATCGCGTTTTGCGGCAAAGTCCTTGTAGGACTTGTATTTTTTTAAATATACAGCAGCGATAATTCCACCTTTCGTGTTGAACTCCACATGTAAATCTTCATTTTCTAAACTAATGATTTTTCCGGTAGCAACTTTCTTTGCTTTCGTGCGATCATTCGGAGTAATTTCTGATCCAGCATTGGCCGAAACCGCTGTGTTGTTTTTCTTTTTAGCAGGTTTATCAATAACTTTCGTTGTTGCTGCTTTTGCTTTTTTCTTGTAATCATCCGCTGAAGGTTGATTCATAATGGAGAAAACCGTGAGGATGAGTCCAATTAATACAAGTCCGGTTACCGAATTACGATCCATGTTCTTTCTTTTACTTTTTATTAGTCAATGCCGCTTTAATAAACGCGACGAAAATAGGGTGGGGCTGTGCCACAGTACTTTTATATTCTGGGTGAAATTGCACTCCGACAAACCAAGGGTGTGCAGGAATTTCAACAATTTCCACCAATCCTGTATCTGGATTTTTTCCTGTCGCTGTCATTCCAGCTGTTTCGTATGAAGCTAGATAGTCGTTATTAAATTCATAACGGTGACGGTGACGTTCAGAAATTTTATTTGTGTTATAGGCCAAACCAGCATTTGACTTAGGCTTCAACTCACATTTGTAAGCTCCTAAACGCATCGTTCCACCCATGTTGGAGATTTTTTTCTGTTCTTCCATCATCGAAATCACAGGGGCATTTGTTTTCTCGGACATTTCTGTCGAATGGGCATCGCCTAAATTCAATACATTGCGAGCAAACTCAATCACGGCACATTGCATACCTAAACAAATCCCCAAGAATGGAATGTTGTTTTCGCGTGCATGCCGAACTGCTTCAATTTTTCCTTCTATTCCACGGGAACCAAATCCAGGCGCCACAAGAATTCCATCCAATCCAGATAATTCTAACGCAATGTTTTCAGGAGTTAACTCTTCGGAGTGGATCCATTTAACATTCACCTTTGTTTCGTTGGAAACACCAGCGTGAATAAACGCTTCACTGATGGACTTGTATGAATCTTTCAATTCGACATATTTTCCAACCAAACCGATATTTACTTCGTGTTTTGGATTTTTCAAACGCTCTAAGAACGATTTCCAATTGTCCAAATTGGGTTTAGATTTTTTCGATAATCCTAATTTATCTAACACAACAGAATCTAATTCTTCACTGTGCATCAATAATGGAACATCATAAATAGAAGATGCATCGCGCGCTTCAATAACAGCGTTCACGGATACATTACAGAATTTAGCAATTTTTTGACGCAATCCAAAATCCAACTCATGTTCGGTACGACAACATAATACATCTGGTTGGACACCCAACTCCAATAACTGTTTAACAGAGTGTTGTGTAGGTTTTGTTTTTAATTCACCAGCTGCAGATAAGTAAGGAATCAACGTTAAATGTACAACGACACAATCGCTTTCGAACTCCCAAAGCATTTGACGAACAGCTTCTACATAAGGTAATGATTCAATGTCACCCACGGTTCCACCGATTTCGGTAATAACGATGTCGTATTTACCATGTTTCGCCACCATTTGGATGCGCTCCTTGATTTCATCTGTAATATGAGGAATGACTTGAACGGTTTTCCCGAGGTAATCACCGCGACGTTCTTTTTCAATCACGGACTGATAAATTCTACCTGTAGTTACATTGTTCGCTTGAGAAGTTGGAACGTTTAAAAAACGCTCATAGTGACCAAGGTCAAGATCTGTTTCTGCTCCATCGTCCGTCACATAACACTCTCCATGTTCATATGGATTCAAGGTTCCCGGATCAATATTGATGTAAGGATCTAATTTCTGAATGGTTGTTGAGTATCCGCGTGCTTGTAAAAGCTTCGCAAGAGATGCGGCAATGATGCCTTTGCCTAAAGAAGAAGTAACGCCCCCGGTTACAAAAACATACTTGGTTGAATTGGACATAAATAAATTTGTAACTACGGGAGTCAAAGTTAATACATCCTTTGCACTTGTCTAGACAAATGTTAACAAAAAAGAAGATTGTTTATTTCTTTTTGTGCCAAACGAAATAATCTTGTTTTTGTGTAGGGCGATTTTCCTCAATTTCTCTCAAGGGTTCACATGGTAGGAGGGAAGTATGGCAATCGGATGGAAGTTGCTGGTATAGCGCTGTTCCTTCTGTTTTCCATTGGATCATTTCGTCGCTCACCTCCTTTACTATTTTTGCTGGATTCCCGACCACAACGCTACGAGGTGGGATTTTTGTATTTGCCGGAACAAAACACAAGGCACCAACTACCGATTCCTTTCCAATCACCACATCATCCATGATGACACTGTTCATGCCAATTAAACAGTTTTCTTCTAGAATTCCTCCGTGGATAATGGCTCCATGTCCGACATGCGCTCCTTTTTTCAAATGAACAGTCGTCCCTGGAAACATGTGAATCGTGCAATTTTCTTGCACATTGCATCCATCTTCGATAATAATTTGTCCCCAGTCGCCACGAATTGCAGCCCCAGGACCAATGTAAACATGCTCTCCAATAATGACATTTCCAGTCACACAGGCTTGTGGATGAATGAAACTGGAAGCTTTGACAACTGGAATGAATCCATTAAAAGAGTAGATGGCCATGAAACAGATTTTGGACGAAATTAAACAAAAGATGAAAACAACGCTTTTTATTATGTTAAATAGACTTTAGTAACACAAGTTACCTAAAGAGATTTTCTCAATCAGTATCTTTGTATTCTAAAATTAGAACGTATGAAATTTATCATGTCAATTTTACTTGTTGGATTATCAGCAGTATCGTGTGCACAGAATCGTGTATCCCAAACAGAGTTTAAAAAATTAATGAAAGATCCATCTGCCCAGATAGTAGATGTTCGAACATCCAAAGAAGTAGCAGAGGGAAAAATTTCTGGTTCTATGAACATCGATTATTTTTCAGCGTCATTCATGACGACAGCTCAAAAGAAATTGGACAAGAACAAACCAGTTCTCGTTTACTGTGCGGCAGGTGGAAGATCGGCAAGTGCAGCGAAAGATTTGAAGAAAGCAGGATTCAAAAAAGTATACGACTTAGAAGGAGGCTACGACGCTTGGGAAGACTAATTGGATAGAGGGGTTGTTCAGAGCAATCCCTTTCTCTTTAAATAGCTATTTAACATAATATTAATTATAACTCAATAAAAGAAAAGTCAATATGAAATGAACTCAATTGACATTCCTTTGTTTAAAGGCTATTGAGGCAACACCAAGACATTTATAGTAACTTTGTTTTATGCACACAACGGATTCACAAACACTAAACGATTTAGAATTTGAACTCATTCGTGAATGGTTGGGATCATTTTGTGTTGGTCCAAGTGCGAAAGCTACTGCACAAAAATTAACACCAGGAAATCGCTTCAAACAAATTCGTTTGGATTTGAATCGACTGAACGAATTTAAATCCGTTCGAATTCATGGCGAAAAATTTCCAGCTTTGGATTTTGAAGAACTAGAAACGGAAATTCGTTTATTGGGAATTCAGCAAGCTGTCATTCCAATTGAAGGATTTCGTCGTTTGTATCAAGCCTCTGATTTAGTCAATCACATCCTTCAATTTTTTGATAAAGCCATCTTCAATTATCCTTTATTAAAAGAACTCACATACGACGTTTATTTCACGAAAGAAATTCTGACAGAAATTGATAAAGTCTTTGACCGTGCTGGAAATATCAAGGATGATGCGTCGTCGGCATTGAAGGAAATTCGAACGCGTATCAAAACATTACGTGCTCAAATCAACCGTAATTTCGACCGTGAACTGCGCAAATACAATAAGGATAAAGTTCTTGGTGAAACATTGGAAGGATTCATCAATGATCGCCGTGTATTAACTGTTCAGTCTACATTCAAGCGAAAAGTTCCAGGAAACATTCATGGTTCTAGTAAAACAGGTAGTTTGACATTCGTTGAACCAGTAATCAATGTTCCACTGAATAATGAATTGGAATTTCTATTCGACGACGAACGCAAAGAAATTCACCGCATATTACAAGTCTTAACGTCAACCATTGCGCATTTCAAACCCTTGATTGAGGCGTATCAAGTCTTGTTGGTTCAGTTAGACTTCATCAACGCGAAATGTAAGCTCGCCTTAGATTTAAACGCGAATTTACCGTCAATCGGACAATCAACCGGATTTGAAATCAAGGATGCCTTCCACCCTATTTTATGGAAATCAAATCAGGCTTCTGGTAAACCAACTTTTCCTCAAACGGTTTCAATGAGTCCTAGCTCTCGCCTCTTGGTGATTTCTGGTCCAAATGCCGGTGGAAAAAGCATCACCTTGAAGACCGTTGGATTACTTCAAATGATGTTGCAGGCTGGACTTTTAGTCCCTGTTCAAGAAAACAGTATCATGTGCTTTTTTAGTACAATTTTATCCGATATTGGAGATAATCAATCCATTGAAAATGAACTAAGTACCTATTCTTATCGTTTGCAAAGGATGAAGTACTTTTTAGAGGTAGCAAATCATCAATCTTTATTGCTTTTAGATGAATTCGGAACAGGTTCTGATCCAGAATTGGGAGGCGCCTTGGGTGAAGTGTTCTTTGAGCATATTTACCAGCTGAAATCCTTTGGAGTCATTACCACTCACTACGGGAACATCAAATTAAAAGCGAGTGAATTACCTCACGCTCAAAATGGTTGCATGTTGTTTAACGAGAAGAACTTACAGCCTCTGTATCAATTCTCTATTGGTCAACCCGGAAGTTCTTTTACATTCGAGGTTGCTCAAATGAATGGCATTTCGAAAGAATTAATTGAAGATGCGAAAAGCCGACTCGATCAGAAAAAAGTCAAATTGGACACCTTATTGAATTCCTTACAAAAGGAACGAAATCAACTCATAGAAAAGTCCAATAAATTCGACCGTGTTTCATCTGAAGCAATACGCGCTAAAGCTGAATATGAGACTAAGGAATCTAAGTTAGACAATCGTTTAACGCAAGTGAATCAAGTAACGGAAGTAAATAGCAAGCAATTGCAAGCTGGAAAGAAAATGCTGCAATTCATCGAGCGTTTCAATGCGAAATCGAGAAAAAAAGAGGTGAATACTGTTTTATTTCAGGACTTGACAGAATTCTTGCGTTTGGAAAAATCCAAAACCGAAATCAAAAAGCAAGAAACGGTTGCACCGAAAAAGCCAACGAAGAAACAGCAAGAAAAAGTAGAGACGTATCAGCAGGAACTCATCGAAGTTGGATGTCAAGTACAGTTAATCCAAACAAATCGCATTGGTATCGTAGAAGAAATGAAAGGCAAACAGTTGTCCGTCATCTTTGGTCAAGCCCGAATAAAAGTAAGCTTAGACAAGCTGCGTTTTTTGAAAAAATAAATTCCCGCAAGATTAATTCTGTATTAAATCAATCGATTTCAATTATTTGTAACAAGAATCACTCAGAAATCTCTAGGAATTCCGTAATTTTGCGCCACTTTTTTACTTAAATAATAAGATCTAGCATGAGTACAGCATTAGGAAATCACATTTTAGTAGAATTTATGAATTGTGATCCACACGTCATGAACGACGTGGCGGCTATTGAACGCGATATGGTTGGAGCGGCAAAAAAAGCCGGTGCAACAGTGATTAACTCTACTTTTCACCATTTCTCTCCATACGGAGTTTCTGGTGTCGTGGTGATTCAAGAAAGTCACTTGGCGATTCATACGTGGCCGGAATATGGTTACGCGGCTGTAGATTTATTTACATGTGGTGAAATGAATGCGTGGATTTCTTTCGATCACTTGAAGGAATGTTTTGGTTCAAAATCTTATTCAGCGATTGAATTGAAAAGAGGTTCCGTGAATTTATTACAACGCAATGATTTCGATATTACTTCTGCTCGTGAAAAAGCTGCTGAATGGAGAAATCCAGATTTCTATACTCGCAACGTTTGGTTTACAGATAAGGACGAAGATCAAGCATTATCCTTGCGTTTTACCGGTGATGTCATGGTAGATGTTCAATCTCCTTTTCAACGTGTACGTATTTTGGAATCTTTGAAATACGGTAAGATGTTGGCCTTGGACGATATGGTCATGACAACCGAGAAAGACGAATTCCATTACCATGAAATGATTTCACATCCTTCCCTATTCACTTTACGTAATGCGAAAAACGTATTGGTCATTGGTGGTGGTGATGGTGGAACCGTAAGAGAGGTATTGCGTCACTCCAATATTGAGAAAGTAACGATGGTAGAAATCGACGGTGAAGTAATTGATGCCTGTAAAGTGCATTTGCCTCAAATCGCAGCTTCATTCGATGATCCACGTTTAGAATTAATTGTGGACGACGGAATTGAGTTTGTGAAAAATGCAAAACAAGGCGAATACGACATCATTATCGTTGATGGATCTGATCCAGTTGGACCGGCTGAAGGATTATTCTCTGTAGAATTCTACACAAATTGTTACAACGCATTGAAAGCGGAAGGAATTCTTGTTGCTCAAGGAGAATCTCCAAAATTCAATGAGAAAGCATTTGCTGAATTGAATCATACTTTACAAGGAATTTTCGGTGAAAACAATGCGCCAGTTGGATTATTCTTTGTCCCTACCTATCCTACTGGTATGTGGAGTTTCCAATATGGAATCAAAGGAAATTGCCATCCGAAAAACGTTCAAAATGTAGATGAAATCCGTCAGTTTGTTGCTGACCAAGGATTACGTTATTACAACGAGGACATTCATTTTGCAACGTTTGCAACGCCAAACTTTGTCAAAACATTATTACGTAAATAATTAGTCGGAAGCGACAATCGAACTTAAATAAACAATTGAGTATGCAAATTTCAGCAAACAAGGTAGTTACGTTAAAATACACGCTATCAAATCATTCAACTGGTGAGCAGATTGAAGAAACAAACGAAACAAATCCACTTGTATTTTTACATGGTGTTGGAAGTTTAATTCCTGAATTCGAACAAAATCTTGTGGACAAAACCGTTGGTGATACATTCGATTTTCATATTATTGCAGCCAATGCATACGGTGATCACGATCCTCAGCATATGGCGATGATTCCTACGAACATTTTCCACGATGAGGAAGGCAAATTTGATGATCAAATGTTTCATGTGGGTGCTTTGGTTCCAATGAGCGATAACGATGGAAATCAATTGCGTGGT
>JBILRU010000089.1:0-9042 GCA_044372485.1 Crocinitomicaceae bacterium
CGAACCAAAAAACCGCTGTTTTTCCTGCAATTGTTTCAAAATGGCTTCTTTCGAAAACGGATGTTGAATCCATGTGGACAATGCCGCTTGATTTTCGGTAAAAAGCCGCTGTTTCTCGTTGAAAAATGGCGTGGAAGAACGTGGAATGTCTATGCGCATCGGCGAATTACATATTGCGTCGATACTGACCACCCACTTCAAACAATGCGGACGTAATTTGTCCCAAAGAAGCGAACTTACACGTTTCCATCAATTCTTCAAACATGTTTCGGTTGTTGATCGCTGCATCTTGTATTTTCGAAATTCCATTCAATGCCGGTGTTTCGTTTCCTTTTTGAAGGTGCTGCAACATCGTGATTTGGTATTCTTTCTCTTCTTCGGTTGCACGGATCACTTCTTTCGGCAGTACCGTTGGAGATCCTTTTGAACTTAAGAAAGTATTTACACCAATGATCGGGAATTCACCTGTATGTTTCAAGGTCTCGTAGTACAAGGATTCTTCCTGAATTTTGGAACGTTGATACATGGTTTCCATCGCACCTAGTACACCACCGCGCTCGGTAATGCGATCGAATTCAGTCAATACTGCCGATTCTACCAAATCCGTTAATTCGTCGATGATGAATGATCCCTGAAGTGGATTCTCATTTTTCGCTAATCCAAGTTCTCGGTTGATGATCAACTGAATAGCCATCGCACGACGAACAGATTCCTCTGTTGGAGTCGTAATCGCCTCGTCATACGCATTCGTGTGTAAGGAATTACAATTGTCGTAAATCGCATACAGTGCTTGAAGCGTTGTACGAATGTCATTAAAGTCAATTTCCTGTGCATGTAGCGAGCGTCCAGACGTTTGAATATGGTATTTCAACATCTGCGCACGTGGATTCGCACCGTATTTCTTCGCCAAAGCTTTCGCCCACAAACGACGAGCAACGCGTCCGATCACCGCATATTCTGGATCAATTCCATTGGAGAAGAAGAAGGACAAGTTCGGACCGAAGTCGTTAATATCCATACCACGACTTAAATAGTATTCCACGTACGTGAATCCATTCGCCAAGGTAAACGCCAATTGTGTAATTGGATTCGCTCCAGCTTCCGCAATGTGGTAACCTGAAATGGACACCGAGTAGAAGTTTCGCACCCCATTTTCGATGAAATACTGTTGTACGTCGCCCATCAAGCGCAAGGCGAATTCAGTCGAGAAAATACAGGTATTCTGTGCTTGATCTTCTTTTAAAATATCTGCTTGAACGGTCCCACGAACTTGCTTCAATGTTTCCGTTTTGATGTCCAAATACACATCCACAGGAAGTACTTGATCGCCTGTTACACCAAGTAACATCAATCCAAGTCCATCGTTTCCTTCTGGTAATTCACCTTGGTAACTTGGACGCTTAACGCCTTTCGCTTTGTAAATCGCAGCGATTTTCGCTTCCACTTCTGCTTCGAGTCCGTTCGCTTTGATGTACTTCTCACAATTTTGATCGATCGCTGCATTCATGAAGAAGGCCAATAACATCGGTGCTGGACCATTAATCGTCATGGAGACAGACGTCGCTGGATGACTCAAGTCAAATCCAGAATATAATTTTTTCGCATCGTCCAAACAGCAAATGGAAACTCCTGAATTTCCAATTTTCCCATAAATATCAGGACGAATCGCTGGATCATTTCCATATAAAGTCACGGAGTCAAATGCGGTAGAAAGTCGTTTCGCTGGCATACCCAAACTCACGTAGTGAAAACGCTTGTTCGTACGTTCTGGCCCACCTTCACCCGCAAACATACGCGTTGGATCTTCTCCCTCGCGTTTGAATGGGAATAATCCAGAAGTATAGGGGAATTCACCGGGGAAATTCTCTTGAAGAACCCATCGTAAAATATCGCCCCAGCTGCTGTATCTTGGTGCCGCTACTTTTGGAATCTGTGAGTGAGATAATGATTCCGTATGCGTTTGAATGCTCAATACTTTATCGCGTACCTTGAATTGGTATGCTGGATTTTTGAAGGTTTGTTTCTTCGCATCCCAATTTTGAAGAATTTCCCAGTTTCGGGGATCGAAGTTTAATTTCTCTTTCTCCAAAGCCTCATGCAAACCTTTGATGAGACGATCTTTGTCCTCTATTGTTGATTGCTCCAATGTCGCTATGGAGGACTGAAGTCCTTGCAGTTTGTCGGCAACGTTTACTTGTTCGTTTACCCATTTGTCATACGAACGGTTACTTTCGGAAATCTCTGATAAATAACGTGTTCTTTCTGGTGGAATCACATAAATTTTCTCGGACATCTCACGCGTAATTTGAAAAGTCGAATGCATTGCGGCTCCCGTTTTCTCCACCATTTTATCCATGATGACTTTGTACAAAGAGTTCATCCCTGGATCATTGAATTGGGAGGCAATCGTTCCGTAAACAGGCATATCATCCACATTGGACTCCCACAAGTTGTGGTTGCGTTGGTATTGTTTGCGGACATCACGTAAAGCATCGAGTGCCCCGCGTTTGTCGAATTTATTTAAGGCAATCACGTCGGCAAAGTCCAACATGTCGATTTTTTCTAATTGTGTAGCAGCACCGTATTCCGGAGTCATCACGTACAAAGAAACATCTGAGTGATCTAAGATTTCCGTATCTGATTGTCCAATTCCAGAAGTTTCCAAAATGATCAAATCGTAGTTCGCTGCTTTTAAAATACTTATTGCTTCAGCCACGTGTTTCGACAAAGCCAAATTAGATTGACGTGTTGCCAATGAGCGCATATACACACGGTCACTTTTAATCGAGTTCATGCGAATTCTGTCTCCCAATAAAGCTCCACCCGTTTTGCGTTTCGATGGATCCACGGATACCACGGCAATTTGTTTGTCCGTAAAGTCAATCAAGAAACGACGAACTAATTCATCGACGAGGGATGATTTTCCTGATCCACCAGTTCCGGTAATTCCGAGCACAGGAATCGCAGATTTATCTGAAATGGCATGAATTTCTTTCAATAGCGCACTGTTCTCTACCGGGAAATTTTCTGCACCTGAAATTACACGTGCGATTGTTGGAACGAATTTGTCCGCTAATTTCGTCAGGACTTCCGGCGTACTTGGTAAAGAACTAGGTTCACCCACAGCAAAGTCACATTTCTCAATCAAGTCATTGATCATTCCTTGCAATCCCATGGAACGTCCATCGTCAGGATGGTAAATACGGGTAATCCCATATCCTTGTAATTCCGCGATTTCAGATGGAAGAATGGTTCCACCACCACCACCAAAAATTTTCACATGCGGCGCTCCTTTTTCTTGCAGTAAATCGTGCATGTATTTGAAGTATTCGATGTGTCCACCTTGGTAAGAAGTCATCGCAATCGCTTGTGCATCCTCTTGAATCGCACAATCCACCACTTCTTCCACCGAACGATCGTGTCCGAGATGAATGACTTCACATCCTGTTGCTTGGATGATGCGTCGCATGATGTTGATGGCTGCATCGTGTCCATCAAATAAGGAGGCTGCAGTAACGATGCGTATTTTATTCACTGGGATGTAGGGAGCTACTTGTTCCATGCTATTTCTCGTGTTGTTTGATGGACAAAACTACATAAAAAATGCTGATTTTAGGGAACAAAAAAGGGATGAAATCCAAACGAAGTTTAACGGAGCTTATGCTTGGTCCTGCGCTGTATTTTCTGTTTCAATCGACTCAAACTCCTCTTTATTAGAAAGGAAGAATCCCTCTACGCAATCCAACATGTCTTGAATGCGCAGAATTTCCGGATATTGCTTCGCTTCGACATGCATCGTAAATACTTGTTTGCCAATGCGTTGTTTTTCGATGAAATGGCGGTTATCGATTATCTCGTAGAACGATTTATCGTTCACTAATTTGCGGTATTGCGGAAAATCGAACTCGGACATCAGAGACGTTCTAATGGCGTTTTTACACCATCAACAAGCGAATAGCACGCTAATTTATCTTTAAAAACAGAAGATTTAAAGATTGAGCTATTCAACAACATGCGCACACATTCTTGAATACCTTCGACAATCGATGGGTGCGGGTGAATCAATTCGGATAAAACTTCAATCGGCATATTGAGTTTGATTAATAATCCAACCGCTTGAATCGCTGTGGAAGCATGTGCGCCAACAACTCGCATGCCTAATATGCGCATTTCTTTGTCGTTTGTCACGATGATTTTAATGAAACCCTGTGTTTTACGCATGGCAATCGCTCTTGCGATCAATGAATAATCCATTTTCACAACTTTAACTGGAATACTTTGCTCAACGCATTGTTGTTCGTTGAGTCCGACAGATGCGACTTCAGGCGAAAGGAACATGATGGTACATACGTTGTCATAATTCAAACGTTCAGGAATGTTTCCAAACGCTTTTTCAACGGCATGACGAGCTTCAATCTCACCCATATTCACCAAAGCGATTCTTCCGGAAACATCTCCGACAGCATAAATATTTGGAACACTGGTCACGGTATCATCGTCACCGATGTGAACACCTCTTTGGGACATTTCTACACCTGCGTTTTCGAGTCCGAGTCCTTCCACATTTGGTGTGCGACCAACGGACAACAAGGCTTTCTCCACTCGGATGATTTCGTGACTTCCATCTGGATACGATAATTCGTATTCCACTTCCCCGTCTATTTTTTCTAAGCGTTCTAACTTCGCATTTGAGTGAATGGTCACGCCATGTTTTCTCATGTTGTTCGCTACCAAGGTGGAAATATCTTCGTCCTCAAAAGGAAGAATGCGTTCTTGTCGGTCTATTAAATAGACTTTTGTTTTTCCGAAATTGGAAAAAATAGTCGCGTATTCACATCCGATGACGCCCGCACCAACAATCACCATGCTTTTCGGGAAATCGGTGATGTGATCGATTCCGTTACTTGTCAAGATAATTTCCTCATCGACTTCGATATTTGGTAGTGACCTAGGACGACTTCCAGTTGCTAAGATAATTTTTTCTCCTCGAACGGTCTTTTTTTCTCCTTCGTGTTCAATCTCTACTTCATGCTTGGACACTAATTTTGCTTGTCCACGCTCGTATTTAAGTAGTTTTTTCATGGTTTCGGTCTGCAACAATTTAATGTGTGCTGCATACTGGAATTTACGTTCAAAGATTGCTTCGGATAAGTTTTTGCGAACGTCGTCCCAAGTTAATTCGAATTTCGTTCTTCCTTTTGACACGATCATGTCGTTGATATCCGCAACGCGACTCGCAAGTTCCCACAATGTCTTTGAAGAAAGTGCACCATTGTACACACCTGCCCCTCCAATTCTGTCCATTTCGATAAGGCAAACGTTCTTCCCAAAATCAATTCCGCGCATGGCCGCTGCATAACCTGCTGGACCTCCTCCAATCACTATTAAGTCAAATTCTTCCATGAATGTGTAAATTCGCGTCAAAGATACAGAGAAAAGAGATGAGTCAATTGAAGGAAAATGATCAAAATGCCTTGGAGTTAGCGAAACAGCATCTCGAACAGACAAAAAAGACATTCCGCAAGTGGAAGCAAAGTAAGCCGAAAGAATTGGACCAACGCTTTCATCAAGCGCATACACAGGAATTTCAAAAAATGGACTGTCTGACCTGTGCCAATTGCTGCAAAACGACGAGTCCCATCTTTCGCGATGCGGATATTCGACGCATTGCCAAACGTTTACGCATGAAGGAAGCGCAATTGATTGAACAGTACTTAAAAATGGACGAAGAAAGCGATTACGTTTTGAAAAAATCTCCCTGTTCTTTCTTGTACGAAGACAATACTTGTTCGATTTACGAAGACCGTCCGCTGGCATGTCGCGAATACCCACACACGGACCGAAAAAACATGTTTCAAATTCTGGAACTTACTGCCACGAATACAACAGTTTGTCCCGCTGTGGCGCGCATCGTTGAGAAAATCACGAATCCATGATTGCTTTTCATCCCCTTTACGTTCATCCCTTGCCGGAAAACCATCGTTTTCCTATGGAGAAATACGATTTATTACCCAAGCAATTACTTCATGAAGGAACAGCAATTGAAGCGGATTTTTTTGCGCCTGGTTCCTTGGATCTATCAAAACTACTTGCGGTTCACAGCTCCGATTATTGGAAAAAACTTTCTAATCTTCGGTTGTCAGAACGCGAGCAACGCGTGAGTGGATTCGTGCATTCCGCCGCTTTGATTGAACGAGAATTGTGCATCATGGAAGGTACGCGTCGTCTAGCTGTGGAAGCACTCACTAAGAAAATCGGATTTAATATTGCTGGCGGAACACACCACGCCTTTGCAAATCGGGGAGAGGGATTTTGCTTGTTAAACGATCAAGTGATTGCAGCGCTTGATTTATTGAGTAATCACTCCATCAATAAAATCCTTATCATTGATTTGGATGTACACCAAGGAAATGGAACGGCATCGATGCTGCAAAACGAAGACCGCGTGTTTACGTTCAGCATGCACGGCCGCAACAATTATCCATTGCAGAAAGAACAATCAAGCGTAGATGTGGAATTGGAAGACGGCATTCAGGACAAAGAATATTTGGCGCTATTGTCAAAAAACTTAGATGATATATTGAATCGCTTTCAACCGGATTTTGTCTTTTATCAATGTGGAGTGGATATTTTAGAAAGTGATAAACTCGGAAAACTTGGGGTCAGTATGAAGGGCTGTCAAAAACGCGATCGAATCGTTTTTGATACCGTTCGCCAACTTCACGTTCCGGTGGTATGCACGATGGGTGGTGGTTATAGTCCACAAATCAAGGACATCGTTGAGGCGCATGCACAAACCTTTCGCAGCGGAATGGATACTATCCTCTGATATTTCCTTAAATTTGACAACGAAAAGAATCCGAAAATAGAACCAAAAATCAATATTAAATAAAAACGAATGATGAAAACAGCACTCATTACAGGGGCATCAAGTGGAATTGGAAAAGAGTTAGCACGAATTCACGCCTCCAAAGGTGGTGACTTGATTTTAGTTGCACGTCGAACAGAAGCGTTGGAAGCCTTGAAATCAGAGTTAGAATCCACTTACAAAGTGAAAGTTTCCACATTTACACAGGATTTAACCCAAGTGCACGCAGCGAAAAAAGTATACGATTTTGTGAATCACTCAGGTTTAGAAGTGGATTATTTGATGAATAATGCAGGCTTCGGTGGACACGGCGAATTCGTTGATCGTCCTTTGGATAAAGATTTAGAAATGATTCAATTGAATGTTACCGCGTTAGTTGGGTTAACACACTTGTTTCTTCAGGACATGAAAGAACGTGGACATGGAAAAATCTTAAACACGGCGAGTACCGCTGGATTCTTGCCTGGTCCATTACAAGCGACGTATTTTGCGACGAAAGCATTCGTTATTTCGTTTACGGAGGGAATTTCCTACGAACTTAGAAATACTGGGATAACGGTAACAGCACTTTGTCCGGGTCCAGTGAAAACGGAATTTGAACACGTAGCCGGACTCGAAGGCGGAACGATGTTTGATAAAGGAGCAAGCGCATTTAAAACCGCAAAATCGGGTTATGATGCCATGATGAAAGGAAAAGTAATTCAGATTTCTGAGTTTTCCTTCGCGTTTTTAATAAAAATGGTGCCTTTTATCCCCTTAAAAATGCTTTCTGCGGTGATTGAAAAAATGCAAACGGTTCCTAAGAAGTCTTAGTTCTGTTAAAATAGTTATACCTTTGTTTCATGAACATGATGCCACTGTTTTTAGGAGATGTTGCTGGATCTGAAATCGTCGTTATTTTAATCGTGATTTTGTTGTTTTTTGGTTCAAAAAGCATTCCAGGCATCGCTAAAACAATGGGACAAGCCATGTATCAAATCCGTAATGCTTCGAACGAATTACAGCAGGAGATCAAAAAATCTGGTGTTGGTATCAAAGAGGAGTTAAACATCGATTCCCTTCTCAAAGAAACTCAGGAACAATTGGTTCAACCATTGGATCAAATGTATTCGGATGTAGAAAACAGTGTACATTACAGGGGACGTCCAAAAACACCGATAGAAAAAGCAGCTGAACAAGATGCTCTTGTAACTACGGAGGAAACATCAATAAAGGAAGCAGAAGAAATAACAGAATCCGAAGTGACAATAGTCGCAGAAGAAAAGAACATAGAACCTAATAAACCAGTGGAATAATGGTACACGTTGGAATCATCATGGGCAGCAAGTCAGATTTGCCAATTATGAAGGAAGCAAAACTCATTTTGGATGAATTTGGCATTCAATCAGAGGTAGAAATCGTTTCTGCGCACCGCACACCTGAGAAAATGGTGTCATACGCGAAAGGAGCTGCTGGAAGAGGAATCAAAGTCATTATTGCTGGAGCTGGGGGTGCTGCGCATCTTCCTGGAATGACTGCTTCGATGACATCATTGCCTGTCATTGGTGTTCCTATTAAATCTTCAAATTCCATTGACGGTTGGGATTCAATTTTGAGTATTCTACAAATGCCCAATGGTATTCCGGTGGCAACGGTAGCTTTAAATGGTGCTAAAAATGCTGGTATCTTGGCTGCACGTATCATCGGAGCTTTTGATCCACAGGTTCAAGCGAAAATGGATGAATACGCTATTTCCATGAAGGAAATGGTAGAGGAAAGCGGTAAAAACTTGGAAATCTAATTCTATTCGTACAATAAGTACTTCTTGCGTGTGATCATAAAGGCGTCTAGTCCTGGTTTCCACGTCTCTCTGATTTCTTTGGATGACCATCCTTTGTACAATTGTTCTTTCAACGTGGCTGTTCCGGCTAAACGATTAAAGAATCCATTTTGATCGATGAATACCGCTGAATCACCTAGTAAATCTCTTGCTTGAATTAAGTAATTCAAATTAATCTCATAACTTCTTTTGGAACTTCCATTGGATAAATCGTATCCGAAACATAGCTTATTCATTTGTGGGGGTGTCTTTGCACCAGGTGTTGGAATCGGTGTAAAGAAAAAGTCCATTTTGGGGAATCGCGGGTGTCCGTAAAACTCAAAGGGTTTGTCTGTTCCGCGTCCAATACTGACCG
>JBILRU010000088.1:0-9376 GCA_044372485.1 Crocinitomicaceae bacterium
AGAGAAGCCAGTTTACCCAGTTTTGGGAGCGACGTTCTCTGAAGTGAAAAAATTGTCTTTAGCATTTGGTTTGGACCTTGTAGGTGGAATGAGTGTAACGATGGAGATTTCTTACCCAGACTTGATTCGTTCTCATGTTAAAAATCAAAAAGACCTAAAATTTAGAAAGCCTTTTGATGCAGCATTGGCATCGTATAATAATAATGGCGGAGATTTCTTAGATATTTTCATTGCATCTTATCAAAAAATCAATAAAGGACTTCCACTAAATTACATCATCAAAGCAGATGGACTTGGTATTAAGTCTACAGATAGCGATATCGAATCTTATTTCCGCAAGTTGATCGCTTCTTCCATGGATGGCGTTGAGCAAATCATTAGTCGTCGTATCAATCAATTCGGTGTAGCACAACCAAATATCCAACGTGACTTGTCTTCCAATAGGTTGTACATTGAACTTCCAGGTGTTCAAGACGAGAATACGGTAGCGAAGAAAATTCAATCAACGGCAAATTTGGAGTTCTTTGAAACGTATATGCCGGATCAACTTCAAATCCAATGGCAGGACGCAAGTCGTTTGTCCACGCAAAAGGAAATTGAAGAAGTTGCTGAAGTAGTAAATGATACCTTGGCGAAAGACACAACAATCACAGAAAGCAAACCAGATGCTGGACTTTCGTTGAAAAACATGAATAACAAAACGAAATCATTGGCAGAGTTAGTAAAACCTGTAGGTGGATTCGCAATGGGTTATACGGAATTAGCTGACAAAGCGAAAGTTGATCAAATTTTACGTCGTCGTGATGTACAACGTGCTTTCCCTGAAGACGTTCAATTCATGTGGTCAGCAGAACCAGAAAATGTAGACGATAAATCGAAAAAAACAGCTTACTTCTTGTATGCTTGTCGTGTTCCAGAAGGAGGAAAAGCGCGTGTAAACGGATCTCACATCTCCAAAGCATCTACTGGTTACGATTCACAAGACGGTAAAATCACTGTTGATTTGGAAATGACAACAGAAGGTTCTGACGAGTGGGGTAGAATGACAACTGAAAACAAGGATCGTATCATTGCGATTTCTATGGATAGTGTTGTCTATAGTGCGCCACGTGTTATTAATCCAATTACAACGGGTAGAACTCAGATTTCTGGAAGCTTTACGTTCCAAGAAGCAGAAGATTTGGCAGGATTATTAAACGGTGGAGCTTTGCCTGCACCATGTGTGATCAAAGAATTGCAAAAAGTAGGACCAACGATTGGTGCGGAAAACTCTCAAGCAGCATTGATTTCCTTTGCAGTTGCGTTCTTAGCGGTATTGATATACATGTTCTTCTATTACGGTAAAGCTGGATTGGCAGCGAACATCGCATTGACAGTAAACGTTGTGTTGATTTTCGGATGTTTGGCTTCGTTTGGAGCTGTATTGACATTGGCGGGAATTGCAGGTATCATATTAACAATTGGTACGGCAGTAGATGCGAATATCTTGATTTTTGAGCGTGTGCGTGAAGAACAAGCCGCTGGACTAGATTTAACGTCAGCGATTGGAGTTGGTTTTAGAAAAGCCTTGCCATCAATTATCGATGCGAATGTAACTCACTTCTTGGTGGCCTTGATTTTGAAAATCTTCGGAACAGGTGAAATAGAATCATTCGCAACAACATTGATCATCGGTATCTTTACTTCCTTGTTCTCAGCGATTATTATTGGTGAGTTGATCATCAATACTTGGTTATCGAAAGGGAAATCAGTTTCTTTCAACACAACTTACTCAAAAGGTCTTTTCCAAAACTTTAACTTTAATTGGGTTGGAAACCGCAAGTACTTCTATATCTTCTCTATTACAGTGACGATTATTGGAATGATTGGGCTTTTCAGTCGTGGATTAAAACAAAGTGTTGAGTTTACAGGTGGATATACGTTCTCCGTGAAATTTGATAAAAAAGCGGATATTGAATACATCCGTACGAACTTGGAGAAAGTTTTTGTTGAAAACAATGAAATCGCATCTATTGACTTGAAAACGAAATCCAACGACTATAATGTTGATATCGTAACTAACTACCTTTTGAAAAAAGAAGGTGCAATGGAAGAAGTGAAAACGAAGTTAACACAAGGATTGAATGCATGTGACGCCAAATTAGGTGATCATAAAATCACTGGTCAACGATTTATTTCTGCTTCTGTTTCCAGTGAATTATGGTCCTCATCAGCAATTGCCTTATCACTAGCGATGTTGGCGATCTTCGCATACATCTTATTGCGTTTCGGTCACTGGCAGTATTCTATAGGTGCCATTGTTGGATTAGCGCACGATGCATTCTTCGTTATTTCGATTTTCTCTTTACTTCATGGTTACTTACCATTCAGTTTAGATGTGAATCAGGCCTTCATAGCCGCGATCTTAACCGTTATCGGTTACTCGATGAACGATACCGTGATTGTGTTTGACCGAATTCGGGAGAACTTACGCAAGAGCTCAGATTCGGAAAGTCAACACGACATCATTAATCGTTCATTAAACAAAACATTGAGTCGTACCTTCAATACATCTATGATTTTGTTTGTGGTTGTTTTAATCATGTTCATCTTCGGTGGACCAGCAATCAAAGGTTTCTTGTTTGCCATGCTTGTAGGGGTTATTATTGGTACATATTCTTCGCTTTGTGTAGCAACGCCAATTTTGATTGACTTCTCTAAGAAATTGAAAGCGTAAGTTTTATAGATTTTTTAAAGCCGTCCAATTTGGACGGCTTTTTTATGCCTTATAAAAAGGATTATGGAAAAGAATGAATCAATATTTTTGTTGGCTCAACGAACACAGAAAGCTTCCATTTAGAAGAAGTTTTCTGGCAAGAGAAATTCATGAATGTTTTCCGGAGTGATTACTTGAAAGCTCGCTTCGGG
Source organism: Crocinitomicaceae bacterium (assembly GCA_044372485.1). Taxonomy (GTDB): domain Bacteria; phylum Bacteroidota; class Bacteroidia; order Flavobacteriales_D; family Crocinitomicaceae; genus UBA952. The sequence goes on from JBILRU010000088.1 coordinate 2,908, forward strand.
ATAAGCATTTTGAAAGGTCTTAGTCAATTTAACCTTTTTTTTACTATTCCATTTAAACTCATAGGCATGAATTTGACCTCCAAATTCTTCGATTAGATCGAGTTCTTGTTGGTTTACGGTACGCCAGAAAAACGAATTCTTATGCAGTTGTTGATACGCATTGTATTTTTGTCTTTCAGAAACCAAGAAGTTTTCCCAAAGGAATCCAATGTCATTGCGTAAAGAAACTGGATTGAAATTATTGATGACAGCATTTCGAATTCCATTATCATAAAAATAGATCTTACGACTACTTTTAAGCTCGTTTCGCAGGTTTCGACTGAAGGAAGGTAATCGGAACACAACGAAGGCCTGCTCTAGCAAGTTAATGTATTTTTCAACTGTCTTCGCATCCATGCCGCAAATGCTTCCTAATTCGTTATAGGAAACCTGTGATCCTATTTGAAAGGCAAGTGCCTGAAGTAAGCGAACGAGTTTGTCGGATTTATGAATGCGTTCCCAAAGTAACACATCCTTATATAAATAACTGTGACTGATTAATTTTAATCGCTCTTCTTCTTCACCTGGATTTGTTACCACCTCTGGATAGTATCCATAGACCAATCGGTGCGCGATTAATCGGTTCTCCTCTAACAATCCGTGATGTTGAACCAATTCTTGAAAGGATAAAGGAAATAAATTATATTCCCATTTTCGGCCAGTTAATGGTTCGTTGATCCGATTGGCCAAGTCAAAGGATGAACTGCCTGTTGCAATGACTTGAATATCTGTTAAGTTATCGGTTATTAATTTGAGTTTAAGTCCAATGTTTTCTATTCGTTGAGCTTCATCGATAACGAGTATTTTCTTTTTACCTAATAGCATTTTTATACTCGTGGAACTAACAGCTGAAAAGAGTTGCTGAACATCTAATTCATCTGCATTCATCCATAGTATATCACTTGGGTCAAATGCTAAGTTTTTTAACAAAGTAGTTTTACCAACTTGCCTAGGTCCAAGTAAGATAATTGCCTTTTGTTTAAACAACTTTTCGCGCAAACGCGTTGCTAATATTCTAGAAATCATATTCAAAAATAGTTATTTAAGTATGTAAATCAAAATATATCTATATAAAACAGTAATATAATACTAAAAAAAGTATATAAAAACGGAATAAAATCCTAAAAAAAGTATATAAAAACGGAATAATACATTTATTCACAATGGATAAAGATTGGAAAGTTAAATGTGAAAACTGAAGCGTTCTCGTTTTATGGAGCTAATATCTTGAGGCAAACTATGGTTGGAATTTTGTCTTTTTTACCGATAAAAAAAGCCAAGTGTTGACTTGGCTTAAATAATCAGATGTTCTATTCTTTATTCTTTCACAAATTGTTTCACAACTGCTTTATTGCCCTGGTATAATCCAAGGTAATAGGTTCCAGCTGCTAATTTCTTACTCATTTCAATGGTTTCTTTTACTTTACCGTCTTGAACTTTTAACTCGAAGGAACTAACAAGTTGTCCGGCAATATTGAACAATTTCCCGTCAACTTTTGAATCGGATATTCCATCTATTTCAAGTTCAAAGACTCCTTTGTTTGGATTTGGGTAGAGATTTACAAGCGTGAATCCTAATTCTTCTATTCCATTGCTGTTAATATTGACTTCCATACTCGTGACACAGCCATTGGCATCTTTGATGTATACTGTGTAAACACTGATTCCTAATCCCGAAAATAAGGAGGCAGAATAGTAATTGATCCCATCCAAACTGTAGCTGTAAGGAAGATTTCCACCGGCACCTGTTACGGTTATTGTTCCATTGGAACCATTTGATACGCTAGGGACACATGTTAACGTTAATGGCGCTGGTTCGGTAATTGTTGTGGAGAATGTTTGTTGACAACCATTCGCATCTTTTACCGTAACCGTATAGGTTCCTGCGGAAAGTCCATTAAAGGTATTACTTGACACAAATGTCGTTCCGTTAATACTATAAGTCAAAGGAGCTAATCCACCGGAAGCGCTTACGAAAATTTGTCCGTTGTTTAATCCTGCACAAGAAATCATTGTTGGGACAGCGTTAACACCTATCGCTGCAGGTTGAGTTAGGGTAATATTTGAAGTCCCAATACACCCATTCGCATCTTGTGCATAAATGGTGTATATACCCGCTGCTAAATTACTGAAGCTATTGGACGCTTGATAACTCGTTCCATTCATAGAATAACTGTAGGATGCTTGTCCACCAGTTGCATTGACAGAAATTGCTCCATTCGTATTGCCGTTACACAAAATTGAATTGCTTTGTGTCAACCCAACATTGATGATGGCAGAAGGGGGGAGAACTAACGTTCCAAAATCAGAACAACCCCCGTTTTCTGAAATGGTGTATGTATAGGTTCCTGGCGCCAAATTGCTGAAAACAGGAGTGCTTTGAACAAGTCCATTATTTAATTGATACACATATGGAGCATCACCACCGGTTACGGATAGTGAGATTTGACCATTATTTGCTGTACAAGATGGAATGAAGTCAATGTTGAAATCTGTTGTAATCGGTGAACCTCCAATTACATCAATCGATATGTTTTTTGCGTTATTACAAATATTGTCATCTTGTGAAATACCGTTCACCGTTGTCGTTGAAAAGTTAATTGTATTCGCACCAATTACCAATCCGTTTACCGTAACAAAAACCGTGTCGGTAGTTCCAATACCCGTCAACTGAGTAGATGAGTAATTTACAGAAGTTACAGCTCCGCTTCCAACCTGCCATGTCAAACTACCGGATGTAATACTTGTACTTCCAGTTTGTTCTATAATCACACCAATTTGAGAAGATGTCCCACATGCTATTCCATTACCAGGTACAAATGCATTCACAATGGAAGCATCCAAAACATCTGGATTCATACGTATCGCACTGACGTTCGTTTTTGTTTGAGAATTGTGGTAAACTCCGGTAAAATAAAATGTTTTCCCGTCGAAGTCATCTATAGACATGTGGTGGTAATCACCCCAACGAGTATCTCCGGTTTTGGATGATGTTCCTGCGATTATGGTCGTTTCTGGCATCGTCATTTGTCCGAGTGGGTCACATGGTTTTCTTCCCGTCATTTTGATCGATGGAAAATCTCCTGCGGTATTACTAGAAGTCGAATAAGCCACAATAATGTTTCCGAATTTATCGATGTTAATTGCGGGCATCCATCTACTTGTTGACGCACCTGGAGCGTATGTTCCTTCTTGGTAGTTCACCCATGTTGGTGTTGTTGCGTTCGATGCGCGACGTAATTCCACCCAGCGAATTCCTGCGCGGTCTGCACCATCTACATCCGTGGCTAATGCAGCCATTATTGTTTGATGATCATCAAAAACACGCATTGGAGCTTTGTACATCACTGTTTCTCTCAATGGATCTAGTGTGTTAGTTGTTCCTGGTTGTTTGATACACGCAAAACTTGTTAGTCCACACAATTTTGAGTCGATTTCAGAAATGACGATGTCCTGAATTTTTGCAACAGTAGCTGTGTTGGCTGTCCAGTTAATGGTCATTTCCCATAGTTCAATCCAGTCGTTTGTACCACTATCCGGAGATCCATTTGAATGTGACTCGTCATCGCGGTGACGAATAAATAATGGTTTCATTCCGGCTGGAGCAGCGTTATCGCCCTCTAAGTCCACTGGTGTTATGGATTGAAAACCAAATCCATTCAAGGAGTATCCGATCGCGGTTTTAATGAACGGAGAAGTTCCTCCCGTTAGCATGGTACTTAATTTCATGGCATATAGGGTAGGAGGCCCGCCCTGATTAGCACTTGCTATAAACGCATCTGATGATTCACTAAAGGCATATTTTGGGTAATCAGGAAAGGCAGTGCAGGTAAATGAGTAAGTATAATATGCCCCTTGAGGATTACTTGTTTGAGAAACGTGAATTAACAATTTATTTCCACTGCTTGAAAATTCTGTTAAAAACCAACGTTTTGCTGGTTTGTAGTATAAAACAATTGGGTCACCAAGTCCAGCTGATCCACCCAAAGATTGCATGGTTAAAGAACTGACAATCGTGGCACCCGTATTTTTGTTAAAAATGCGATAAACGGCTCCTCCGTTTGAGTTTGTTGCTTCGATGACAACATTGCTGTCGGCATCTACAGTTGGATCCGGAGGCGATAAGTTTGTGCCAAGACCTTGAAAAGCCCACAAAACACTTGCAGAAGCTATTTTTTCTGTTGTGGCATGTTGTTGCCAAACCCAATCTGGATTATGCGTATTGCTTTGGTCAACCTCAATTAATTCACGGCCTTTAAAGTTCGGTTTAATTACCTGCTGATGAGGAGTGATTTGACTTGCTGAAGCAGGAACCAAATGTGAAATAGTCGGAGTAAAATTACCGAGGAATTCAGATTCCTGTGCATAGCTCAAGAAGTTCAATAGGGTAAACAATCCAAGTTGGAGTAGTCTTTTGTGCATAGTTTATAGTTTTGAGCATTAAATTTAAGACATTCTTTTCAATTAGTTATCTTCGCAATACAAAATACTTTTTCCATGAAAATACTATTATCGCCGGCGAAAAATTTAAACGAACAAGTGCGTGAAAATCATGGTTCTTCCATTCCGCTTTTTGAAAAAGAGGCCAATCAATTAATGAAAGACTTAAAAAAGATAAAGAAGGTTGGACTGCAAGAATTAATGGGAATTTCCATGGATTTAGCGGAGCAAAATTTACTACGTTATAAACATTGGAAAAAGGCCTCCGTTCAAGCAGATCAAGCACTTTCGGCGGTTTATGTGTTTAATGGCGAGGTTTATCGTGCGCTGGACGTACAGACCCTCCCCGCAGAGCTCCTTCTTAAATTAAATGAGGATGTTCGTATTTTGTCTGGACTCTACGGGATCTTAAAACCTTTGGATTTGATTTACCCATACCGATTAGAAATGGGAACTAAATTTTCCAGTAAAGAAGGTCAAAAAAATCTGTATGAATTTTGGGGTGATAAGGTGACGAAAGCATTGAAGAAACAACTGCAAAAGGATGAAGTCATTGTTAACTTGGCTTCCTCTGAATATGTTAAAGTTGTCAAAGCTAATCTTTTGAAAAATAAAATTATTACACCCATTTTTAAAGAATTTAAAAATGGTCAATATTCCGTTGTGATGATGTATGCGAAACATGCGCGGGGAGCCATGGCACGCTACCTGATTGAACAGAATATCACGGATGTTGAAGAACTCAAACTTTACAACGTGGATAGCTACCAATATGACGATTTGTTGTCAACTGATAGCGAATGGGTCTTCACGCGCTAAAACTAAAATCTGGATTTCTATCAAGAATATCCCACGTGTGATCTGCAAGTAATTTAACCGTTGCGATAAAGGTCAATTCCTGTCCTGATTTCCCCCATTGAGTAGGTCCAACAAGTGACAAGGAGAATTTCCCATTGCTCCGCTGATACAAATGATACGTATGATTAATAAATGGCTCGAATCGCATCTCTGCTTGGTAGATGAAATGTGAAATTTCTTTGCGTTCATTGAGTTTTTTCGCTTGTGAAGCCAACAATTGCATCTGCTCGTACAATTGTGAAAGTTGCATATCTGTTTGATGCTCCATGGCACTTACCGCACGTCCTTTGATTTTTCCTTGGTCCTCCGGTTTGATAATGGCTGATCCAGCGTGATGCGCATATTCTAGAGAATGCGGATTTTCCGTGATCTTATCTGGATCAATGGGATTGATAAATGATTTTTTTCCTTCAGTTTGACTCACGAAAATATTTTTGACAGTTGCTTACCGACAGATGCGCCAATTGCCACACCCATTCCTCCCATACGAACACCGAAAGCAATGTTTTTGTTCGTTTTTTGGATGATTGGTTTTTTTTCGCTTCCAACAGCCATGATTCCAGACCAAGAATAATCAATTTCAACGGGTGTATTTGGAAGGATTAATTCGTGTAAATACTGCTTTAATTTTTCTTGAATCAGTAAGGTCGTCTCAAATTCTGTACTCGTTTCTCCCGTAAAATCTAAGTTTCTTCCACCTCCAAATAAAATCCGATTTCCAACATTACGGAAATAATAGTATCCAGATTCCATGTGAAATGTTCCGTTTACAGAAAGATTTGTAATGGGTTTGGTTACGAGAACTTGTGCACGAGCTGCTTGAATGTCACTGAGGTATTCCTTGGCAAATGCATTTGTACAGACCAACAGTTTTGCGGATTGAAGTGCACCCATGGATGTTTGAATTTCGATACCGGAGTCATAGGATTCAAAGGAAAGGACATTTACTCCAAATAGAAATTGAATTCCTTTGTTCGTGCAGGATCGATGTAATTCCTCGATTAACTTACCTGTGTGAATGGCGCCCTCCAAACGATTGTGGTAGGCTGTTTTTACGCCACTAAATCCCGAATCCATCATTTTTGTTTTGTCCTCAGCGTAAACGGTTTTTTCGCCCGAAATCACGAATAGC
>JBILRU010000007.1:0-32324 GCA_044372485.1 Crocinitomicaceae bacterium
ATTGGAACGAATCACGGTTCCTTATCAGACCGCATCTTAAGTCGTTACGGTGATACCCCTGAAGGAATGGTGGAATCCGCGATGGAATTCATCCATATTTGTGAAAAGAATGATTACCACGAATTGGTGATTTCCATGAAAGCCAGTAACACGCTCGTAATGGTGCAAGCATACCGCTTACTGGTGCACCGCATGTTGCAGAATGGACGTTGTTACCCCTTACACTTGGGAGTAACAGAAGCAGGTGATGGCGAAGATGGACGTATTAAATCTGCAGTTGGAATTGGGGCTTTATTGGAAGATGGGATTGGAGATACGATCCGAGTATCCCTAACAGAAGAACCAGAATTTGAGATTCCTGTTGCGCGAAAATTAGCTGAAAAATACTTCGATCAATCGGTTTATCCCATTACAACTGATTCCTCAAAACTTGCTCATAACCCATTTGAATATGCACGAAGAATTAGCCGTGAAATTCACAACATCGGCGGAAAACATGTACCTGTTGTCATTGCTGATATGTCCTTAAAAACAGAATTGGTGCCAGCAAATTTCTATGGTTTTGGCTACAATTATTCAGTAACTTTAGATAAATGGAACCTCCAGGATCTAGCTGCAGACTATGTATATATTGGTTCAAATTCTTTAAATTTTGAAGTTCCAGGTACACTCGGTGTTATTTGTGAGTTCAACACATGGAAGGAACACTGTTCTCAGCGAGCTGGATTCTATCCACAATGTACAGTCGATCAGTTAACTGAACTGCCAAAAGACCAAATGGCGTTTCTCAGGTTACATGCAGAAGATGAAATTCCATCGATGCTCGCTGATTATTCCAAATTGACTCTTATTGTATCTACTAAATATGCAAACAAAACACAGGTATTCAGGCACTTTTTCAGTCAGTTAGCGAACAAAATGATGGACATTCCAGTCATTATTAAAGTAGATTCTGGGGAAATTGATGCTGAGAAGTTCCAATTAAATGTTTCTAGTGACGCAGGATCCTTGTTCATTGATGGATACGGAGATGGTGTTTGGATCACTGGTGAACAACCAAATACCCTGATCAACTCGACTGCCTTTGGAATTCTTCAAGCAACACGCACACGGATTTCGAAAACGGAATATATTTCCTGTCCTTCTTGTGGTCGCACGCTATTTGACTTGCAAGAAACAACGGCAAAAATTCGCGAAAGAACTTCACATTTAAAAGGAATTAAAATTGGAATCATGGGATGCATTGTGAATGGTCCAGGTGAAATGGCTGATGCCGATTATGGATATGTTGGAACAGGACCAGGTAAAATCCATTTGTACAAAGAGAAAACGGTTGTACGTAAAAATGTAGCAGCAGAAGAGGCTGTTGATGCCTTGATTGATTTAATCAAAGAACATGGTGATTGGGTTGAAAGATCCTAATTAGAATGGAGCAGGACAAGTAATTTCAACACGCTCCTTCGTGATTGGGTGCCAAAAACTAAAGTATTCTGCATGAAGATACAAGCGATCTGCTTTTTGTCCATATAAATCGTCTCCTATAATTGGAGTATTCAATCCATTTGCATGGGCTGCATGGACACGCAATTGATGCGTTCGACCGGTATGTGGATAGAAATACACACGTGTGTATCCTTTCGTCCGCTCTAAGACTTCGTATTTCGTTAAGGCATGCTTACCGTACTCATAACAAACTAACTGTCTAGGACGATCTTCTAAGTCCACGCGAAGTGGAAGTTCTATTTCTCCCTGTGTTGATTTCACGTACCCTTGTAAAAGAGCGATGTAGCGTTTCTCGACGCTACGTTTCAGAAATTGTTTCTGCAAGGACTCATGAATATCCTTCTTTTTAGCAATGAGCATGATTCCTGAAGTCGACATGTCTAGTCGATGAACGAGTAAGGGACCAGTAGCGTACGGATATAGATGTTGGATTCTTGTTTGAACGGAATCAACAATGGTTTTCCCAGGAACGGATAAAAATTCTGCTGGTTTATTGACCAACAGCAAATATTCATCCTCATAGATTATCGGAAGTTCTTTCCCTTCCGCTGGATTGATGCTCATTGGATTCACATCCATTTCAATCCCTTTTAACATGTGTGAAAGAATGGGTTCACATTTCCCGCGACAAGCCGGATAAAATTCCTGGTGGATTTTCACTTCAGATTCTGGAGACATTCCCCACCAAAATTCTGCCAAAGCAATGGGTTTGAGTTGGTTTAAAAAAGCATACTGTAACAATTTAGGAGCAGCACACTCGCCTGCTCCGGCTGGAGGAGTTTTGAAAGGTGTTTCCTTAAAGATGTCTAATAAACTTTTTGTTTCCCGTGTTGTATTCAAAAACGTATACGATTCAAATATTCGCCTTTGTATATCGGCCGACATTGCGGCTCTTTTTTCGCGCAATACCGTTAATTGCTGCTCAAATTGATGCAATGATTCTTCTAATTGACCAAGTTCAGCCTTTTTTATAGAGTGCTGTTGTTTGAAATGTATTTGCTGGCGAATACTTTCTTGTTTCAAGTCCTCAATTAAGGCATTGTATGCAGATATATCTTGTTGATTGGCTGCGTCTCGTTGTTCTTGTCGGCTTTTTTTATGCTTTTTTAACTGTGCTTTCTCTTCTTCTATCCATTGAGAAAACGTATTTCGATATAATTCGACCTTGTTTTTCAATTGAAGGTATGCTTCTTTTTGTTCCAAACGATGTAGCTCCACTGTCAACTCATTGACTTCGATTTCTTCCTGTCTAAAAAAGCCAGATGGATCGAGCAGATCATAAACGGGAGGGACGAATCCGTCATGATGATTTGAATTTCCTAATTTTCCGGAGAACGCGGCGATGTATCCTAATTGTCCAGCTTGATTTTCCACAACCATTACACCAAACATTTTGCCAATAGCTCCCTCTCGTTGCTTACGCCCAATTCCAAAATCATGTTGAAAGCTTTCTGTTTTCAAGCGCTCTTGAAGGAGTCCTACTGCTTCTAACGCAATGGGATGCGGTGAATAGTAGAAAGGAAAAGTAAATTTATCTGGTAGTGGTATGGAAAGGCCCACTTGAAAAGGAATAAACATAAAGTATAGTCAAAAAAAAACGCCCTCAATGAGGGCGTTTCCAAATCGTGAGAGTGATTATTTAATCACTACGTTTTTCGTTGTTTGCGTACCATTAGAAGCAACAGTAACAATGTAACTTCCAGCTGCAACATCTCCAGTAGAGAATGTTACCACTTGCGTACCATTCAAGTTTGTCATTTCTTTAGAAGAAATCACACGTCCTTGAAGGTCTGTTAAGGTAATAACGAAATCAGCATTGTTTGCTTCAAATGTTACGTTCAGTACATCAGATGCAGGGTTAGGGTAAACATTCAATGCAATTGTTTCCATTTCGTTAACGTTTGCAGCGCTAATCGCTTGTTTCTCTGCATTAATGATTTCACCTGTAGCATTATCAATCAAAACAACTACTGCAGACATATTAGCTGAGTTACTTGTTGAAGGAACAGCATAAGTAAATGTGTAATTTACCGTTTGACCATCAGTTATGGTAGCAGGCACAGAGTTTGCTTGACCACTAAACCCACCTAATAACGCACGTCCAACGTGGTCATAAACCATATTTGCTGCGGGAACTGGATTAGGAAGTGATTCGTATCCACCCATTGCTCCGTTTGCTCCTCCTGCATAAGCATTTGATTGGTTATAACCAGCAGCAGTTCCAGTAACATTGTCTTCAACAATAATTACACCAAGTCGGTAATTTGCACTTGCAAAAACCGTTCTGAACGTTGCATTAGCAACAATTGTTTTATTTGTCGTACCAGTAATTGTCATTGACAAAGCTGCAGGAACTGCCAATCCGATTCTTTGTTGGTAGTAATTTTCAAAAAGACTAGCGCTTACACTTTGATCCAACAATGCACGGTCTACATTACAACCAGGGTATCCACCAAGATTCATTCCGCCATCATATGCCGCAACGGTCATTGGATCTCCATTGTGAACGGCAATACCAATAAAATCATTGGGGTGGTTTTGGAACATTTGATCCATTGCAACAGCGCCACGAGGACACCATTGACACCAGGTACCTGTACCTTCTTCAATGATCACTTTTTTAGTTGATGCTTGACTGAGGGAATTGAATGATTTAGATCCTGAATTATTTGTCATGTCAGCATCTGCACCACCGTTCACATTTGTAATGTTTACAGCGATTGTTTTCTCCACAGCAGCTGCATAATTTAAAGCAGTTGGGTGAGTTACATCAGCAGTTGCAAATGGTGCAATGTTTACGTTAATAACTTGAGAATGTGAAGTTCCATCATTCCAATCAATAGTCAATGATGTCATTGGGTTAGACCCAAGATTCGTAACATTCAAAACTAAGTTGGAGTTTGTGTTAATCAAACCATAACGATTCAATGCGATTGAATTAATCTTAGCATCATTTGCTGGTGGAACATAAACACTTACATTGTCAATGGCAAAACCATCAGCCCAAGCGCCCATATCATTGTGACGAAATGCAACCAAAACGTTCGATTGACCAGCATAAGCTGACAAATTCGCAACACTATTGTTTTGCCAAGCTGCATTTGGATCCAAGGTTAAAATGGTAGTCCAAGTAGTTCCGCCATTTGTGCTTGCTTCTATAGTTGCCTCAGAACCGTATGCACCTGTATAGAATGCATCAAATTTCATAGCAACCGCAGTTTGCCCCGTTAAATCCAATGGAGGAGTAATCAAACGGTCCTTGTCTGCTAAATTCTGAGTTGCAGCGTTGTTATCATTTGCATCATCATTGGAAGCTGCATATTTTGTGTGTGTCGGAATTGCCCAATATTGACTAGACAAAGTTGCTCCGAAAACCCATCCAACCGATGGTGTGCTTTGTGATCTTGTCCATCCTGTCGGTAAACCGGCTCCTTCAAAATCCTGTGTAAGAATTTGTGAATTAGCCACTAACGCAGTTAGCAAAGAAGCTGAGAATAATAGTTTTTTCATGGATTAAAATTTAAGTTTGGGTAAATATAATAAGAAACTGTGAAGAAAAAAAAGGGCTAATCGCGTTTTTTGTAAGAAATATTATTTCTTTTTCAATTGTTCCTTGATGAACAATTCGATGGCTCCCACCATGGAAGGTGCTTTTGGGTGAGGAGCATGAACATCTAAACGCAAGTTGTTCTTAATCACTGCATTCGCCGTTGTTGGTCCAAATGCTGCAATCGCCGTTTCATTCTGTTTAAAATCGGGGAAGTTTTTAAACAAAGATTCGATTCCTCCTGGACTAAAAAACACGAGTATATCGTAATATACATCTTCTAAATCGGATAAGTCAGAAGCCACGGTACGGTACAAAATCACCTTTGTAAAAGGCAATGCGTGTTGTTCTAATGTCAATGGGATGTTGTCGCGAAGAATATCTGTACAAGGAAGCAAGAACTTTTCATTCTTGTGCTTTTTCATTAATTCCGCTAATTCGTCGATTGTTTGTTTTCCAAAGAAAATTTTTCGTTTTCTGTAGGTCACATACTTTTGAAGATACAAGGCAACAGCTTCGGTAATACAAAAGTATTTCGTGGTATCTGGCACTTCGAAACGAGTCGCCTCAGCAATTCTGAAAAAGTGATCAACTGCTACTTTCGAAGTTAAAATGATCGCTGTGTGTTCAGCAAGATTTACTCGCTGAGCCCTAAACTCTTTAGGGTCCACTCCTTCTACTTTGATAAATGGACGAAAGTCTATTTTCAATTTATACTTTTCAGCCAAGTCGTAATAAGGTGACTTATCACCCTCTGGTTTCGGCTGCGAAACTAAAATTGTCTTAATGGCCAAGTTTCGTTGTTTTTAAAGGTATAAAATCAGATTAGTATTGTGAAATTATGCCATGCTAACTTACATAAAATGAGCAAGGGTAAAATTTCCAAGGTGCAAAGATACAAAATTAAATAATACCATTTATATCTTAATTGTACCGCAAGGAGAAGGCCTTTCACAATGCGCCAAACCAACAACAAAGAAAAAACGATGAAAAATAATTGTTCAAAAACATGCTGAAGTTCTTGATTTAAAATCCAAAGGAGGGCAATGCAGATTAATATGAATCCCCCGAAGGACCAAATTTGTTTATTCACTGCGCTCATGGAGTCAAGTATAGCGCGCTCACCTGTCAATAAAAAAACCAAACGGAAGTTAAGGAGTTGTAAAAAAGTGAATGCGAACACTATTTTGAACGTTACCCAGGCTGTTTCAAGCATATTTATTTGCTCATAGAGCAAGAGAAAAACACAGGTTGAAAAAGAAATAATATAGTTAAGGACAATTAGTGCAGACATGCTAGGTTGAAGCTTCGAGCCCTCAAAACCATTGCTGTCTGGACGTTTCACCTTAAAAAATCCAGAAAAAGTCTGGGCAATTAAATCCGGTTGAGCAACACGTGCAACACCAACAAACGCAAAACACACCAAGATTATTACCAGCAGGTAACTATTCATTTGAGTATTGCGTTCGATTAGTTCGAATGAGCTGAGTAAGGGATATATCATCGCAGACAAAATTAATTCAAAAATGTATGGGGTGGACATTTTAATTATTACTTACTTTTGCAATCAAATAAGGTAAATTATGAAAACAGATTTATTTACACACCCTGACTACTACGGAATGGATGACCTACTTTCGGATGAGCACAAACTCGTTCGTGATGCAGCAAGAGCATGGGTTAAAAAAGAAGTTTCGCCTATTATCGATGAGCATTATGAAAATGCGACTTTCCCAATGCATATATTGAAAGGCTTGGGAGAAATCGGTGCGTTTGGACCGTATATCCCCGAGGAATATGGTGGTCCGGGATTAGATCATATTTCTTATGGCTTAATTATGCAGGAATTAGAGCGTTGTGATTCAGGATTGCGTTCTACAGCTTCAGTACAATCTTCTTTGGTCATGTATCCAATTTGGAAATACGGTTCCGAGGAGCACAAACAAAAATATTTACCAAAGCTTTCCACTGGCGAAATGATGGGCTGTTTCGGCTTAACGGAGCCTGATTATGGTTCAAATCCAGGTGGAATGATTACCAACTTCAAGGATGCAGGAGACCATGTCATCTTAAATGGTGCTAAAATGTGGATTTCTAACGCGCCATTCGCGGATATCGCTGTGGTATGGGCAAAGGATGAAACAGGGCGAATTCACGGAATTATCGTAGAACGTGGTATGGAAGGATTTTCTACTCCAGAAATGCATGGAAAATTATCGCTTCGAGCGTCCGCTACCGGAGAACTGATTTTCGACAACGTGAAAGTTCCTAAATCAAATATTCTTCCTGGAAGATCTGGACTCGGTGCTCCGCTAAGTTGTTTGGATTCGGCACGATTTGGCATTGCTTGGGGTGCTCTCGGTGCAGCGATGGATTGTTATGATCAAGCATTGCGCTACTCCAAAGAACGCACACAATTCAATGTTCCAATTGGCGCATTCCAATTGATACAGAAAAAATTAGCAGAAATGATTACGGAGATTACGAAAGCTCAACTACTGACATTCCGATTAGGACAGTTACGTAATGAAGGTCGTGCAACCACTGCACAGATTTCTATGGCGAAACGCAACAACGTTGAAATTGCATTAAACATTGCGCGTGAGGCTCGTCAAATTCATGGTGGAATGGGAATAACAAGTGAATACTCCATGATGCGTCACATGGCAAATCTAGAGTCTGTTGTTACATACGAAGGAACACATGACATTCACTTATTAATAACTGGAATGGATGTAACTGGAATTCCAGCATTCACAAGGGAAATGCCTGATTTGAATTAATTCTCGTTATTCAGAATCAAGTTCGATATTTTCGTCTCCACGCAAAAAGCGGATACGTGCTCGAGCTTCGGTAGAAAATAAGCTTCCTTTAAACTCTATAATTAAGCGCTTGTAATATTCAAGCGCTTTTTCTTTGTTTAGAAATTGGTTTTCTTCGATGTCGGCCAGGCGAAAAAGAGCGTCATCACCAAGAATGTCATCTGAATGAAATTTCAATAAATCTGTGTAATATTCACTCGCTTCAGACCATTTCCCTTTCTGCTCCATTGCTTTCCCTTTTCGAAACAAAATTTCATCTGCCAATGAATGCATGGGGAAATTAACTTGAATACTATCAAACAACACAAAAGCGGAATCATAACGATGTTGTTCAATGAGTCTTTCGGCAGTGGCAAACCACAGCATCGCTTGATAATTGCTGTCCAAACCATAATTATCCGTAATCATAACGGATAGTTGAAGCGCATCATTGGCGATCATTTTTGACGTTGATTCTTTCAGTACATTTAATTGTCCTTGTGCAAAATCAAATTCTCCGTCAAAATAAAAAACACGGGCATTTTTATATTTTGCTTCATTACCGATTTGTTCAAACTTGAAGTCATTGTCCACCTGCATATAAAGTAAAGAGGCCTCCCAAATATCCCCACCCAAAACTTGTACATCTGCTAATTTCATTTTAACCTGTGCTCTTTGCATATCAGTCAATCCAGGAGTTCCTAATAAATTATTCAGCAATTCGATTGACTCAATGACCTGTTCGCCATAAAATGCTTTGATATGCGCCAGTTCAAGTATAATTTGGAATGTAAATCTAGATTTCCCTAGTCGCGTTAATGCATCGTTGTAATCTTGAATGGTAGCTTCAATCTCGATTGCTGAATAATTTCGGTTTGTCGTGATTTCAATAAAGCGCGTATTCAATAATGATTTTTGTGACTCGAAATATAAGGGTTGACCCGAACCTAGTGAAATGACATAATCAAAACACTTCCGAGCGATTTCGTATGATTTATTTTCAACGCAAATTAATCCCAAATCAAAAACGCGTGTTCCATCTCCCTGAACTCTTTTGTCCAATGCTTGCGCCTGAATGAATGCGCCATTAAAATTTTGATTTTGAACAAACAACCAAATCAACATTTCGGAATAAATCAGTGGAGCGTTTGGTTTTTGAGTCTTCGTAATTAACAATTCTTTCAGTGCAACGAAGTCAGTCCCATCGCTATTACTCAAGTCAACCCTGCTATTGATGGCCAACTGAATCGACTCTTTCATGTTCGGTTGAAGTTCGAGGTATTCGATATATTCCCGCATCATTTCCGACTTATTTCCAATGAGAGCGTAATAATCCGCATACTGAAAATGAAAGGGGTAACTCGGCGCCAATTTCCTGCCTTTATCCAAACAGGTTTTCGCTAAATCAAATTTACCTCTAGCAACAAACGCCTGATACATCTGAATCGTTAATCCTGGATTGCTATTTACTTCCTCGATTAGTTCTTCGTAAATCTTACGCGATTTTGACACTTCATTTATTTCTTCATAAAACTGAGCGAAGGTGACCCTTAAATCTAAATCTCCTCTATTTAAGTTGACTTGTTTCTTTAATATCTTTTCAGCTGTCTTCGTGTCTTTTATCTCCAACAAACACTCGTAATAGCGAGTAAAAACAACTTTGGATTGGTCGTTAGCATAAATCTTTTCATAATACGTTGTTGCCTTTTCGAATTCTCCATTCGAATAATAATATTGAGCTAGTTGTATATCTGTCTCTGTTTGACAAAAGATACTATTCATTAAGAAAAAAAATAAGAAAAGGACGGTGATTTTCATTGATGATTCAAATTGTGTTTTCTTATTAAATCTAGGGATAGCTGATTCAATTCTGAATGTAATTCACGATAGGTAGCAAGCGTTTCTTCTTTTAATCGAAGGTACTCATCAAGCAATGTTTGAATTTGGTTTATTTTATTTTTTTCGAATAAAATATAGGATTCGTATTTGTCTCGGCTTCCTGATCCGTTTTCAATATCCGTTTTCAAGTCCTTTAGGGATTTTTCCTCTTCACGTATAGCTTGTTTTAGCTGGCTGTTTTGTTTCCCCAAAGGCTTGAGGTTTCTTCTCATAATTTTATACGCATCCATTTTTTTTCCTAACACCAAATCAATGGTGTCTAAAACTAAATAGTTTTTAATGCGAATTTCTACGGCGTTAGTTGCTATTTTTAGCGCAGTAAGTGTATCAATCTCATTTTTTAATCGTTCGTTTTCGATGAGCTCTATTCGTTTTTCTAATTTAGAAATTCGAAGCAATTGCTCATCCTTTTTTAAATCTGAACAAGAGAATAAAAGAATGCTAAAGGAAAAGAGTAAAGAAATGGAACGTTTCATACACATTGAAGGTAAAAATAATGAGTAAAAAAGGTGATTAAAACGGCTAACGTCCATCCTGTATAAACCTCGATTGGACGGTGTTTGTTTAAAAATAATCTCGCAGAAATAGTTAATCCAGAAGCAAGAATCGCTAATGGTAAAATCCAACTAGCAAAAGTTTGTTGTTCCAAATAAAAGGCGAAAAGGAATCCAACCAAAATCCCGGCTCCACCAGCGTGTAAGGATATTTTTATCCAGCGATTAATCCCCATGAAAACCGATGTAACGATAAAACCAGAGAGCGGCAATGCGTAAAAAGCAATTGGAAGGGCTGCATCAGGAGCTTTCACAAAAAACAATAAAAAAAGCACTAAAGAATAAGCCATCATCACCAACAATGGAATATTTCTTTCGCGTTGGTTTTCAATGTCGATGGTGCTTATTATTTTCTTTTTATGCAAGGCTAGGAACGATAGTCCTGGAGCCACAGCGCTAAACAAGAAAAAAAGAAGAATTAACCTCGTTTTCATTTCCGGAGGAAGCAAGTACATGGACACCTGTGAGAGGTCTTTTGGAATAGAGGGAATATACATCGCCAATAATATCCCATAGGTTGGCATGAACAAGGGTAAAAATACCCAAGAAAATAAATGAGCTAGTATTCCTTTCATTTCTATAGTTCTTTTCGCATTCTGGCAACTGGAATATTCAATTGCTCTCTATATTTTGCTACTGTTCTTCGGGCAATATTGTACCCTTTTTCGTTCAATAAGTCCATCAATTTTTCATCTGTTAATGGATTGTGTTTGTCTTCTGCTTCAATAGCATCAGATAAAATCTTTTTCACTTCACGTGTCGATACTTCCTCTCCGCTATCTGTCGACAACGATTCGGAGAAGAAATACTTCAAGGGAAATATCCCATAATTTGTTTGGACAAATTTAGAATTCGCCACCCGGGAAATCGTCGAGATATCCAAACCTATAACATCGGCAATATCTTTTAAAATCAT
The DNA here is from genome assembly GCA_044372485.1 of Crocinitomicaceae bacterium. GTDB lineage: Bacteria > Bacteroidota > Bacteroidia > Flavobacteriales_D > Crocinitomicaceae > UBA952. The sequence goes on from JBILRU010000007.1 coordinate 11,221, forward strand.
CGGGCGAAGTTTGGTTTCGTCACCAGATAAGAAGTACGCTTCTTGGTAATCCATAATTGCACCCATTGTCAATAAGAGTGTTTGTTGACGTTGTTTAATGGCATCAATGAACCATTTTGCTCCATCCAACTTTTGACGAACAAAGGACAACGCTTCTTTGTCCGACTTCGAGGACTTAGCTCCTTCTGCATATGACCGAAGCATTGTTTCATATTCACGACTCACTTTTAATTCAGGTGCATTTCTTCCGTTGAGTCCAAGTTCTAAACGTCCTTCACTTTCAAAAAGTGTAAAATCTGGAATAATTTGTTGGTAATTTTTTGCGGATTCACGCATCGAACCACCTGGTTTTGGATTTAACTTTAAAATTTCATCAATGGCGTCCTTCAAATCATGATCGTCAATTTCTAGCTTTTTAGCAATCTTGTCGTAGTGTTTCTTGGTAAATTCCTCGAAATAATTTTCAAGAATTTTTTTTGCAGTGTAACGCGAAATATCTCCGTCTTGCTTTCGTCTGATCTGGATCAAAAGGCACTCTTGTAAATTGCGGGCACCAACGCCAGCAGGATCCAATTCTTGTACTAAATGTAAAATGTCAAGCACTGCCTTTTCGCTGACGTCTACATTCATTGAAAATGCTAAATCATCTACGATTGCATCGATACTACGGTTCAAATAACCAGACTCATCAAGATTGCCAATGATGACATCCGCAATGGTAAATTGTTCATCCTCCAAATACAACAAATGAAGTTGTTCGGTTAATTTTTCTTGGAAGGACTGTTCTCCAGAGAGCGGAATCACTCGCTCCTCATCGTCCTTCGAATGATTATTCGCCTGGGTTTTATAATCGGCGACATCATCATCTAAATAATCGGATAGGTCAAATTCATCCTCGCCATCTGCATCATCAAATTCATCCTCTTGTTCAAACTCATCCTCGAAGTCATCAGCACCTTCTTCCAAAGCTGGATTTTCTTCCAATTCCTGTTTGATGCGCTGATCTAATTCCATCGTTGGTACCTGAAGCAATTTCATCAACTGGATTTGTTGAGGTGAAAGCCGCTGTTCCAGTTTTTGTGCAAGGTGTTGTCTTAGCGCCATTGGAATTTAGAAAATAACGAATTAAGGGATGATATTCTGGCGGATGACTTGGTAAATCTCCCAAGTACTACGGTCGTAAACGTAAATTAATACATGCATATTGTCCGCATTATACACGTCATCTAATTGATCTGGCACAACAAAACTATAATTTACATAGTACTTACCGTTTTGCATATCCGCAGCTTCTAGTACTTTCCCAAACGCTTGAGCATTCAAGTTTCCTCGGTGAATATCGCGGTGTATGTAGCTTGTATTATGTGAGTTATCACTCATCTTTTGATCGCCTACCAAAGAATCTTCTAAAATGTAGGCAACGATACCTAATTCATTGGTCAATGTCGCGTCTAATTTATCTACTTCCACATGCAGAAAAGCACCATGGGTTTGTGGATAATAATTCAAGGCAGATTGCATATTTACCTTTAATGTGTTTTCAGCAAGCATCGTATTCACCATGCTCGTCCATGCGTTCGGGCTTTGGAAAATATTGCCTCCGGCAAGAAAACGGTTGACTGTTCCACGCGGATTCCCACTAAATCCTCCATCATTTGTTCCAAAATAGGTTCCAATTTCTACAACTTGTGGATTGGTGAAATCGACAGGATATTCAGGTGCGCTAACGGTTTGAAAATCTCCAACGCCAAGTGGACCAACATGCATGGAAGAAACAAACACTCTTCCCTCATGCGTTAATTCCAGTTGATGAGCCAAATCTGCAGCGGCAGGACAAAAAATACATTTGTGTCCTGTGTAGTCTTCGATAAGAATATTTCGATCAACGTTGGTATTTGCAGTAAAAGTCGGCCATTCATTGGCAACGTAATCAGCCCAATTACCCGGATATAGTGTAGTGTCAAGTTCCGAGATTCCTTGCGGTGGATATGGGTTTGTTATGTGATCGCAAGAAGTGTAGAGATACAAAGACCAAGCAAAAATAAACAAAAGAGAAAACTTTTTCATACTAAAAACTTTGAGTAAAGCTAAGTGTTAAACCATTAGAGGCTGGAACGAATCGACAGACTCCACCTACACAAAATAATCCTGCTCGTTGACGACCATAGGAAACAGTGAAACGTGTTGCGTCACGAATATATCCGCAGGTTAAAATTGGGTAATTCACTCGTTTTTCCACATCGGGATTTCCATAATTGTATTGATTCATAAAACTGAAAAACCATCCCGGAGAAATCGAATACTCCAATAATAAGGTTGCCCAATTTCCTTTATCCTTGATTTCTCCCCCTTCTTTTTGTACGAATAAACCTTGTATTTCTGCGCGGAGTGAGTGTTTTGAGTTGAATTTATATGCGAACTCTGCAACACCGATGTTTGCATGAATAATTCCAGAAGCATCATTCGAAATTTTCACTACATCATTGTTGATTTTAATGGAGTAAAAACTCAAGATTGTACTGAATTTCTTGTTGAATTTTTTGGTGATGTTGAAGTTGATGTCTTGCCAGTACATGCTGTCGCTTGCTTGAAACGGACGGCAAACGTACGTCACACCCGTAGAATCCAACGGATTAATTCCGTCTAAACTATGCCTTGGTTGGTATGTTGTAGAGAAATTTCCGCCAATTGTCGTTCCATACTTACCTCCCAATTTTGTTCCTTTCTTGAACGTGTATAAAACATCCGTTTGATAAGCTACTTCGCCCAGAGGTTGCGTTGCATATGGATATAACGTCGCAACTAAGTTGTACGTGTGTGTTTTATTTAACGATGGTAAATAGTTCACGAAAACATCTTGTAAATCTTTTGTTCGGTCAGAACGGTAGCTCATGTTATCGACAGATTTTCCAGAAACTAAAATGCCAAGTCCTTTTCGGGTATAACTTACATTGAAAACCGACGCGTGTCCATAGTTGTAAATGTAATTATTGTCACTGGATGGATCTTGTTCTTTTTGCACATATTCCACATCGCCGTAAAAATTTTTATAGCGTAATTTCATGCGCCCACCGTATGTTCCCACATTTTGTGGTAAAATCAAATCCGGATTATTGTCCTCCTGGTATTTGCTCACAAAAGAGGCCCCAAGTACCACATCTAAAGGAAAATCCTTCATCTTTTTCCATCCTTCATTCAGGTGAAATTCGCCATCCAATCCCCGAACAATTCCATCACCATGTATGACATTTCCACCTTGAAAGGAAAGGCGTTGATAGCCATAAACACCTTTGAGCACTAGTCCATTTGTTGGACGAACGATGACACGAGCACCGTCCATTACATTGTCGTATCCTAAAGCACGATCTTCGTAAGCTCTCAATGAAAGTCCAGAGCCAAATTGCTCATAAAATGAGCCCAAAGTTACATCAACAAATCCATTTGCATATCCTATATATCGCATGCCAATTCCTGTTCCGTCGAAACGGTTTGGATACCCTTGAATTCTTGGTAAATACGATTCCAACCTCATCCCGGCTTTGAAATTTCCTTGCGTGTAGAAAACGTTCATGTAAGAATTTATCAGTCCTTTTTCTGCAGGTTGTTTAGCATCAATTATCGAATCTGCATTTAAATATTGAAACGTACTTTCGATGTTTCCGGTTAAAGAGCCTTGAGCGAAACTTAAAAAAGTAATAAACAGGCCTGATAGAGCGAGTAGAAGTTTGTTCATTTGATTTATTTTCCGCTTAATTGAAGCAATTCTTTGTACAATTTATCTTCATCTCCAGGGGCATAGTTATTATGAGAATAAACAATATTTCCGCCCTTATCAATAAGGAAGGTATGTGGTACATTGTTTACACCCATCGCTCGCTTAAAGTCTCCATTAGGATCCATCAATACCATGTAATCCCAAGCTTTGCCGTTCACATAAACAGGCACTTGACTTTTTGTTTTTTCATCATCAATAGAGACAGCGACTAATGTTACTCCTGTTTCAGCTTGCCAATCTTCGTACAATTCATGAATGGTATTCAATTCCTTCTTACAAGGAGCACACCATGTTGCCCAAAAACTAATAATAATGGGTCCATCTACACCAATTGCGCCCGTGTTAACGGATTTTCCATTCATATCCATAAGGTTTATAGAAGGGAGTTGTTTCAGTTGGCTTTCTGTCGTATGAGTGTCTTGAGAGAATGCTGAAATTCCAGTAATAAATACGAAAGCTAGTGTAAAAAGTGTTTTCATCGTTTGATTATTTTTTGGCTCGACAATTCAAAAACCTTGCCGAACTCAAAGGTATAAAAAAACCAAGACCTGAAAAACTTTCAACTATATAGGAAAATTAATCAATTTTCTGTATTTTTGAACAAACTGAAACTCCATGACGAAGTCCTTAATTCTTATTTTTACGCTTGTTTTTAGTGTTTTCTCCTATTCTCAGGATGGCATTGTCATACATGTGGATGGACAAACAACTGATATTTCAGGTGAAACGCACATGGTTGTTGCGCCGTCAAACGCTACTTTTGATATTGCACTTGATGTCGAAAACAACACGGGGGCAGCACGTGCATGGCGAATTACTCGTTTGCGCATAGATGCTCCGGCCGGATGGACAGACGCTTTGTGTTGGGGGCATGCAACTGATCCTTTTGGTGGACAATGTTATTCTTCGGGTCAAATGAACACAAATCCTTGGACAACACCTGGTACTCCATCTGTATTGTTTACCCTCAATGATGGTCAATACGGAAAATTAAAGGCTCAGGTGGATCCAGCTGATGGTGTTTATGGAACGGCTCATTATCGCTATTATATTTCGACAAATGGCCTTTCTTACGCTGATTCTGTAGATGTTATTGTTGATTATTTAGCTTCGGTGAAACCGGTAAAAGAAGAAGTTGGGGTAAGCATTTATCCAAACCCAACATCGGAATATGTGTCTATCCAACTTGCTGGCATGGATCAGTCAAGTTTCAAATTGATGGATGCTGTTGGAAACGTGATCATGAAAGAGACAATTCACGGTAGCAAGAAAATCAATGTAGGTGATTTCAGCAATGGAATCTACTTCCTTATTTTTGAAACTTCTACAGGTAAATCCATTACCAAAAAATTAGTGGTTCGTCACTAAATTGTTACTTTCAATCTTTTCGAACTCGTTAGACAATATTATTGTCTAATTTCGTACTATGTCCAAAAAAAGGTATTCAAAGCCATCCCCCGGTAAAAAAAAATCGGGTATCAACGCGATTTTAATTCGCTTATTCGAGAAACACCCGGGTGCTGAATTGACACACCAACAAATTTGTACCATGGTTGAGGCTCGTGATCCCATGAGCCGTCAAGTTGTATTCGAGGGATTAAATGCCTTAGCAACGAAAAACGCCATTAAGCGTGTCAATCATTTTACATATAGCTTAAGCGGTGAATCGAATTTAGTGGAAGGAGTTATTCAGCTGACGCAACGCGGAGCTGGTTTCGTTGTAGTAGAAGGAAAAGAAAAAGATGTATTCATCGCGCCCCAAAATATTGGACAAGCGCTGAATGGTGACAAGGTAAAGGTTCGTGTATTCAAGTCCGGGCCAAGTAGAGACGAAGGCGCTGTTGTTGAAATCAAAGAGAGAGAACGCGTGCAGTTTGTCGGCACCATCCAATTCGGAGAAAAAAATGCTCTTCTCATTCCAGATAATAATCGAAGTGGACTAGAAATTCGTGTCGCAAAAGAACACTTGAATGGCGCGCGAGATGGTGAAAAGGCGCTAGTGAAAATTACGGTTTGGCCAAAATCTGCTGAAAAACCTTTTGGTGAAGTGGTTGCTATTTTAGGAATGCCGGGAAGTAATGACACAGAAATGCTTTCCATATTATACAACCAAGGAATAAATCCCATTTTTCCAGATAGCGTACTAGAAGAAGCAGAACGTGTGCCTGTTGAACTTGACGATAAAGAAATTTTAACCCGTCGCGACTTTAGATCCACCTTGACATTCACCATTGATCCTTTTGATGCGCGTGATTTCGATGACGCCATTTCTTACCATGAATTAGAAAATGGGCATTACGAACTTGGTGTACACATTGCAGATGTTAGTCATTATGTTCGTCCAGGTATGGCCATGGACGATGAGGCTTTGCTTCGATCAAACTCTGTTTATTTAGTTGACCGTGTGATTCCCATGTTGCCTGAACAATTGTCAAACATTGCATGCTCCTTGCGACCACATGAAGACAAGTATACCTTCTCGGCAGTCTTTGAAATGGACAATAAAGGAAAGGTATATAAAGAATGGTATGGAAAAGGCGTGATCCATTCCGACCGTCGATTTACGTATGAAGAAGCCCAAGAAATTATTGAAGGCAAAGAGGGAGATCATCAAATTGTTATTCGAAAACTGAATGGGGTTGCGCATATCTTAAGAAAACAACGATTAAAAGACGGTGCGCTAAGCTTCGAATCCGAAGAAATGCGTTTTCGCTTAAATGAGGTTGGGAATCCATCTGAAGTGGTGATCAAAACCTCCAAAGACGCTCATAAATTAATTGAAGAATTTATGTTACTTGCGAACCGCAAAGTAGCTACATTCTTGTCGAAACCCGAAAAAGGCAGAGACCTATTCCCGATGATTTACCGGGTTCACGATTCTCCAGACCCTGGAAAAATGGATGTTTTCTCTGTGTTCATTGAGAAATTCGGACACAAGATAGATTTGCACGACACACAATCCATCGCAAAAAATTTGAATGCTTTATTCGAAGAAATCCGTGAGGAAAATGAGTTTTCCCTCGTTCAATCCATGGCAATACGATCCATGGCTAAAGCTTCTTATGAGACCGATAACATTGGACATTATGGATTAGCTTTTAAACATTACAGTCATTTCACTTCTCCCATTAGACGCTATGCAGATTTAGTTCTTCACCGTATTTTACAAGAAGAACTCACGAGTAAACAGCATAAATATGGCGGGGAATTAAAAGCCATTTGTTCACGCATTTCTAAAAATGAACGCAAAGCAGCGGAAGCAGAGAGAGAATCGACGAAATATTTCCAAACCTTATTCGTTTTGGATCACTTAGGAGAGGTATTTGAAGGGACTATTTCGGGAATTGCAGAACATGGTATGTTTGTTCGTATGGATGAAAATCATTGTGAAGGAATGGTGCCAATGTCAGAAATTCCAGGAGATCGCTATTATTTCGATCAAGACAACTTTAAAATTACCGGTGCCCGTTTTAGAAAAGCATTTAATTTCGGTGATAAAGTTCGTGTAAAAATCGCAAAGGTGAATCCTAAAAAACGTCAGATTGACTTAGAATTAGTGGTTGACTAATACAAGAAATCATTGTAAGGATAGCGTACACGAAAGATTGTTTTCACCTCCTCGTAAAGTACCTCTTTCAGTTCTTCCACATTCTCTTTATTTTGCGCAGAAATAAACACACATTTTGTTTTGTTCATTTTTGCCATCCATGATTTCTTTAATGATTCCAAGGTTCTGACATCTTCCTCCTCTTCGTTCATTTCATTTAGAATCGGCTGATACGCATCAATTTTATTGAACACAACGATTGTTGGTTTTTCTGTTTTATCAATTTCATTTAACGTCTCATTCACCACGTTAAAATGGTCTTCGAAATTTGGATGAGAGATGTCCAATACATGAATGAGCAAATCAGCTTCGCGAACCTCATCTAATGTAGACTTAAACGATTCCATCAATTGTTGAGGAAGTTTTCGGATAAATCCAACAGTATCAGTTAAGAGCATCGGCATGTTGTCGATCACCACTTTTCGGACGGTTGTGTCTAGGGTAGCAAACAATTTGTTTTCTGCAAACACTTCGGACTTGGACAACAAATTCATCAAGGTGCTTTTGCCCACATTCGTATAACCAACAAGTGCAACGCGGACAAGTTGTCCTCGGTTACCTCGCTGAATGGCCATTTGTTTATCGATGTCCTTTAATCGTTCCTTCATCAAGGAAATACGCATTTGAATGATTCGGCGGTCTGTTTCAATTTGAGATTCTCCCGGACCACGTAATCCAATTCCACCCTTTTGACGCTCAAGGTGGGTCCAAAGTCTTGTCAATCGCGGCAACATATACTGTAATTGCGCTAACTCAACTTGCGTTTTCGCATGAAAAGTACGAGCGCGACTTGCGAAGATGTCCAAGATTAAAATTGTTCTGTCCAGGACTTTACATTCCAATTCACGTTCTATATTCCGTAATTGTGAAGGAGACAACTCATCATCGAAAATCACCATTTCAATGTCCATCGCCTTCATGTATTGTTTGATTTCCTCAAGTTTTCCTGTCCCCACATAAGTGCGAGGATTCGGATAAGGTAACTTTTGTAAAAATTTCGTGTGTGTAATTGCACCGGCAGTTTCAGCTAAAAACTCCAATTCATCCAAATGCTCATTGGCAATAACCTCATCTATTTCTGACGTAATTACGCCTACTAAAATACAAGATTCCTCTACTGCATCTACTGTTACATGGCCTTCTTGCATTATTTTCTCAAGGTTTTAATGTGTTGGATAACGAAATCAATGTTTTCTTTATTCTCTAAAATCGCGGACATGGGAGGCATGGCGTTTTTTCCTTTTTTTAGGATCTTTTTCACTTGACTATCGGACAAAGTTGACATGGTCAAATCCTTTGCACCTGACGCGCCTAATTTTCCATTATCTCCGTGGCAACTTGCACAGTAAAGGGTATACAACGAAGCTCCTCTTTGCGCAGGTGTCTCTGTTGGTAAAGTCTCGTTATATTTTGATGATGAATCGTTACCACAGGAAGTTAGTCCTGCTAAAAACAGAATAAAGAGTATGCGTGTTAGAACCATGATCCACCAAGTGCTGTTCGGAATGGCCAAGGAATGGAAGCTAGAATCAAAATCAAGCCAATAAGGTAAAACACTTTGATTTTTTTGAATTTTTCCGCATCCGTTACTGCTTTTTTAGATTTGCTGTATCCTACTGTGATTAACACAATAGCAATCAACATCCCCATTAAGTGTTCCATTCCGTAAAAACGAAATGCTGCTTCTTTCATCCAACCATCAAAAAATTTCACTTTACCAGATGTGATAAAATATTGAACCAAGCCAATGATCAATTGCGTATGCAAAGTAATCATAGTAAATAAGTTGATCATCTTGTGCTTCTTTTCAAAGGTCTTTGATGTGAACGCATTGATAATCGCAAGTAATAAAAGAATGATGGCTACCCAGCGTAAGCCAGAATGAGCATGATTTAAAATAGAATTCATAAGTATAGGATTTAGTCGTTTAATTTCAATACAGCTAAAAATGCTTCCTGAGGAACTTCTACTCGTCCCACTTGGCGCATACGTTTTTTACCTGCTTTTTGTTTCTCTAACAATTTACGTTTACGTGAAATATCTCCCCCGTAACATTTTGCTGTAACATCTTTTCTCAAGGCTTTGATGGTTTCACGTGCGATTACTTTCGCGCCAATAGCTGCTTGAATCGGAATTTCAAATTGTTGTCTTGGGATTAATTCGCGCAATTTGACACAAATTCGTTTTCCAAGATCATAGGCATTGCTGCGGTGAACCAATGCAGATAATGCATCTACTTGCTCTCCATTTAAGAGTAAGTCCATTTTGATTAAATCTGATTCTTTATACCCAACCGGATGATAGTCAAACGAAGCATACCCACGAGAAACGGACTTCAAACGGTCATAAAAATCGAAGACAATCTCTGCCAAAGGCATTTCAAAAGTGATTTCCACGCGGTCTTGTGTCAAATACACTTGGTTTTGTAATTCACCACGTTTTTCAATACATAAGGTCATAATCGCTCCAACATATTCTGTTTTCGTGATGACTTGCGCCTTAATGTAAGGTTCTTCAATACGTTCCATTCCGGAAGGATCTGGAAGTTCAGATGGATTATTTACAATCATCGCATCTTCAGGGTCTTTTTTCATGTACGCTTTGTACGATACGTTAGGAACAGTGGTAATTACGGTCATGTTAAACTCTCGTTCCAAACGTTCTTGAATAATTTCCATGTGCAACATGCCAAGGAATCCACAACGGAATCCAAATCCAAGCGCAGCAGATGATTCAGGTTCGAATACCAATGATGAGTCATTGAGTTGCAATTTTTCCATGGAATAACGCAACTCTTCATAATCCTCATTATCTACTGGATATATTCCAGCAAAGACCATTGGTTTTACATCCTCAAATCCTTTGATAGGCACTTCGCATGGATTTTCTGTATCGGTAATGGTATCTCCAACTTTCACTTCGTTGGCTTGCTTGATCCCTGAAATAATGTATCCAACATCTCCCGCTCTTACTTCGTTTCGTGGCGAAAGATCCATTTTTAAAATTCCGATCTCATCAGCATTGTAATCTCTTCCTGTATTCAGAAAACGAACTTTTTGTCCTTTTCTTAATACTCCATTTTTTATTCTGTAATAGGCAATAATTCCTCTAAATGGATTGAAAACAGAGTCGAAAATCATGGCCTGCAATGGCGCTGACTCATCTCCTTTTGGCGCTGGAATTTTGTTCACAACAGCTGCCAATATCGCTTCTACACCGAGTCCTGTTTTTCCGGACGCTTGTATAATGTCTTCTAAATCGCAGCCTATTAATTCCATGATTTGATCTGACACTTCTTCCGGCATCGCACCAGGTAAGTCCATTTTGTTTAGAATCGGGATGATTTCCAAATCATGTTCTAATGCCAAATATAAATTTGAAATCGTTTGTGCCTCAATTCCTTGAGATGCATCTACAATCAACAAAGCTCCTTCACATGCGGCGATTGAACGCGAGACTTCATAGGAGAAATCTACGTGTCCTGGAGTGTCAATTAAATTCAAAATATAATCGTTCCCTTCAAACTTATAGCTCATTTGAATGGCATGACTCTTAATGGTGATTCCACGTTCGCGTTCCAGGTCCATGTCATCCAAAGCCTGAGCCTTCATGTTTCTGTCGGAAATCGTTCCAGTAGTTTGAAGTAAGCGATCGGCAAGGGTACTTTTACCGTGATCGATGTGTGCAATAATGCAGAAGTTTCGAATGTGATTCATAGCGGAAACAAAAATACGACTTTCCTACTGAATTCAAGTCTTACATTCGGAGGAACTTAAGGATTAACGATAGAAATGTTTGCTAAATCATATGAAAAGGGAAATCAGACAATTGGCGCGTTGGATTTCTTGTAAAAGCGTTCGATAGAAATTTCCTTGTCTAGTGGAATTCCTTCAAACATGAAATCAGCTAATTCCCTCGCTAACGTTGGCGCCATAAGGTATCCTTTTGTTCCTAATCCGTTGAATAAATACAGGTTTTTTATACTGTGATGCGCTCCTAGAATTGGTCGGCGATCGAGAACAGTTGGACGCACTCCAACCTGTTGATCAAGGATTTCAAAAGAAAAATTCCCCAATACACTAAGATGTCCCATTAATTCTTGTTTGGCCTCTTCGGTAGGAGTCAAATCTGGATTATCCCATTCATAGGTTGCGCCAATCCGAAAAATATTATTCCCCAGCGGCAAGACAAAACACTTGCGGTTGAGGGATTCATTTTCTAGAATTTCTTTGGAGTGGACACGTATGGACTGGCCTTTCGTTTGTTGAATCGGTAACTCTTGAAAAAAAGGCGTATTCATTTGTTGATATCCAACCGAGAAAACGACTTTATCATATGTTGTTCCTTTATAACTCAGAGTGTTTTCATCAAAGTTTGAGGAGTCGAAATCTTCTTTTAAAAGGCTTCCTTTTCGTTGAAAATAATCAAGGTTTCGCTCGTAATATACTTTTGCATCTACCCAAAAGGAGGATTTCAAACGTCCGCTACCAAAGTGGTTTTCAGCGTGTGAATAGCTTTCATCTTCCGGACTTATTTCGGACAAATAATCCGAGAACTCAGGTGATTTTTGTCTTTCCAACCAGTAATTGCGTTCTTGTTCGGAGGATAGCATGCGACGGATAACAATCGGATGGAACAATTTATATTCAACTGTATGCTCTAATTGCTGGTAAAAATTCCTTGCTTCAGAAATAAACTCATCCAAACGCCATGACTTATTCATTCTTCTAAAAACCATTGGATTCACTATTCCAGCGGCAACAGCAGTTGAATGATTTACACCTCTGTCGATCAGTTGAACACTGTGTCCTTTAGCTAAAAGTTGGTGCGCTAAACACGTTCCTGCGAGTCCTGCACCAATAATCAATACGTGTTGAGAGTCCATGTTTATTTTGCTATGGCGAAGCTAAGCAAACTTATTTGAAGTTCTGGAAAGTGCGATCGCAATAATTGAGCCATCGCCTCAAGTGTGGATCCAGTAGTAATCACATCATCTACAATGGCAACATGTCGGTAAGGAATGTCTTTTTTTCCAAGACAAAATTGTTCGCTGGCATTGTCCCAACGGAGAAATCTGTTTTTTCTTGTTTGACTGGAGTTGTTCGCTTTTTTTAGAACTACATCGAGTAAAATGGGAATTTCTAAAATTGTTGCCATTCCTTCCGCTAACAACTCACTTTGATTGTATCCACGCAAGAATCGTTTTTGAGGGTGAATGGGGACAGGAATCAATGCTTCAATCGTTTTGTACTTGTTGCTTTTGAAAATTGTTGTTCCCATCACTTCGCCGAAATGCCTTCCAAGTGGGGCTTTAAATTGATACTTCAGTGCGTGTAGGATATCTTGAATCGGTTTTTCCTTTTCAAAAAAGTAAAGCGCAAACGTTTCGCTTAATGCTATCCTTCCCCAAAAAAGCTGGTCCATTCCACTGGCAACTTCATATGATTCAAAATATGTTCGTTGCAATTTATCCCAACAAAATGCACAGATGTGTTTTTCAAATCGCGATAACTCATAGGAACACTGCAAGCAAACATTTGGAAAAAGAAGGTGTTGAAATCCTTCTAAATATCGCTCAAAACTTGCAGTAAAAATGGTGTTTTTCAAGTACATCTTTCTTTATATTAATATGAACATTAACGTGTTCAAAAACTCATTGATTGTTTTTGGTTAAAAATAAATTTCCTCCATAAATTTATTGTCTTAAATCACATAAGAAATTAATTTGACTTATTTCAATATTTATCCGTGAATAGTTATTAAAATCAACATATTGTTGATGTGAATATCTTTCCTTTTAGTGTTGAAAATTGCTGTAGGGTTTGTTGGTGAAAGGATTGCGATTTTAGGTGTTGATAACATCGCGTTAATGTTAATTTCTTTAATTGATTTACGAATGTTTTTTGACAATTTTTGTATCCTCATATTTTTACTCGCGTTTTGTTTTCATGGCCAAACGTTTCAGTTGAATGAGGGATACAAAAACAATTTAACGACATAGTGGTTTAGAAATAATGTATTTCTATTATCCCTTTTGGTTTAAAAATTATTTAAGAGCTTATGACAACATCTTTACGCGAACCGATTCTTGAAGAAAACAAAAGCCGTTTTGTATTATTTCCAATTCAACATGATGACATTTGGAGTTTTTACAAAAAAGCAGAAGCGAGTTTTTGGACAGCAGAAGAAATTGATTTATCTCCAGATCAAATTGATTGGGAAAACAAATTAAACGATGACGAACGTCATTTTATCAAGCACATCCTTGCTTTCTTTGCTGCTTCTGATGGTATCGTGAATGAGAACCTTGCTGAAAACTTTTTGTCAGAAGTTCAATATACAGAAGCGAAATTCTTTTACGGAAATCAAGTAGCGATGGAAAATATTCACTCAGAAACGTATTCGCTTTTGATTGACACATACATCAAGGATTCCGCAGAAAAAACCCATTTATTCAATGCAATCGACACACTTGACTGTGTGAAGAAAAAAGCAGAGTGGGCGCTCAGATGGATTGACAAAGGAGATTTCGCTGAGCGACTAGTCGCTTTTGCAGCTGTAGAAGGGATTTTCTTTTCTGGGTCATTTTGCTCGATTTTTTGGTTGAAAAAACGTGGTTTAATGCCCGGGTTGTCCTTTTCCAATGAATTAATCTCACGTGACGAAGGATTACATTGTGACTTCGCTTGTTTGTTATATAACAATCACTTGGTAAATAAACTTTCCAAAGAAAAAGTTCGTGAGATCATCATGGACGCTGTAGAAATTGAAAAAGAATTTGTCACAGACGCTATTCCAGTTAAACTTATTGGAATGAATAGCGATCTAATGCAACAATACATTGAATTTGTTGCGGATCGCCTTTTAGTTGAATTAGGTAACGAACGTGTTTACAACACTTCGAATCCATTCGACTTCATGGAAATGATTTCCATTCAAGGAAAAACAAATTTCTTTGAAAAACGAGTTGGTGAATACCAAAAAGCTGGAGTGTTGGCAGGAGATGCGAACAAAGAATTCAGCATGAACGAAGAATTTTAATTATTTAATTGCGGTAATAGGATGTACGTAGGAAAAAGAGACGGAAGAAAAGAGGCTGTGAAGTTTGATAAAATCACAGCACGTATTATTAAAATGTGTTACGGATTAGATCCATTAGTATCGCCAGAAGCTGTTGCTATGAAGGTGATTGAGGGAATCTATGATGGGGTATCCACGTCAGACTTGGATAATCTAGCAGCAGAGGTTGCGGCGGCAAAGACAATTGACCACCCTGATTACGCATTGTTAGCTTCACGTATTGCCGTTTCTAACTTACACAAGGAGACGAAAAAAACGTTTTCTGAAGTGATTGATGATTTACACCATTATATTGACCCGAAAACAGGTCAAAATGCATCGTTAGTTGCTGACGACGTTTACGAAATTATCCAAGAAAACAAAGAGGCATTCGACTCTAGTATCATTTATGATCGTGACTTCCGCTACGATTATTTTGGGTTTAAAACATTGTCTCGTTCTTATTTGATGCGTTTGAATGGTAAAATTGCTGAGCGTCCACAACAAATGTTAATGCGTGTTGCTATTGGTATTCACAAAAAAGACGTTGCATCTGCCATCAAAACATATAATTTGATGTCGGAAGGTTGGTTCACACATGCGACTCCAACCTTGTTCAACGCCGGAACTCCTAAGCCCCAAATGTCTTCTTGCTTCTTGCTTACAATGAAATCAGATAGCATTGAAGGGATATACGACACATTGAAGTCTTGTGCGCAAATTTCTCAATCTGCTGGTGGAATTGGATTAGCACTTCACGATATCCGCGCTACAGGATCGTACATCAAAGGAACAAACGGAACTTCGAACGGAATCGTTCCTATGCTACGTGTGTTCAATGATACGGCACGCTACGTTGATCAAGGTGGTGGAAAAAGAAAAGGATCTTTCGCGATGTACATCGAACCTTGGCATGCGGATGTGTTTGACTTCCTAGATTTGAAAAAGAATCACGGAAAAGAAGAACAACGTGCTAGAGATTTATTCTATGCACTTTGGATTCCAGATTTATTCATGAAACGCGTGAAAGAAAATGGAGATTGGACTCTGATGTGTCCTCACGAATGTCCTGGACTTTCTGACACACACAGCGCTGAGTTTGAAGCATTGTATACGAAATACGAAAAAGAAGGAAAAGGAAGAAAAACAATCAAAGCGCAAGATCTTTGGTTCAAAATTCTTGAATCACAAATCGAAACGGGAACTCCTTACATGTTGTACAAAGATGCGGCGAATGCCAAATCAAATCAACAAAATTTAGGAACAATCAAGTCTTCCAATCTTTGTACAGAGATTATTGAATATACTGCTCCTGATGAGGTTGCTGTTTGTAACCTGGCTTCTCTAGCACTTCCTAAATATGTGACGGAAGAAGGGAACTTTGATCACGATAAATTATTCGAAGTAACATATCAAGCTACGTTGAATTTGAACCGAATCATCGATGAAAACTTTTATCCAGTTGTAGAAGCGAAAAACTCTAACCTTCGTCATCGTCCAATTGGACTTGGAGTTCAAGGATTAGCAGACGCTTACATTATGATGGGATTGCCTTTTGAATCTGATGAGGCACGAACATTAAACCGTGAAGTTTTTGAAACGATTTACTTTGCTTCCATGTCCGCTTCAAAAGACCTTGCCAAAGTTGAAGGGCCTTACGAAACAATCAAAGGTTCTCCTGTATCAAAAGGAATCTTCCAATTTGATATGTGGGGTGTTACACCATCGAATCGTTGGGAATGGGATGTCTTGAAAGAAGAAGTTAAAAAACATGGTGTGCGTAACTCCTTATTGTTAGCGCCAATGCCAACTGCATCAACCGCACAAATACTTGGAAACAACGAATGTTTTGAACCATATACATCGAACATCTATACGCGTCGTGTACTTTCTGGTGAGTTCATCATTGTCAATAAGCATTTATTGAAGGACTTAGTTCGTGAAGGATTGTGGACGAAAGACATGCGCCAAAAAATTATGACCGCGAACGGATCCGTTCAGAATATTAACGAAGTTCCTCAACGATTAAAAGATCTTTATAAAACGGCTTGGGAGATTTCTCAGAAAGCTATCATTGATCAAGCAGCTGATCGTGGAGCATATATTTGTCAAAGTCAATCTTTGAATATCTTCATGGAAAATGCAAACTTTGGTAAATTAACCTCTATGCATTTCTATGGTTGGGAGAAAGGATTAAAAACTGGGATGTACTACCTACGCACGAAAGCAGCGACAGACGCCATCAAATTTACAGTTGAAAAAACGGTAATTGAAGAGCCTACTGCTAAATCGTTGGAAGAAGAGGCAGCGGCAATTGCTTGCTCCCTTGAAAACCCAGATAATTGTGAAATGTGTTCTGGATAGAAGCGACGTTAGTCGGTTGTAGACAGAACGGAAATTCACGAGCTTGTCTCGCTAAATGTGTTCTGGATAGAAGCGACGCTAGTCGGTTGTGGACAGAACGGAAATTCACGAGCTTGTCTCGCTAAATGTGTTCTGGATAGAAGCGACGCTAGTCGGTTATAGACAGTCAAAATTAGATATTATCTTTTGGATACCAAACCCCGCTAAGCGGGGTTTTTTTATGCTAAATAATTAGCTAGAATGCTAAAATCAGTAACAAATTAAGCCCTTTTATCGAAAAAAATACACTAATTTTGCGCTTTCTTTTACGCCTCATGACAGATTTAAAAAACATCAAAAGCGCCTTAATTTCAGTCTATTACAAAGATGGACTAGACGAGATTGTTCGTGAATTAAACAAACACCAAGTAACTATTTACTCTACGGGAGGTACATTAGCCTTTATTAAAGATTTAGGGATCCCTGTGGTTGCTGTTGAAGACCTTACAGGTTTTCCAGAAATCCTAGGAGGAAGAGTTAAAACCTTACACCCGAATGTTTTTGGCGGGATTTTAAATCGTCGTGCATTGCAAGAAGATCAAGATGCGATTGCCAAACATGGTATTCCATCCATCGATTTGGTCATTGTAGACTTATACCCCTTCGAGGAAACTGTTGCATCCGGAGCTAGTGCCGAGGACATCATTGAAAAAATTGACATCGGTGGAATTTCGTTAATCCGTGCGGCGGCGAAAAATTTTCAAGATGTAGTGATTATTCCATCTGTTAGACATTATGCTTCTTTTTTAGACATACTTCGTTCGCAAAATGGAGCCTCAAGTCTTGCTCAAAGAAAGCATTTTGCTGGTGAAGCATTTCACGTTTCATCGCATTACGATACCATGATACATCAGTATTTCGTGCAAAATGATGGTCCATACCTTAAATTAAGCATAGAAACAAGTGAAGCGCTACGATACGGAGAGAATCCTCATCAAAAGGGACAATTCTTCGGCGATTTAGATGCTTTATTTGATAAGCTACACGGAAAAGAACTTTCTTACAACAATTTATTGGATGTAGATGCGGCCGTTAATTTACTACAGGAATTTAATAATGATGGTCCTACTTTTGGGATTTTGAAACACAACAACGCCTGCGGAATTGCCACTCGACCTACATTAAAAGAAGCGTACGAAGTTGCATTAGCAGCTGACCCAGTAAGTGCATTTGGTGGAATCTTAATTTCCAACCAACCAATTGATATGTCAACCGCTACGCTCATTAATGAGTTATTTTGCGAGGTGCTCATTGCGCCTAGTTATCATGAAGATGCATTGGAATTATTAAAAAGTAAAAAGAACAGAATCATTCTTGTTCAAAAAGAAACGGCTTTACCCCAACAACAAGTTCGTTCTATTTTGAACGGAGTTCTTGTTCAAGACAAGGATGCAAAATCAGAGACAAAAGCAGATTTAGTTGTCAAAACAACAAATGCACCCAGTGAACAAGAAATCGCCGATTTGTTGTTTGCCAATAAACTGGTGAAACACACGAAGTCCAACACCATTATTTTAGCTAAAAACGGACAATTATTAGCAAGTGGGACAGGTCAAACTTCACGTGTTGACGCATTAAATCAGGCTATTCACAAAGCAAAAACGTTTGGCTTTGATTTAAAAGGCGCTGCTATGGCAAGTGATGCCTTTTTCCCTTTTCCGGATTGTGTGGAAATCGCACATTTGGAAGGAATTGATGCTGTTATTCAACCAGGAGGTTCTGTGAAGGATGATCTATCCATCGATTATTGCAATAAACACGGAATGCGTATGGTATTTACCGGTGTTCGCCACTTTAAACATTAACTTTGCATATATTTACATTAAATTGTAACCTTTTCTCCGGAACTTTCGAAAAAGGAACAACTTAATCACTAGTTGGACTCAACATGAAATTTTTTAGTTTTTTGACGCAAGAAATTGCGATTGACTTAGGGACAGCAAACACACTTATTATCTGGAATGATAAAGTGGTGGTTGACGAGCCGTCTATAGTAGCTAAAGACATTCAAACAGGCAAAGTAGTTGCCATTGGACGAAAGGCACAACAGATGCACGGTAAGACCCACAAGTTAATCGAAACTGTTCGTCCATTGAAAGATGGTGTAATCGCCGATTTCCAAAGTGCTGAACAAATGATTCGTGGAATGATCAAAATGATCAATCCAGGAAAAAGCCTTTTCAATCCAACTTTACGTATGGTGATTTGTATTCCTTCAGGAATTACAGAAGTTGAAAAACGCGCTGTACGTGACTCTGCAGAGCACGCAGGAGCAAAAGAAGTTTATTTAATTCATGAGCCAATGGCAGCAGCTATCGGAATCGGAATTGACGTAGAAGAACCAATGGGAAATATGATCATCGATATAGGTGGTGGTACATCCGAAATTGCAGTCATTGCGTTGGGTGGAATTGTTTGTGACAAATCCATTCGCATCGCAGGCGATGACTTTACAAGTGATATTGAAGAATACATGCGTCGTCAACACAACATTCTTGTTGGTGAACGTACGGCAGAGCAAATTAAAATTGAGGTAGGAGCAGCTTTACCTGAACTTGACAATCCCCCGCCAGATTTTGCCGTAAGGGGACGAGATTTGATGACGGGAATTCCAAAAGAAATTTTGGTTTCATATGTCGAAATTGCTCATGCCTTAGATAAAACCATTTCTAAAATTGAGGAAGCTATTTTAAGTGCACTTGAGTTAACACCACCTGAACTTTCTGCTGATATCTATAAAACAGGTATCTATTTAGCTGGTGGTGGTTCGATGTTACGAGGCTTAGATAAACGTATTTCTGCTAAAACGAAATTGCCGGTGCACATTGCTGAAGATCCATTGCGCGCAGTTGCTAGAGGGACAAGTATCGCATTGAAAAACATAGATAAATACCAGTTCTTGATTAGAGATTAATTGGAACATTTAGACATAAAAAAAGGGCTGTTTTCACAGCCCTTTTTTGTTTCCATTCGGATTTATTTTAAAATGTCCAATGCCATTTCGATTTCCAATTGGATTTTATCCGTGAGCTCTTTATGGGCATTTCCCGTTGCTGGTCCGCTGTATCCCGTGTGAACATGAAGTACCGTTCCATCCTTGCCAATAATAATAGTTGTTGGAAAACTCATGATACCATTTAACATCGGAAATTGAGCTGAGGCTACTTCTTTCGAGGACTTTCCAGCTAATACCAAATCGTATTCCATTTCGATTTTTTTCTTGAACGCTTTTAATTTTTTTCGCGTTTGTTTCTCATCCGTTCCCACTTCATAGGCTAACGCAATGATTTCAAGTCCAAATTGCTCGTACTGTTTGTGCAATTGATTCATGAATTGAATCTCATCCAAACAATTTGGACACCACGTTCCCATGATTTGCAAAACAATGACTTTGCCTTCGAGTGGCTTCAGTGAAAAGGATTTTCCATTTATTTGAACCATGTCCGAAGTCTTGACCTTTTGGTCATTTACGACGTAAGTCAACACTGCTTCATTTCTCAACTTTGCTTCAGGATTACGAACCGCCATCCAATCAGAAACAGAAGAAACTCCACTGTAAAATTTACCTTTTAATGTATCTGACTGTAATTCTGCCTCGAACATCATTGCCCACGAACCGTTAAAGGTAGACATGGAGAAGTTTTGTCCAGATCGATTTCCAGCTAAAAAACGATAATCTCCAGTCTCTGTTAAAAAAGTGCCCGCGATTTCGGTGTCCTTACCCGCCTTGAAAATACCAATTGCTTTCTCCTGATCTTTCGTCCCCGATTGAAATGTGACTTCCCAAGTCCCATCGAATAGTGATTCAATGGGTTTGGTTGGATGCATTTGAGGGAATCTTTGTGCCACATTCCAGGTCAAGGTCAATGGAATTTTTTGTTGCACTTTTTTATTGTGATTGATCCAATAACCCCTGGCCGACTCACGATTATCGTCAAATTTAAAAATGACTTCGGCATCCTGAATGGGGAAATGCAAATAAACACTGTCCTTTTTAATATGACTTGCCATCAAGATTGCCTCTAAATCATTCACCACATAAATCCTTTTGCCTTCCTTTTCAACGTTTAATTGAAAGGGTATGAAAAGACGGTCATTCATGGCTAGTTCGCCTTGCCACATGCCGGTTTTCATTTTTACGTTAGCGAATGAAAAGAGGGATGCCATAATGAAAATTAAGGATAAAAAGGATTTCATATTCATTTGTTTAAGCAAACGAAAATACGTTAATTCGTATGAATTTTGCTGCGACATGCAACT
>JBILRU010000040.1:0-16458 GCA_044372485.1 Crocinitomicaceae bacterium
TTTATTCTTTATAAATAAATACTATATTTTCTCATAGTTTTTGTAACTTTTTTCAAGCAAAATGTAATTCTTAATCAGTGCCGACAAATTAGATTTGTCACATGAAGAATATGGTCGCTGAAAAAATTCGCTTAGAGCGTTTGAAACAAAATCTTAGTCAACAGAACATGGCGGACGAATTAGGTATAACCGCTGCCGCTTATTCCAATTTAGAGAGAGGAGTCTCTGATATTACCATCACTCGTTTATTTGAAGTTTCGCGTATTTTGAAAAAAACACCTCAATGGTTTATTGATGAAATTTCATCATCCACGGATTTATTCGAATCAAATTTTATTGAGTCCGGTATGAAGCATGATTTGTTGATTCTTCAAAACGAAATGGAGTTTTTGAAGCACCAATTCGCACACATACAATTCCAACTGACCAAAAAATAAAAAAGCCGCCCGAAGGCAGCTTCCTAGCTCATTTTAGAATGATTATTGTTTAATCAACTGTACTTCACAGTTTAGGCTTATATCGTCACCTAACACGATGTTTCCTGCCTCTGTTACCGCGCTCCAAGTTAATCCGAACTCACTTCTTTTGATTTTACCTGTGATTGACATTCCCGCTTTCGTTTGTCCGTAAGGATCAACGGCAATTCCAGCGAAATCTGCAACCAATGTTACCGGTTTAACTATTCCCTTGATTGTCATGTCACCAGAAATCTCTAATTCACCTTCGCTTAATTTCTTTACTGAAGTTGAATGAAACGTTAACTCAGGATGAGCTGCCGCATCAAAGAAATCACCTGATTTCAAGTGTCCATCTCTATCTCCTACCCCTGTGTTGATGCTATCAATTGAAGCATTAAACGAGAAATTAGCTGTAGTGAAATCATCTCCATTAGTTGATGCTTCTGCTGTGAAATGCCCGAAGTTTCCACTTACATTTGAGATCATCATGTGACGCACTTTGAAACCGATTTCACTGTGCATTCCGTCAATTGTCCATTTAGTATCCATATTTTCTTTTTTTTTACAAAGGTAGAAATGAAGGGTACTTTGAATACTTGACCTGTGTTAAGAGATAGAGTCTTAATCTTTATTTTTTTGTATTTTTGACTAATGAAATCACTGCTATTTTTGTTGGTCCTTTTCTTTCATTTTTCTACACAAGCTCAAATTATTTCGTCAATGACGGAACCTAAAGCAAAGAAAAGCAAGGGTCGCGACAGTTCCTCGATACTATATGTTGACTTTCAACGCTTCAATACGCAACCAAACTTAGCTCAAAACACGGATTTTCTTTCCATTCCTTTAGGTGAACGCGCAGATGAATTCGCTCTTAAAGTTTGGTCTTATCAATTTGGACTTTGTTCACCATTGACGAAGCACCTTTACTTTGATGGTGGATTAGCATTGGTTCAGACAGGAGAACAATATTCATGGAATTCAAGCTCAACTGATTCAAGCTACCGATACACTACAAAATACCGTTATTTCGGAATGCCTTTGCAAGTAAAATACCAAACGGGGAAGGACCTCGTCTTTTTCATCGGAGCAGGTGTCGTTCCTCAGCTCTTTCAGTCGTATGAACAGACGAATAATTGGACAGATTCTTTAGGTAACGCTGGGAAACAAATAATCAACGACGAATCCATGTGTCAGTCTTTTGTCCTTTCTGCAATAGCATCAACTGGACTTCAAGTAAACTTTAAAAGTAATTTTGGTTTGCGTTTAAGTCTTTATTACCGTCACCAACTAACGAATTCATACGGACCATATCAATATTTCAAGCATTACTCTTCTGGATTAGGTGGTGGAATTGCTTTAACACGTAAATTATGAGCACACATGTAAAGGAAATCGTTCAGTTTTTGGAGGAATCGTTTCCCCTTTCACTTCAAGAATCATACGATAACTCCGGATTAATTTGCGGTAGAATGGATCAGGAAGTTCAGGGGGTTCTGCTCTGTTTAGATAGTTTAGAAGCGACAGTAGATGAAGCCATTGCTAAAAACTGTCAACTCATCATTGCTCATCATCCCATTATTTTCAAGGGTTTAAAAAAAATAACGGGCATTTCTTATGTGGAACGTGTGATTGAAAAGTGCATTCAGCACCGTATTTCACTTTATGCCATTCATACGAATCTAGACAATCACATCAATGGTGTGAACGGAGAAATCGCCGATCGAATTGGACTAATCAACCGAAGAATCTTGCGTCCAATGCAAAATCAACTGTATAAACTCGTTGTTTTCGTGCCAAAATACGCATTATCTGATATTGATACAGCACTTTTTCACATTGGTGTTGGTTCTATTGGAAACTATTCTGAATGTCATTTCAGGACAGAAGGAGTGGGAACATTCATGCCCAATGAGTTAGCAAACCCAACTATCGGAACAAAAAACATTCGTGAGGAAGTTGCTGAATTCCGTGTTGAGTACCTCGTCCCAAAATCACTCATTGGAATTGCCCTACGCACACTTTTTGAGGCCCATCCATATGAAGAGGTGTCTCATGAAATCTACCCAGTGGAGAACCAAGATCAGCGTCTAGGCGCTGGTATCATTGGGGAATTGCCTCTTGAGATGGACTCGCTAGAATTCCTGAAATCATTGAAAACGACGTTTAACTGTCAAGTGATTAGACATACTGAAGTACTGACCAAACCGATAAAAACAGTTGCCGTTTGTGGTGGATCAGGAAGTTTTTTACTGACCGATGCGATTTGTTCTAGAGCAGACATCTTCATTACAGGAGACTTTAAATACCATGAGTTTTTTGATGCCGAAAACCACTTAATTATTGCCGATATTGGTCATTTTGAAAGTGAACAATTCACTCCGCAATTATTAGCTGAAAAACTTAAAGAAAAATTTACTAAATTTGCAATCCATTTAACTGGTTTAAATACGAATCCTATTAACTATCTATAGAATATGGCAGCAACGGCAACAAAAAAAGAGGTGACCATCGCACAAAAATTGGACGCGCTTTTTGAGCTTCAAAAAATTGATTCTGAAATCGATCGCATTCGTACCATTCGTGGTGAACTTCCTTTAGAAGTTCAAGATTTGGAAGATGAAATCAGTGGACTTACCACACGTGTTGGGAAAATCAACGATGAGATACAAGAGTTAGAAACAGAGATTTCTGACCGTAAAATTGCTACGAAAGATTCTGAAGCAGCAATTCTTAAGTACAAAGAGCAACAGAATAACGTACGTAATAACCGTGAGTTTGAATCCCTTTCTAAAGAAATTGAATTCCAAGAATTGGAAATAAAATTGCACGAGAAAAAAACAAAAGAATCACGTTATAAAATTGATTTGAAAAATGAAACGTTAACAGAAGCAACGGATCGTTTAAATTCAAAACAAGGTGATCTAGACTTGAAGCAATCTGAATTAGATGCAATCATTAGCGAAACCCAAAAAGACGAAGATCGCTTAATGAAAGCTTCGGATGATGCTAAAAAGAAAATTGAAAATCGTTTGGTTTTTGCCTATGACCGCCTTCGTAAAAACGCGAAAAACGGATTAGCAGTTGTTCAAGTAATGCGCGGATCTTGTGGTGGATGTTTTAACAAAATCCCACCTCAACGTCAACTTGACATCGTAACTAAAAAGAAAATTATCGTATGTGAGCACTGTGGACGCGTTCTAGTTCCAGTAGAAGGCACAGAAGAATAATGATGAAATAATTTAAAAAGCTTCCTTTTGGAAGCTTTTTTTTTGCCCCTTAGTTTAACCTAAACTCGACATCCAATTTCGCTAATTCTTTGAATAAGTTCGATGAAGGTTGAATTTTCACTGATCGAGATGGAAGATTTACCTCATATCCCTCGATTGGATCGAATACCGTAAAATGCAATTGGCAATTCCCTTGATTCTGGTTAAAAAGTTCGTTCAATTTATCAATCATCAAGTGATCTACCTCTTTGGATGAAAATTTCAAATGAAGGCTTTTTGTGCGTTTCTCTCTCAAATCTTGCAACAAATCTATACTATGCACCACAAATTCTGCCTGCTGACGGTAGCGCGGTACTTCAATTCTTCCTTTCATCGTGATGAAAGTTCCTGGCTCCATGAAATGCTTGAACTTCAGGTAATTTTCCTTGAATAAATTTAATCGAAATGCATCTTGATAATCTTCTACCGTTAAGGTACCAAATCCATCACCATGTTTCGTGAAACGATGCTCGGCATTGGTCACAATTGCAGCGATTAATATGTCTCGCCCCATAAATTGGGTTAAATCGTTTAACATTCCAATATTTCCTGTGCAAAACGAATTGATTTCGATTTTAAAATCATCAAGTGGATGTCCAGAAATAAAAATTCCCACCACTTCTTTCTCCCGATTCAATTTATAAATTGCCGGCCATTCTTCACATCGAGGCACTTGTGGTTCTGGCATACTGGCACCCATTGACTCACCAAACATGGAAGCCTGTGCAGAATTTTCCTGCTCTTGAAAACTAGCGCCATAACGTACCGCATTTTCTAAGAAACTTTTTCCACTAGGGTCGATTGCGAAATACTGAGCGCGATGCACACCCGGAAATGAATCGAATCCACCAGCATACGCAAGGCTTTCAAATGCACGTTTATTACAAATGCGCAAACTCACACGTTTGGTCATATCGAAAATCGAAACAAATGGTCCATTCTGACGTTCGGCAACAATCGCATCAACTGGTGCTGATCCAAGTCCTTTCACAGCGCCTAGTCCAAAACGAATGGCTCCAGCTTTATTCACTGCGAAGGTGAAACTCGATTCGTTCACATCTGGACCCAAAACAGGAACACCCATGCGTCGGCATTCTTCCATGAAGAAAGAAACCTGCTTGATATCACTCATATTATTACTTAATACCGATGCCATGTATTCTGCCGGATAATTTGCTTTCAAGTACGCTGTTTGATAAGCGACCCACGCGTAACACGTAGAGTGAGACTTATTAAAGGCGTACGAAGCGAATGCCTCCCAGTCCTTCCAGATTTTCTCTAATGTTTCGGACTTGTGTCCTTTGCCACTAGCGCGTTCAATAAACGTCGGCTTCATTTTATCTAGTACCTTACGGTCCTTTTTACCCATGGCTTTTCGTAGCGTATCCGCTTCACCTTTCGTGAAATCTGCTAACTTCTGTGACAAAAGCATTACTTGCTCCTGATAAACGGTGATTCCGTATGTTTCTTTTAAGTATTCTTCACAATCATCCAAATCGTAGATGATCTCTTCCTCGCCATGCTTGCGTTTACAGTAGGACGGAATATACTCCATAGGTCCTGGACGGTACAAGGCATTCATCGCAATTAAATCTGCAAAAGCTGTCGGTTTAAGTTCCTTTAAGTGTTTTTGCATTCCCGGTGACTCATATTGGAAAATCCCCACTGTTTCTCCTCGCTGAAATAAGGAATACGTCAATTCGTCGTCAATCGGAAATTCATCAGGATCTAATTCAATACCCTTGTTCTCTTTCACTAATCGGACAGCATCCTTGATCAAGGTTAATGTCTTTAAGCCCAAGAAGTCCATTTTCAACAAGCCCGCTGATTCAGCCACAGAGTTGTCGTACTGCGTGCAAACCATGTCCGAGTCCTTAGCTGTTGCCACCGGAACGAAATTGGTTAAATCATCCGGCGTGATAATCACACCACAGGCATGAATTCCGGTATTACGAACGGATCCTTCAATCTCCGTCGCTTTCTGTAACACACGTCCTTGTAAATCAGACCCAGTAGCAATTCGGCGTAATTCTTTTGCATTCGCAACCGCTTCTTGATTTTTCAGTTTATCGATTAATTCCGTTTCCGAAAAAGAGAACAATTTCTTCAGTGAAATATCAGGAATTAATTTCGCTAAACGATCAGCTTCTGGCAAAGGTAAATTCATCACACGAGCTGTATCGCGAATAGCTGATTTTGCCGCCATCGTTCCATACGTGATAATTTGTGCCACCTGATTTGCCCCATATTTGTTGATGACATAATCGATAACGCGTCCTCGACCCTCATCATCGAAGTCAATATCGATATCGGGCATGGAAACACGGTCTGGATTCAAGAAACGCTCAAAGAGTAGGTCGTACTTGATGGGATCTACGTTTGTAATCTGAATGCAATAAGCAACTGCGGAACCGGCTGCGGAACCACGTCCGGGTCCAACCGATACGTTCATTCGTCTTGCAGCATGACAAAAATCCTGCACAATTAAAAAGTAACCTGGATATCCAGTCTTCTCAATGGTAGCTAATTCAAAATCAATGCGTTCTTGAATTTCTGGAGTGATTTCCTTGTATCGTTTTTTCGCTCCCTCGTATGTTAGGTGACGTAAAAAAGCATTTTCACCGCGTTTTCCACCATCGGTAGCATCTTCAAGTGAAATGAACTCTGCTGGAATGTCGAATGCCGGAAGTAGTACCTCGCGCGCTAATGGATAAGGCTCACATTTCTCGATGATTTCCTCGACATTTACAATCGCTTCTGGAAAATCTGCGAAGAGTGCGACCATTTCCTCGGTTGATTTAAAATAATATTGATCATTTTCTAATCCATACCTAAATCCTCGTCCTTTACCTTTTGGTGTCTCAACTAATTCATTGTCCTTCACGCACAACAAGACATCGTGTGCCTGTGCATCCGCTTGATTAAGGTAATAGGTATTATTCGTCGCAACAATTTTCACCTCATGTTTGCGCGCCAATTG
Organism: Crocinitomicaceae bacterium; assembly: GCA_044372485.1. Classification (GTDB taxonomy): domain Bacteria; phylum Bacteroidota; class Bacteroidia; order Flavobacteriales_D; family Crocinitomicaceae; genus UBA952. The sequence continues at coordinate 6,705 of JBILRU010000040.1, forward strand.
AACAAGAATTGGATTCACCCTTTCTTCTGTTTCCAGTTGATGCCGGCTCAATTCGATGTAAAAATCATCCTTAAATTGTTCTTTCCACCAAAGCAAAGCTGCTTCAGCTTGATTTTCACCAACATTGAGGATTAAATTTGGAATTTCCCCATATAAATTTCCTGAAAGAACAATAATATCCTCTTTGTATTGCTCAATAAGCGCTTTATCGATGCGTGGAACATAGTACATTCCCTTCGTGTAGGCAATCGATGCAAGTTTGATCATGTTTTGATAACCATTCTTGTTTTTTGCCAATAAGACAACTTGGTATCCATTGTCCTTGACGCTTTTATCCGCCAAGTTTCGGCAGACATTAAATTCACATCCAATGATGGGAATAATTTCTTCTTTATCAAATGGTTCTCCGTTTTCTTCGGCTAATTTTCGTTCCTCACGTACCTTGGCATTATATCCGCTTGCCGCTTTTTCAAAGTGAAAGGCAGCCATCATATTTCCAGTATCCGTTAATGCAACTGCTCGCTGTCCGTGCTTTGCGGCCATTTGTATCAATTGTCCAACTTCTGCCGTGGATTGTAAAATGGAATATTGTGTATGGTTATGTAAATGAGCGAATTTTACACCCGACAACTTCTCTGTGGAAACCGGAGACACCGGCGCTTGAACAAGCTCTTTTTCCTTATGGGCTTCTCTAAGTTTCGCACTTTCCGCCTTTAAGTTTACGTGCTGTAATCCGATGGTTTGAATTTCCGCGGGATTCGCAGTTCGGTACGATTCGAAATATCCAGGTTCTTGAAGGAGTTCCTCCAAAGTGTAATGTTCTTTACGAACCAACTCCAAAAAACAACGCGTAGTTGACTCCACATCGGCCGTGGCATTGTGTGCTTCATTAAACCCTACATGAAACAGAAAATCGTGCAACTCTGTTAAGGTTGGCAATTTGAATTTTCCGCCTCGTCCACCCGGCAATTGACACATTTCCGCAGTGCGTTCCGTACACGTATCTAAAATTGGAAGTGTGAGTGGTGTTTCTTCATTAAACCGAACATATTCACATCCCATTACATTGATGTCGAATCGTACATTGTGTCCAACCACGAAATCAGCTTTTTCCAATGCCTTCTTGAAAAGAAACAAAACATCACTGAGGTCCTCCCCTGCTAAACTTGCTAGTTCGGTTGATATTCCGTGAATTTGCTCCGACTGAAAGGGAATGTTGAATCCGTCGGGACGAATTAAAAAGTCCTTTTGCTCGACCAATGTTCCATCCGCCTCGTGCAACTGCCAAGCTAACTGAACCACACGTGGCCAATTCGACGTATCCGTAATTGGAGCGTTATAATTTCTTGGTAATCCAGTGGTTTCAGTATCAAAAATCAGGTACATGTGCGGTCTAAAAAAGGAACTTTAAAGTTAGGGATTTGTCTGTCAAGTTTCCGCCATTGTTGAAAACTATTCTTACCCGTTTTTGACTACATTTACTGAAAATTCTCGCATGCGTCTTTTGGTTTTCATGACTCTTTTATGTTTGCATTTAAGTAGCCTTGCACAATTCAAGGAATCGGACTTTCATTGCCGCCGAGATTCCATTATTTCTCAAACGACGTATGGCAGTGTCTACATCACCAAGGACCATCAATGCGAATTGTATGATTGGCTTTGTCCAAATCCAAAGGGATGGATGAAAACAGAGGAAATATTTGAAAATTTTTCCGAGTTAAGCGATGCTTGTTCACCAAAAATCTCCATTGGAAACATTCCACGTTATTGGAATTCCCTTTATGAATATAAAGGTCAATATTATGTTTATGGTCCAAGTGATTGGATGGGAAATCGACCTGAATTTATTTCAGACTCCTTTCTCATCGAAATCGCCTCCGACTTCGGCTACTTTTCGATTAAAAAACAAGCATTAGTCAGCCCACATGAACTTCACTTAACCCTTGATTTATTTGGCGAAGAAGCACAATTGCGGATTCGCTTGCTCAAATTTCCGGAAGGAGCATCGCTTTGGGAATACGCCATAAAAAATGAATCCTGGTCTGAATTAAAAGTGTCAAGTGACTTTGTTCGGAACTATGACATGATTAACAATGACTGCATCAATCAAAAGTGTTTTCAAGAATTTCAGCTTGATCAAACCGATTGGAGTCGCTTGAAGTTTTTGGATTAAAGTCCTAATTGCTTTTCCCAATAATCATTGAGTAAAACCACCAGTTTTCTAGCCATATTGTTTTGAAAGCGTTTGGTTCTATATCCACCAATCCAATTAATTCCTCGGATGGCATTCGTAACAATGATTTCATCTGCAGCTAGAACATTCTGAGGTAGAATTGCACATTCGTACACTTTGATACCATTCGCTAAAGCCAAGTTGATAATTTGCATCCGCATGGTTCCAGCTAAGCACGCTTCATCGAGTCCAGGTGTATACAACACGCCATTACTCACGATAAAAATATTACAGCAGGATGTTTCCAGAATATTTCCGCGTTCATTCACTAGAAACACATCGTCTAATCCTTTCTCCTTCGCCGATAATGCCGCCATGACGTAGGTCAGACCTGATTTCGTTTTGTAATTTGATAAAAAGTTCTTTTGCAGCTTGATGTCCTGATAGATATCCACCTCTAGTCCTTTTGCGTTTAACTCGAAATGATTCACTTCGTAGGGATAAACCTCTATATAAAAAGTACATTCATTGGATTCAGGCAAATATGAGCCTCCCGGTACACGGTCCAAAGAAAATCGACAGCGTCCGCCTTCAAGAATTCCCGATCGTTTGCATAGCTCTAGAACTTTCGATTCAAAAAATTCTGTCGTGTAGTAAGACGGAGTTCTCATCTTGATTACCCGAGCACCATCCAACATGCGTTTCACATGATTTTCCATGTTCAACGGTTTTCCATTGATTAAGCGGATACTTTCAAACACCCCATCTCCATATAAATGTCCACGATTTCCAGGATGAATGGTTGGTGCATCGTTAGAAAGAATGGTTCCGTTGTTATTTATGTAAAGCAAAGCCATATCGAATCAATAGCAGATTAGTAAAACAAATGTACAAATTGCATTCCTTTTTGCACATCCAACATGAGTACAAATAAAATTCCGAAAATTGCGCCTCCCAGGTGCGCATCATGTGCAATTCCGGTATTGCCTTTTTTCAATGAAAAATATTCAAACAGCAAGTAAAGTGGGCCGAAAATATAAGCTGGAATTGGAATAGGGATAAACATTAATGAAAGTGATAAGGTTGGATTCCATAGAATCACCGCGAATAAAACAGCAGAGACAGCTCCGGATGCGCCTAGACTTCGATAACCCGGCTGGTCCTGATGTTTCACCATTGGGAAAAAAGTTGCAGCAATCATTCCAGCGAAATACAAGACACAGAAATAAATAATTCCAATGTTACCATATACATTCATCCACTCGAGGTAAAGGTATTCCCCCATGAAATACAAGGTCATCATGTTGAAAGCTAAGTGAGGGAAATCAGCATGAATGAAGGCGTGTGTAACGAATCGATGGTATTCTTGTTGGTGTTTAATTCGATAGGGAATAAACAACATCCGTTCTTTTATGGCTTCATTTTTATCTGCCCAAAGCGAAATAATAATTGTTGCAACAAGTATAATTAATAACATAAGTGAATTTCAGTGAATTGTTTTACCTTTCAGCAAGTTATCTAAGTTAATGATAATCCCTTTAGTCATGAAAGTATCCTGTTTGATTTTCATTTTCCTTACTCTTTTTTCGTGCAGTGAAAAGGAGGCTGTCAACGAGAAACCATTTTTAGTTGATGGAAAAATAAGTGTGCCTGAGAAAATGAAACGAATTTTGAGTAGTGAATACCTTACTCACTTGCACATCGATTCTTCACTTCACAAAGGAATCCGTCAATTTTATGCTGTTCGAAATTTCTATCCTGTACTCAGTAGTGATTCTATATTAAGCCATCGAGGAGAAGCCTTAAAAAAATCACTCGATCGTTGTATTCGCTTTGGAATTCCTGCGACGAGATTACTTTTAATAGACCCGAAACTTCATGTGTTGGAACAAGAAGTTCTTTTAATGGGAAATTTATCTCTTGTGCAATACGATTTAACTCATGGATTTATTGATTTCGAAAATCAAAAATTACGACCAAAGAACATGGACTTTATTGGGCTAAATCGCTTATGGAATCAAAGTAAGGTACGTGAATTTGATAGTGTGATCTTGGCGCAGGGTCCAGCTGATACTAATTACCGTTTCATGGCGCAACATTTTTTTCATTTTTGCGATACTTCATTTTTGGACGCTGAAACTTTTTCACTTGTAACAGAAAAAGAAAACAGCGAGAATGCATTTTCAGGAATGAGGAAGGCATTAGTATCCAAAAAATACATTACCGAACAAGCAGATAGCTTAGCAGTTCGTGAAGCACTTCGACAATTTCAAAAAAACAACGGACTTACATCCGATGGAAAACTTGGTGAAGCAACAGCAAAAGCACTATCAGAAAGCTCGCTGGCTCGAAGTTTACGCGGTGCCATTGCATTGGATCATCTGAGGCAACGAAAAGATACATTGGTCAAATACATTCGCATCAACATTCCATCTTTTGAACTTTCTTATTTCGCCAATGATAGTTTAAAAAGTCACCACCGAATTATTGTGGGAAAAGTGACCAATCAAACACCAACCTTAACTTCAAAAATTAATCGCATTGTTTGTTATCCATTCTGGAAAGTTCCTTCTTCCATTGCACGGAAAGAAGTACTTCCTGCCTTAAAAGCTAATCGGAACTATTTGGCAAGAAATCACATGAAGATTTTCAAGGCAAAAGAAGTAGAAGTAAATCCTGACAAAATTAATTGGAAGAAAATCAGAGTCAATACTTTTCCTTACAGCGTGATTCAACAACCTGGATCAGACAATAGTTTGGGGATTATCAAGTTTGAGTTCCCAAATCCATATAGTGTTTACGTGCACGATACGCCATCCAAAAGTCTTTTCAATCAAACATACCGAAGTTACTCACATGGATGCATGCGTTGTGAACGTCCGGTTGAATTAGCTAAAGTCATGTTACACTATGATAGTCTTGGTAAAAAGTCCAATCCAATTACGGGAGACTCCTTGGATAGTCTTTTAAGTTTACACATAAACCATCCTTTGCGCTTACTTAGTTCGGTTCCGATTTTTGTCGAATATCAAACGGTGGTCGCGAATCGACAAGGAATTTATTTTCATTACGACCTATATTCAAGGGAAACAAGCTTGGTGAAAATCCTCTTGAACGGCAAATAATTCCTAACTTTGTCAAAAAAAGTTATGATCGTTTCTCCATCTGTTTTATCGTGTGACTTTGGCAACATTCAACGCGACACGGAAATGTTGGATCAGTCTCAAGCTGATTGGCTACATATTGATGTCATGGACGGTGTTTTCGTTCCGAATATTTCTTTTGGTTTTCCAGTTTTGGAAGCCATTCGCAAGCACACCAAAAAAACCTTGGATGTACACATCATGATTGAAAATCCAGATGATTTCCTAGAGCAATTTCAGAAATCAGGAACGGACATTCTTACCGTGCATTACGAAGCTTGTCGTCATTTACACCGCACTGTTTCCCGCATCAAAGAACTCGGAATGAAAGCAGGTGTTGCCCTGAATCCTCATACTCCAGTTAGTGTTTTGGAAGAACTTGCTGCGGATTTAGATTTAGTGTTGATTATGTCTGTGAATCCAGGATTCGGTGGACAAAAATTCATACATGCCAGCGTGGATAAAGTACGTTCATTAGTAGAGCTAAGAACGCGTAAAAACGCATCCTTTATCATTGAGGTAGATGGTGGAGTGAACATGGAAACGGGAAGGTTATTAGCGGAAGCTGGAGCGGAAGCATTAGTTGCTGGAAGTTTTGTATTTAATTCCGCATCTCCACAAGAAACGATTTCAAATTTGAAATCCCTCTAAGCGTAACAATAAACGGTTTTCAACGTTAACTCACTCGGTATGAAATTCGTTTCACTTTTCTTTTTTTTGGTCCTTACTCAATTGTCCTTCGCCCAAAGTGAATTACAACAGAAAGAAGCGCGTTTAAATGAAAGCTTGTTGAAACTTCGTAGTGCCAAAACGGACGAAGAAATGGACCGTTTGAATGTCGTTTTCAAAAAAGAAATGGAGTCCTTTTTAAAATCCGAGGGAGCTTTTGATTATGCATTCACACTTTTAAAAACGATTGCTGTTTTGGACAGTGAAGACGAGTTGGTTCGCATCATCAATTGGAACATTGAATACACGGACTTTTCCTATAGCTATGGTGGATTTGTTCTGAAAAAAGAAGAAGGAAAGGAAAAAGTAACCGTCACTGAATTAATCGATAAACTTGATCCATACGCGCCAAAACCCGAAGGAATCATTGATGCAAAAAATTGGTACGGAGCATTATACTACAAAATCATTCCATTTGGACATCATGGAAAAACGGAATACCTACTCCTCGGTTGGGACGGTGGAACAACGGGGAGCAATTTCAAATTAATGGATGTCCTTACGTTCTCCGGAAATACACCGAAATTCGGGAGTCCGGTTTTTAAAGCAAATCGCACAACCTTGAAACGTGTTGTTTATGAATATTCGAATCTTTCGAACATGAGCATGCGATTTGATGCAAAAAACAGCCGAATCGTTTTTGATCATTTATCTCCTGAATCACCGGTTTTGGAAGGTGTTTACTCCTACTATATTCCTGATATGAGTTATGATTCCTATCGCTATGACTATGATGCGGAAAACTGGGTGTTACAAGAGGACGTCATCATGACAAATCCGGATGACAAAAATGTGGAGAAATCATTTTACTCATTAAATTCACGTACCGGAAAAGTTGAGAAAAACCGAATGAACGCCAATTGGATTACCCCTCAGGACCCAGACATTGAATCCAATGGAACACATGTTGCGAGAACAGAAAATACTCCCGTTGACCAAGTAACGACGGAAGATTTTCGTCTTCCAAAGGTTCGTTTCTTCAGTCGAAGACATAAGAACCCTGAAATGATGCCGGTTGGTCGCGGTAGAAAAAATAAAAAAATTACCACGAACTGATGCAATTAGGAAGAATCAATCAACTTACAGTAAAGCGTTTTGCTCCTCCGGGTGCTTACCTCATCGATTTACAAGATAATGAAGTTTTGCTGCCCAATAAATACATCCTACCTGAACATGAGGAAGGAAGTGTGGTAGATGTTTTTGTGATGAAGGATTCCGAAAACCGAATTGTATGTACAACAGAAGTGCCTTTTATTCTTTTAGGTGAGTGTCGTTACTTGGAAGTGATTCACGTAAATCCATATGGCGCTTTCGTAGATTGGGGATTAGACAAAGACTTACTTGTCCCATTTAGCGAACAAATACATCGTTTGGAACAAGAAGAAAAATACTTGTTTACCTTACGTTACGATTTTGAAACGGACCGTCTCTTTGGCAGCATGAAAGTGCGCAAAGTATTGGATTTGTGCGAGGACCAAGAGATGGTTGGTCAAGCGGTTGATTTATTAATTTGTGAAGAAGGAAAACTTGGACGCAATGTTATTGTTAATAACCGTTACGAAGGACTCATTTTCAAAAATCAACAGACAAAAGTCCTTGAACGTGGACAAGAAACGAAAGGATACGTCAGTGTGGTACGTCCTGATGGAAAGCTAGACATCCGTTTAGAACCGATTACTTTTGAAAAGTATGACGAAGCATCTCAATTTATCCTAGATGAATTAACCAAGGTGAAGGTTCTTCCATTAAGTGATCGTTCCTCTCCAGAGGAGATTCGAGAACAATTAGGAATGAGTAAAAAGACCTTCAAACAAGCCATCGGCAAATTATACCGATGGAAAAAAATCACGATAAAAGATGATTGTATTGAGTTGAACGGCTAATTACCGCCCATCTCCATCCAATAAGTTGCCGAGTCCTCCGAGTATACTTCCCTCCTCCTTACGTGGACCAACACCATAAGCTAAAATACGGGAAGCAAGACGAGAAATAGGCAGCGTTTGCAACCAGACCTCACCTGGACCTTTGAGCGTGGCGAAGAACATGCCTTCACCGCCGAATAATGTGTTTTTCACTCCGCCGATAAATTGAATGTCGTAATCCACATCTTGCGTATATGCAACAATACATCCGGTGTCCACGCGAAGTACCTCACCTGGATTCAATGTTCGTTTCATCACATGTCCACCAGCATGACAGAAAGCCATTCCGTCACCCTCTAATTTTTGCATGATAAATCCTTCTCCACCGAAAAGTCCAGTGCCTAATTTCTTTTGAAATTCAATTCCAATCGCTACGCCTTTTGCTGCACACAAAAATGCGTCTTTCTGACAAATAATTTTTCCTTGGTATTGAGATAAATCGAGCGGAATTATTTTTCCTGGATAAGGGGATGCGAAGGCAACTTTTGCTTTGTGATTACCTTGATGTGTAAATGCAGTCATGAACAGACTTTCACCGGTAAGAAGTCGTTTTCCAGCATTCAACAATTTGCCCATGAATCCTTTTTGTTGGGCAGAACCATCACCGAAGATTGTTTCCATTTGAATTCCGTCATCCATGTACATAAACGCACCAGCCTCCGCTATGGCCGTTTCTTGTGGATCCAGTTCAATTTCAACATACTGCATTTCCTCTCCGTGAATGTAAAAGTCGATTTCGTGATTTGTTTTCATCGTTGTTTTTTTTTATCAAAATTAACGTGAATCTGTCAAAGAAAAATGAAAATAAAAAAATGTTTAGTGGATTGCAAAAATGTTTACTTTTATGGTAATAGTGATAGCATATGGATAACTTTCAAGAACAACAAGGTGCATTAGACAAGGAATTGGAGCGATTCATTGAATTGCTTGATCAATTATTGCCGAAATACCAGTTTTTATTGAAAAAAGACCAATTAGATCAGGTAGAGCTTGTTCGTTTAGGAGAGATTGAAATTTATTTATTGAGTCTGAACTCCAAAATAATGAAAATCAAAGGAGAGCTTGAGCAGAATTTATTTGGGAAATCTCTCGACACTTATTACAAGTTAAAAAATCAAGCTATTGAAGGAAATCCACAATCGCGATTAAAAATGGAGAAGATGCGCGATGCTTTTTCAGAAGCTTTACAGGCCGGTGATATTATCAATTTGAACTAGTTTGTTCGAAATCTGTCTATTCCATCAATCTTTTCTATTTTTGCAGCGATGAATACAGCTAAAAGAATTGCCGTTATTGGAGGGGGGAGTTGGGCGACTGCCATTGTGAAGTTACTTTGTAACACGCAAGAAAAAGTAAATTGGTGGATGCGGAGCGAAGAATCAGTTTCTCATATCCTTCATTACAAACACAATCCAAAATATTTACAATCTGTTGAATTCGACTTATCCAAACTCGAGATTTCTACAGATCTAAGCCAGATTATCAAAACAGCCGATGTGGTGATTATTGCCACGCCATCCGCTTTTTTAACGGAAACATTTGCGTATATTCCAGATGGTTTATTCCAGGGAAAAACGGTCTTTTCTGCCGTAAAAGGAATCATTCCAGAATTTAATGCAATTCCAGCGCGTTTTATTCACAAAACGTTAGGAACACCTTATGAGCTGATTGGAATTATCTGTGGACCATGTCACGCAGAAGAGGTTGCTCTTGAACGCTTGTCCTATTTAACGATTGCTTGTAGTGATCAGTCCATAGCCGAGCACATGGCCAACGCACTTGCTTGT
>JBILRU010000046.1:0-15624 GCA_044372485.1 Crocinitomicaceae bacterium
GACTTATTCGGGACGGAAATTTCAGCTGTTTTAAAAAATGTATATGCCCTTGCCGCTGGAATTTGTCACGGAATAGGATACGGTGATAATTTCCAAGCTGTATTAATTTCAAATGCTATTCAGGAAATCGAACGATTCATCGATGTGGTGAGTCCTGTTCATAGAGACACAAAGTCAAGCGCGTACTTGGGTGACTTGCTCGTCACAGCTTATTCCAATTTCTCACGAAACCGCACATTTGGATTCATGATTGGAAAAGGCTACTCCGTTAAATCGGCACAATTGGAAATGAATATGATTGCTGAAGGTTACTATGCGACCAATAGTTTAACGGAAATCAATAAGAAATTTGAAGTAGATATGCCGATTTTGACTGCTGTTTACCGGATATTGTATGGAGGAATTTCTCCTGTTATCGAAATGAAAATACTTGCTGAAAAATTATCCTAAATTCGACCACATGCTTGTTTTTAAATTTGGAGGAGCGTCTGTAAGAGATGCAGAGGCGATTCGAAATGTCGCGTCTATTTTATCACTTTATCCCGGTCAAAAACTCACGGTAGTGGTTTCTGCTATGGGTAAATCCACGAACAAGTTAGAAGAAATCGTGACGGCTCTAGAAACCAAAAACCACAAGTTATTTGTGGGATTGGTCGATGAACTAGAAGCCTTCCACAAGGACATCATGGCGGCTTTATTCCCGGAGAAACATTTTAAAATCTACCAAACAATCGAAGAATTATTCGAATCGTTGAGAACTCGTTTTGAAAGTGTTTTTTCTGAAAATAAAAGTTTTGAATACGACCAAATTGTTTCACTTGGCGAAGTGTTATCCTCTCAAATTGTGAGTGCTTACCTTATTGAACAAGACTTTTCAGTTCAATGGATGGATGTCAGAAAATTAATTCGGACCGATCATACCTACCAAGAAGGAAACGTTGATTGGAAAAAAACAGAGCAACTCATTCAAGAACGAATGATCCCTGCTTTTCAGGATGCGGACATTTTATTGACTCAAGGTTTCATTGGGCATACAGCGGAAGGATTCACGACAACGTTAGGAAGAGAAGGATCGGATTATACCGCTGGTATTCTTGCTTATTGTGGGCATGCAGAAAGCGTGACTATTTGGAAAGATGTTCCAGGTATGTTGAATGCTGATCCAAAATACTTTGCGAATACGAAAAAACTAGATGCTATTTCCTTTAAGGAAGCAATCGAACTTTCCTACTATGGAGCAAGTGTGATTCATCCGAAAACGATTCAGCCCTTGCAAAACCGAAATATCCCGCTTTTTGTGAAATCTTTTTTGGATCCAAAAGAAGATGGAACAGCAATTCAGGCCTCATCCAGTCAAGACCATTTGATTCCTTCTTACATTTTCAAATTTGATCAAGCCTTGTATTCATTCACACCAAAGGACTTTTCCTTCATCGTGGAAGAAAATCTGAGTGTCATCTTTGGGAAATTATCCGAACTGAACATCAAAATAAACCTCATGCAGAATTCAGCTCTGAGTTTCTCGATTTTAGTGGATCAGAAAAAACTGAAAAGAGATGAATTTCTTGCCTTATTTCAGTCTGATTATGAAGTGAAATACAATGAGAACTTATCTTTAGTAACGATTCGCCATTATGACGACCTTACGATCGAACAGGTCACGCAGGACAAAGAAATCATCCTCCAACAGCGCACCAGACACACCGCTCGATTTGTCCTTAAATAAATGACAAATACCACAAAAGAGGTATTTCAAGTCATCGTAAATGCATGTAATTTTGACGCATGATAAATACTTTAAATCATATTGAATTACAGCGTGTAGTAGAAATTGTTTCGGTAGATAATTCCCCTATTTCATCAAAGTTGACTGAAATGGGTTTAGTAGCCGGACAATTGATTACTACGTTGTTTAGAGCACCATTTGGTGATCCAATTGCGATAGAACTAAATGGCACCATTCTTTCATTACGCATAGAAGAAGCGCAATTTATTGAAGTGAAAGCGTAACGCTTTGACTCAAAATTAATAAGTTTGCAAACCATGAAAATTGCGTTACTCGGCAATCCGAATACGGGCAAAAGCTCCGTATTTAATCTCTTGACAGGTTTGCGTCAACAGGTTGGTAATTTTGCCGGGGTAACTGTCGAGAAACGAAGTGGCTTCATTCAATTAGATCAAGTTCAACATGAACTGATCGATTTCCCGGGAACATATAGTATTTATCCGAGATCCAAAGAAGAATCAGTTGTCTTTGATGTACTCTCCGACCCAAGTCATTCACAACACCCGGATCAGATTGTTTTTGTTGTAGATACCAGTAATTTACAACGGAACTTACTCTTTTTTTCTCAAGTATACGACCTTGGTATTCCTTGCATTTTAGTATTGAACATGTGGGACCTTGCACAAAGAAAAGGAATTGTCGTTGCGATTGAAGAATTAGAGGCGATGTTTCCAGGTGTGCCAATTATCCAATCAAACGCACGTATTGGACTAGGTAAAGACCGCATTTTAAAAGCATTAACAGACGAACGAAACAAAGAGCGTAACCAAGCTAAATTCCTCGAATCATACCAATTGTGTCCGATTGACGATGTACAGTGTCAAAAAGTAGAAGCCGAACAGCGTTTAAGAAAAATCAAAGAGGCATTGACAAAAGTTGTGCAAACCAAAACACCCGTTGGTGATAGTGTTTCGCGTAAAATTGACCGTTATTTAGTGCATCCCATTTTTGGATACGTGATTTTCGCTTTTGTTTTATTGACCATTTTTCAATTTATTTTCACGTTTGCGAATGCTCCGATGAACTGGATTGACTCCTTGTTCTCACATTTCTCTTCTTGGAGTAGCGAAACAATTCAACCGGGACTTGTGAACGATTTAATCTCGCAGGGTATTATACCTGGAATTGGTGGTGTAGTGGTTTTTGTACCACAAATCGCCATGCTTTTCTTTTTCATTTCGATTCTAGAAGAGAGCGGCTATTTATCTCGTGTTGTATTCATCATGGATCGACTCATGCGTCCATTTGGACTCAATGGGAAAAGTGTCGTTCCATTGATGTCAAGTGTAGCCTGTGCTATTCCTGGAATCATGGCGACACGAACGATTTCCAATTGGAAAGAACGACTCATTACCATTTTAGTTGCCCCATTCATGAGCTGTAGCGCACGAATTCCGGTATATACGCTATTGATTTCATTGGTCATTCCTAAAACAGTTGTTTTTGGATTTATCAACTTACAGGGAATCGTCCTATTTGGATTATATAGCTTAGGGATTGTCTTTGCACTGATTGTTTCATTTCTTTTAAAGTTGATGATCAAGCAAAAAGAAAAAGGTTTTTTACTTTTAGAATTGCCAGATTACAAGAATCCACGTTGGGGAAATGTCTTTATAAACGTACTTGAAAAAGTAAAAATATTTATTCTTGACGCCGGAAAAATCATATTGGCAATCTCCATCATTCTTTGGTTCCTTGCGAGTTTTGGTCCTGACATGAACGGTTCTATGCATGGATTGAGCAAAACAAGTGCTTATCAGTCTATGACGGAAAAAGAACAAACGAAGGCGATGGACGCATGTAAACTTTCCAATTCCTACATTGGGATTCTTGGTAAAGGTATGGAGCCAGTTATCGCACCTCTAGGTTACGATTGGAAAATTGGTATTTCATTGATTACATCCTTTGCAGCAAGGGAAGTGTTCGTAGGTTCCTTAGCAACCATTTATGCGATTCAGGACGAAAGTGACGAACAATCATTGCTTATCGACCGCATGCGCAATGAAGTTAAGGCAGATGGCATGCCCGTTTTCACCATAGCTAGCGGCGTTTCTTTAATGGTATTCTATGTCTTTGCGATGCAGTGCATGGCAACAATGGCCGTTGTAAAACGCGAAACAAATTCTTGGAAATGGCCAGTTATTCAATTGGTTTTCATGGGATTATTAGCTTATTTTTCAGCTTGGCTTACTTTTGTCATTCTCTCCTAAATTCATGGATAAATCGTATATTCGTATTGATATGCAAACGATCATTATTCTTTTCGCACTAGTACTTTCCGTGTTTTACTTGGGAAGACGGATTTGGAATCAATTTTATAAAAAGAACTCCAGTTGTGAAGGATGTGCATTAAATCAAACACCGACGAAAGAGCAACAACACCATGGGGAACATTCAGCTTTATAAATACAATGCTACGTTTTACTCCGTTAAGCAGGAGTCACCTTCGTATTTCGCCAATGAGTTTTTAGAGTCCGAACTGGACAATGACCATGTAGCTTGGTTAAACTTTCACGGAATTGAGGATACAGAATCGATTGAACAGTTATGCCATAAACTGGGCATAGATAAATTATCCATCGAGAGCATCCACCAACAAGTACGAAGACCGAAAGTAGAAGAATACAGCAAGTATATGTCCTTCCATGTGATGTCTGCTTTGCCAAAGGAACTTGGGAATCCATTTCTTCATCAGGACCAAATTTCGTTTTTAATGGGCGAGAATTATTTGATCTCCTTCCAGGACAAACCTTCTGATCACTTTCCTGATGTGCGTGACCGCATTGAAAAAGGAAGAGGGAAAATTCGAACAAAAGGATCCGATTTTCTCATGTTCAGAATGTTGGAGGCCATCATTGATAATTACTTCGAAGTTTTAGAGGAAATTTCTTCCCAGATCGAAGTAATTGATATTCAACTTCACCGTATTCAAGACAAATCCATATTAGCCAGCATAGAATTGGAAAAACGCAAGCTGATTGAGTTACGAAAGATTGCTCAACCCATGCGTGATGTCACGAATCAATTAGAAAATAGCGAGAGTCCATTTATACAAAGTAGCAATCGACATTACTTTCGAAGTTTACGATCCTCATGCATGAGTGTTTTGGAAGAAATAGATGCTAATAAGCAAATTTTAGAAGGAATGGCGAATTTATATTACGCCGCTCAAGGACAACGCATGAATGAAATTATGCGTGTATTAACAGTGGTAAGTTCCATCTTTATTCCCTTAACGTTTATTGTGGGCGTTTACGGAATGAATTTCGAGCACATGCCAGAGTTAAAGTATACGTATGGTTACTACTCGGTGATTGCCTTTATGTTAGTACTGTCCATCGGACTTGTATCCCTATTTATAAAGCGAGGATGGATTAAAAAATAGCCTGTAAAAGTGTATTTTAGTAATCCGACATAGAAAATAAAATCTGTTAACATTTAGTTAAATAAAAATCGGGCAAATGAATCCTACGTATGTTTGATTTATAAAATTAATCGACCATGAAAAAACTATTTTTATCTTTTGGAATTATGTTCATCGCCGTTTTGGGAATGAACTCAGTAAACGCACAAATTGAAAAAGGTGCAAAAATCGAATTCAGTAAAGAAACGCATGATTATGGCAACATCAAATACGGTGGAGAACCATATTGTAATTTCGAATTCAAAAATACAGGAGACGAGCCTTTGATTATTTCAAACGCGAAAGGATCTTGTGGATGTACAGTTCCTGAATGGCCGAAAGACCCAATTGCACCAGGAGCGAAAGGTGTTATTCGTGTGAAATACGATACAAACCGTCCAGGTCCAATCAACAAAAACGTAACCATCACTTCAAACGCTATCAACGAGCCAAACAAAGTGATTCGTATTAAAGGTGAAGTTGGTCCAGCTCCAGAAGTTGGAACTCCAGTTAACAACGCTGGTGCACCAATCAACAACTAAGAAATCCTCTTATCAAAATGAAAAAGCCGATCAATTGATCGGCTTTTTTTATGTCTAAAATTATTTTGACTTAAATCTCGTTGAAACTAGACACTGAGTTTTTCCATGATACATTCGTTCCAGGTCGTACCAATTGAATTGTTTGATATCCCATTCCATTAGCGGCTTCCAATTCTTCCGAGATATCGGATAAGAATAAAATTTGCTGCGGCTCAAGGTCTAGAATTTCGGCAATCGTTTTATAGGTTTCTGGATCGCGTTTAGCTCCAGTCTTCGTATCAAAGTAATTTGAGAGGTGTTTACTCAAGTCACCAAAGCAACTATATTGAAATAATAGCTTTTGAGCATGAATAGATCCGGAAGAAAAAATACCAATTTTCATTCCATTCGCTCTCCATTTATTGAAACAGGTCGGCACGTCGTCATAGACATGTCCTTTGATATCACCGTCCTCGTATGCTTTTTTCCACACAAATCCCTGTAAGGTTTTAAGCGGAGTAACTTTTCTGTCCTCACGGCTCCATTTGTCAAGGTAAGCAATGACTTCTTCCGTGGTTGTGATGCTTTTTCCTTCCTCCTCTTTCACTAGTTTCATTACTTGGGAAAAAGATTCCTTCACTTCACTTACTTGAGCCATTTTTGGTAACTCTTGAATATGCTCTCTGAAATAGGGAAATAATTCATCTACGACGAAGGAAATAGAAGAGGTTGTTCCTTCGATATCACTTAATATGTACTTTATTTGACTATCCACGTTTTGGAAAATTAAAATCTTTAAACTGTTGCTCCAAACCTGATTCCGTATATTCCGGAATCCAACCCGACATGTCTATAAATATGCGAATAGCTTTTACGAATGGATTTGTTTCACCGGCATCGAACCAATGTTTTGTTCCAGCAGGAACTGATATTAAATCACCGCGTTCACAGAGCAGATTGAAGACATCTTCGTTTTCCATGTGAAACCAAAACAATCCTTGTCCATCCACAAAAAATCGAATTTCATCTTCTGAATGTGTATGTTCAGCCAAAAACTTAGCGCGAATCGCTTCATAATTTTCTGTTAGCGCATTGATGGAAATGACATCCGCTGTTTCATAGCCTCCATTTTGCATGAATGGATTTAAATCCGATGCGTATGCCGCTAGAATTTCATCAGCACTTGCTGTATCATCAAACAGGACAGCGCAAGACCATTGGTCAAAGAAAATTCCTCTTTGGTTCATGAAGGTCCTTATTTCTTGAGGATCCGATAGTTGAACATGTTGGTTTGGGATAGATAGTATAGCCATCAGATTCGTTCTAATTCACATTCACAAAGATAATCCAAGGATTCCAAATGTCTCTTCGCAGCGAAAAGATTTTCTCCCCACGCATACGTTCCGTGTTGACGTATCATAAAGCAATGCTGTTGAATATCTGCTTTTCGTTCTGGAAGTATTTGTTCGAAGTAAGCCATATCTTGCGCATTTTCAAAAATAGGAATTTCAATGCGGCAGTCATGTGTTTTCACACCAGCGAATCCTTTTTGAAGTTCATAGTTTTCTACAGCAAAAAACCGATCATTTTTCATCGAGATCAAAACTGGATTTTTTGAATGACTGTGCAAAATGACTTGAGCATCGGGGAAAAGTCGATATATCAGGACATGAATCATGGTTTCGTCGGACGGTTTCACGTCTTTAAATGGCGTTTGAACGACTCCATTCTCATCGATTGGAATAAAATCCTCCGCACTAAACGTGGATTTATCCACACCAGAACGCGACACCCAAATATGACCATTTTCCTTAAACGAATAATTAGTAGAGGTGGCTGGGGACCATCCTTTTTGGTGGTAAGCTCGAATTGTTTCCGCTAAGCTAACTTTCATTTGATTAATCTTGTATAAACGAAGAAAAACGCACCATTAGATGCGTTTTTCGTTGTTTGTTGTTTGTTATCATTATTTCGCCAATAATTCTTTTACAAGGTTGGCGATTAATTTTCCATCCGCTTTACCAGCTAATTTTCCACTGAGTAGACCCATTACTTTTCCCATGTCCTGAGGTCCGCTTGCACCTACAGCTTGAATTGCCGCAACTACTTCTGCTTTCACTTCTTCCTCATCCATCATTTTCGGCAAGTACGCCTCAATAATTTTCGCTTGAAAAAGTTCATCATCTGCTAAATCTTGACGATTTTGAGCAATATATAACTCATAGGTTTCCATTCGTTGCTTGTGCAACTTCATGCAAATTTTCATGCCCGCTTCATCACTCACCTCTCCATTACCCGAAGTAGCTTCCAATAATAGTTTGGATTTAATATCTCTCAAAGCAGCTAACTTTTCTTTTTCTCTAGCTAGCATTGCTTTTTTGATATCCTCGTTAATCAGTTCAGTAAATCCCATTAGTCTACGTTATCGTGTAAGAAATTATTCGTTCTTAATCCAACTCGACCATCCTCATCTTGAGATAAACCAAAGCGAGAGAAACGTTCTTCCGTACTTGGTGTCGTTTGTTGGATACTTATATTTCGACGAACAAAAGCCGGCTCATTTTCAAATTCCACGATGCCTTCTGCTTTTTTCAATTTCGCAGTGTATTCTTGAATACGAGAAACACGTTCTTGTGCTTTGCGTTGTTGTTCTTCAGGAGAAAGAATGCGTTTCGCAGGTTCGATGCTCATGCGTTCCTCTGCATCATCTTCCAACATGTGGCGAACGATTGATTCCGGTCCCTCCACTTCAGACACCAAATGAATTGGAGCCTGGTAAACCACTTCCTCTTCCATTGCAGATGAACTGGCATCCATTACGTCCCAAGAAAAAGCATTGTTATCCTCTAAGTTATCTACAGATGCTTCCACATCAAAAGCATGCATATCCGCAACTGAATTTACTTCCTCGTCCAAATGATAGGAAAAGTTTTCACTTACTGTTGGTTCCTCCAATTCAAAACGCGTTGTTTCAACGATTGGTTCTTCCACAACATTGATTGGAGTAGGCTCAGGTGTAGAGATTGGTGCTTGACTCACAAACGTTTCATCAGCTTTCAAAAAAGGCTCTTGATTTATTTCACTCTGGATCGTTGTGTGTTGTACAGGAGATTCTAGCGGACTAACAATCTCTTTTCTGTTTTCATCCTCCAGCGCGACGATCTTGCGCTCTGGAGCTCTCTCAAAACCCGTGATTGGGGAGGAAGAGAATCCTGTTGCGATTAACGTAATACAAATTTTATCACCTAAGGCAGCATCATATCCGTGACCCCAAATGACATCAGCCGTTGCACCTGCAGCATCCTGAATGTAATCCGTTATTTCTGTAATTTCATCCATCATCACTTCTTGATCTCCATAAGTGATGTTTAATAAGACATAGCTTGCACCGTTGATGTCGTTGTCGTTCAATAATGGAGAAGTCAAGGCCTCTTTCACGGCAACAAGCGCACGGTCTTCACCAGCTGCAATAGCACTTCCCATGATTGCTTGTCCACTGTTTCGAAGAACGGTGTTTACATCATTGAAGTCAACATTGATTGTTCCTGTCACTGAAATTACTTCCGCAATTCCTTTGGCTGCTACTGTCAATACGTTATCTGCATGCGAGAAAGCACTTGAAAGGGACATGTTTTTACCAAATTCACGTAAACGCTCATTGTTGATAATTAACAAGGTATCTACGTTTTGACGCATTTTGTCTAAACCTTCTTCCGCTTGTTGGCGGCGTTTTCTTCCTTCAAAATTGAAAGGAACGGTTACGATTCCAACCGTTAAAATTCCGAGGTCCTTCGCTACTTGTGCAATCACTGGCGCCGCACCTGTTCCGGTACCACCACCCATTCCTGCAGTAACAAAAACCATTTTCGTGTTTTTGGAAAGGATTTCACGAATTTCTTCGATGTTTTCAATAGCTGCATTCATTCCCATCTCAGGAATCATTCCAGCACCTCTACCTTCAGTTAAGGTTGGACCCAACTGAATTTTGTGTGGGACTGGAGAAATATCCAAAGCCTGACGATCCGTATTACACACGATAAAATCTACTCCAACAATTCCTTGCAAGAACATGTGATTTACCGCATTCGAACCACCTCCTCCGACACCAATTACTTTGATGATTGAGTTCGCGTTACTTTCTGCTGCTGCACCCATTTTAGGTAAGTCAAATTCCATATCCATTATTTTTTTCTATTAATCTTTATCATCAAAAAATTCACCAACTGACTGTTTCAATTTATCCAAAAACCCACGGTCTCTTCTTGGATTCGAGTGTGTTATTGCTGTGTGACTCGTAGCTGAAACCTCCTCTTTTTTAGGGATGAAATCCAGTCCAGATTTCTCTGCGGCCTCAAATCCTTTCAATACAAGTCCAATTCCCGTTGAAAACATTGGACTAGCCAATTTATCTAAATCATTGGTATTAGCTAAATGTTCAGTTGGATAACCAATTCGCGTATCCATACCGGTCATGTATTCGAAGAGTTGAGTCAGGTGCTTTAATTGAGCTCCTCCACCCGTAACAACGATACCACCAATTATTTTTTTAGAATATCCTGAGTTAATGATTTCAAAATTTACCAACTCAATGATTTCTTCCATACGTGCTTGAATGATACTCGCAAGGTTTTTCAAAGTAATTTCTTTTGGATCGCGTCCACGTAAACCTGGAATACATACAACTTCATTTTCTTTACTCTCCGAAGCTAAAGCACTTCCAAATTTCACTTTCAATGATTCAGCGTGACGTTGCATGATGCGACATCCTTCTTTGATATCGTCTGTAATCACGTTTCCACCAAATGGTATAACAGCAGTATGACGAATCAATCCATCTTGGAAGATCGCAACATCCGTTGTTCCACCGCCGATATCAACCAAAACAACACCTGCTTCTTTTTCTTCGTCGCTCAACACTGCTTCAGCAGATGCAATAGGCTCCAAAATTATTTCTTTCACATTTAATCCTGCACGATCCACACAACGCTTAATATTTTTCACGTTGTTCACTTGTCCGGTAATGATGTGGAAATTCGCTTCTAGACGTACTCCACCCATTCCAATTGGATCTTTGATATCCGCTTCATTGTCTACGATGTATTCCTGAGGAATCACTGTCACAATTTCCTCACCTGGTGTCATCACCAATTGATACACATCGTCTACGAATGCATCGATGTCCTTTTGTGTAATTTCACCTTGTGCATCTCGTCGCGTATACATTCCTCTGTATTGAATACTACTGATGTGCTGTCCGGCAATACCAACATTGACATTTTTCACTTTCAAATCCCCATCCACAGATTTCTGTGTTAGGTCAACCGCTGTGTTTATGGATTGCACAGTGCGCTCGATGTTCGAAACCACTCCGCGCATGACACCAAGGGATTCACTTTTTCCTAATGCAACGATTTCAATTTTATTGTGTTCGTTTTTGCGTCCAACGAAGCAGGCAATTTTCGTTGTCCCGATATCGAGTCCAACAACAATCTTGCTACGCTTCACTTCGCTAGTTGGCTCTTTTTCTACAAACGATTTGTCCTTCATACTTTACACTTATTTCGCTATACTTATCCCACCCTTCATAGGGCATTGCTTCTTTGTAAAACTCCAATATCCGTTCAAATTTATCTTTCACATCTTCATCCGAATTGGCTGTTCCGAGATTGATTTTTTGATCGCCTACAATGGGAATTAGTACAAAATCACCGTTCTTTTCACGGTAAACTTGACCAATCATTTTATGCAATATTGGATCCTTACAAACATAATTTGAAATTCGATAGATATCATCTAAATTTCGAATACTTTTCAAGGAATCGTTGTTAATAATTTTATCAATCGAATTTGGGCTAAACCGGTCTTTAATGAATCCTGAAAAAACGAGTACACGTGCGGTATGCAAACTAGATCGATTCATTAAGAATCCGTCTTCATCTAGGTAAAAACTTTGACCTAATTTATTAAAGATTCGCGCGATTGGTTTTCGCAAATTCAACTGTATATCCCACTTATTTCCAATACGTTTGAAGACCTTTACATTCTTAACTTCTGGCATCCGCGAAATGACATATTCAATTTTTCGAATATTTAAGTTCCCAACTTGGTCATTTTTTTGAATCAGGCGATGAAGTTTAAGTCGGTCGATAAGTTCTGGTTCGGTTAAAAAAGCGTCACCGTCAACATGTATGGAAATCTTAGGTTCATCATATTTTTTTTCGTTTTCTTCCTGATTAGCAAAGACCAAGATGATTACTACTCCTGCTGTTACCAAAATCCACAAACTAATTTTCATCCAATTCTTCATGTCAATCAGCTAGATTTATCGTTAATAATTCTTTTAAAGATGGCACCAATCGATCGATGTCTCCCGCGCCAATTGTTAGAAGTACGCCTTCTGTGTATTGACTTAAATAAGGCAACAATTCACTTGGTTTTTTAATCGATTTTTTTTCATTTTTACATTTAGAAAGAAGCCACTCACTGGTAATCCCTTGCATTGGTTCTTCGCGTGCTGGATAAATGGGGAGGAGTATTAATTCATCTAATTCGGAAAGTTCTTCTGCGAAATCATCCGCAAAGTCTTTGGTTCTCGAAAATAGGTGAGGCTGAAAAATTCCTGTTATTTTCTTTCCTGGATATAACAATTTGATGGAGTTCACTAAAGCTGCTATCTCCTGAGGATGATGGGCATAATCGTCTACATATACCAGTTTTTCTGTTCGAATGATGTACTCAAATCGTCTCTTGACGCCAAGGAAATTTTTTAGTCCAGAACGGATTTGATTTTCATCCATTCCCAATTCATGAAGAAGGCCAACGCAAGCAAGTGCATTTTCTGCATTATGAATTCCTGGTAATCCAAATTGGACAGAACGCCACCATGTGTTTTTCAAGCGAATATCTGCAGATAAAAATCCATCAACCCAATGAAGATTAACTACGGAATAGTCAGCGCTCTCTGATTCTACGGCATAGGTGAAGGTTGTTCCTAAGGACGGTAAATTCAGCCCTTCTTTTTGCAAACAAACTCCTTTGGGATCTAGTTTCATTGCAAACTGACGAAACCCTTCTTTGAATTGCTCCGCTGTTCCGTAAATATCTAAGTGATCCGGATCTACTGATGTGATAATGGAAGCAAATGGCGAAAGATGAAGAAAAGAGCGATCAAATTCATCAGCTTCAATAACCGTATACAAACTGTCTTTGTTCAATACCAGATTCGACTGAAAGTTCGTCGCAATTCCTCCAAGAAAAGCATTGCATTTCATGTTTGATTGATCCAACATAAACGCCAACATGCTACTCGTTGTTGTTTTCCCATGTGTTCCTGCGACACAAAGTCCTTTGGATTGACGTGTCAACATTCCCAAAACTTCTGCACGCTTCAGAAGTGTGAATCCACCTGTTTTAAAAAAGAGTAATTCTCCAAGTTCCTTGATGGCAGGAGTATAAACCACGAGCGTATTCATTTTATCGGTGAATTGTTCAGGAAGTTGGTCACCCATATCATCAAAGTGAATCATACAACCTTCTTCCTCCAGCTGTTTGGTTAATGGTGATGGTGTTTTATCATAGCCACCAACGACCAGTCCATTTTGATTGAAATAACGCGCCAAAGCTGACATGCCAATACCACCAATTCCGATAAAATAAACCTGTTTATATTGCTCGAATTGTTGCATTTGCTTAGATGATTGATTCACACGCATCGACTATTTCAATGCAGGCATTTGGTTTGGCTAAAAGACGGATAGATCTTGCTAATTGCTCACAAGAAACTGGGTTGTTTAACAATTCAATGGCAATGGGTATCAATGTTTCTTTCGATTGTGCATCACTCACCAAAACGGCAGCATCTTGTTTCACAAGTGCCGTGGCATTTTTCGTTTGATGATCTTCTGATACATTTGGAGAAGGAACCAAAATACAAGGTTTTCCAATCAATGTAAGTTCCGAAACAGACAATGCGCCTGCTCGTGAAATGATTAAATCAGCTGTGGCATAAGCTAAGTCCATTCGTTGGATAAACGCATGAACTTGTACGGTTGCTTTCCAAGAATCATCGAATTGTTCTTCAATCTGATTTAAGTAGTTTTTTCCACATTGCCAGATAACTTGAACGTTCGATACTGATAATGCTCCGATATGATTTAACACGCTTTCATTTAATGTACGCGCGCCCAAACTTCCGCCGATCACAAGAATGGTCTTTTTAGATGGATCCAAGTGAAAGAAGGTCTGTGCTTCGCTAAGTAAATCTGCATGTTTTGACACCAAATTTCGCACTGGATTTCCCGTTTGGATGATTTTGGACGTTGGAAAAAACTTTTCCATTCCGCTATATGCTGTGCATATTTTTGCGGCTTTTTTCGCCAATAACTGATTGGTTTTCCCGGGGAAAGAATTTTGTTCTTGGATGAGTGTGGGGATGCGCAACATATTGGCCATTTGCAAGGTTGGACCACTTGCGTATCCACCAACACCAATGACTAATTGCGGTTTAAAATTTTTAACAATGGAATGGGCCTTCAACAAACTTTTTAAGATTTTGAATGGCAATAAGAAATTTGATAATGTCAATTTACGTTGAAGTCCGGCGATGGGCAATCCAACAATTTCGTATCCTGCTTGAGGAACTTTTTCCATTTCCATTTTTCCAATTGCTCCAACAAATAATATGGATACAGTTGGATTTCTTCGTTTTATTTCATCAGCTATGGCTACAGCCGGGAAAATATGTCCGCCTGTCCCACCACCTGAAATTATTACCCGTTGAATACTCATTACTTGTTTCATTTTATGCTTGCTCGAAAGAAGCTTCGTCTTTTTCTTTTTCTAAATCTTTTGCAAATGCCTGAATAACGCCAATGGAAACACAAGCCATAATCAAAGCGGAGCCACCCATCGCAAGGAAGGGCATGTTTTGTCCGGTAACTGGAAAAACTCCAGTACAAACCAACATATTAATACTTGCCTGAGTTAGGAGGTGAATACCAATTCCCAACGAAACATACGATTGAAAAAGGTCTGTTGTTTTTAGGGCAATCTTAATGATACGATAAAGTAAAATCAAGTACAACAAGGCTAAAAATGCGGCCATTAAAAATCCAAATTCTTCTACGAAAGTGGCATAGTAGAAATCTGCATATGCTTCTGGTAAGTATTCTTTCAATTTTCCATCACCAACCCCTTGTCCAAACAGGGATCCAACGTGAATGGCTAATTGAGCATTTTTTGCTTGTGCATTTGCTTGTGCCGTTTTAATATCCTGAGAATCACTTTCCATTCGATTCGTCAATCTATTCTTCCATGTATCGAAACGCGGAAGGAGTCCCACCTCGGGAAAGGTGATGTGAAAGATGACTGCCAATGATGCCAGCGCAATCCCAACTCCAGCCATAGCGAATAATTTCCCCCATGGAACCTTGCCAATATAAAGTAATGCCATACAGAGTAAGAATAACATGGCTGCTGTAGAGAAGTTGTCTTTGACAATCAAGGTGCAGATCACACCAATGGGAATCAGCAATGGAAGAATTCCTTCTTTCCAGCTGTTTAGTTTATCTTTCTTTTTAACGAGTATCCGGCTGACATAAATAATCAAGGCTAATTTGGCAAAATCAGAAGATTGAAAGGTTAATTTCACAAATGGAATTCGGATCCAACGTCCAGCGCCATTGACTTCCGTTCCAAAAAACAAGGTAAAAAGCAAGAGGGCAATCGCAAGGTAATAGGAGAATTTTGCGAGTTGACTAATGTATTTTGAATTTACTCGGTGGATGGCAAACATGGAAGCAAATCCGATGACCACGTAAATTAAGTGTTTAAATAAATATTGAAAAGGTGAACCACCTTCAATTTTCACCAAAATTGGAACAAAACTATAAACCGTTACGAGGGAGAAAGACATC